>CP113928.1:450517-778534 GCA_029392055.1 Leuconostocaceae bacterium ESL0723 | reverse complement strand
GTCCGGGCCCAGCCCGGTAACCTGCGTTATGAATATTTTCAACCCTGGGACGACCAGGAAACGGTTCTCTTAATTGACCAGTGGACTAACCAGACCGCGCTTGACCAGCACCATCGCAGCCCAATGATGGCAGCGATTGCCAAACTGCGCGATAAGTACGGTCTCTCGATGCGGGTGGAACGGTTTGAAAGTCTGCCTTAAAGCGACTTCGTTCTCATGTCAGCAAGGTTGACAAGCCATCACTGCTCACTTACTATAAAGTGAACAAAAAATTAGTAATAAATTAGATTAGCTGAGGGGGTACTATGAATGATCGTTTAGATTGGCAAACCGGAGTTAAAGACTCCTTACCGGTGCTCTTTAGTTACATCACAATTGCCCTGGCATTTGGGATTATTGGTAAAGCAGCTGGACTCAGTATTCTTCAGGTCGTCTTAATTTCAGCGATTGACTTTGGTGGGGCGGCTCAATTTGTCATGATTACCATGTTGGCGGCTCACAGTGGTCTCTGGGCAATTGTGGTAGCGGTCTTTCTGGTTAACTCCCGGATGATTTTGATGAGTACGACCCTGGCGCCGTATTTTAACCGGGAATCGATGTTAAAAAACGTCCTGATTGGGAGTTTGTTGACGGATGAGAGTTTCGCGGTTGGAATGAATAAACTGACTAGGACTGACGGTCGGCTGTCCTTCCCCTGGTTTAATGCCGCTAACCTGATGGGATATGCCGTCTGGGTTTTAGGGACCTATGCTGGAGCAGTGGTTGGCGACCTGATTCCAAATCCAGAAAAATTTGGGGTTGGTTTTGCCATTACTGCCATGTTTATTGGCCTGCTTTACCTGCAAATGATTGCAGATAAAAGCATTAAGTTTGGCATTCAGCTAGCTGTTGTAGCCTTTATGTTGGTGGCAATTTACTTTGGAATGGTCTTTATTCCAGGGAGCTTGCTTGTACTAGTAGCAACGATTGCGGGTTGCTTCTTCGGGGTGGTGATTAAACATGCCTTCCAGTGAATTTGTTCTGACAACAATTTTAATTTGTGGCTTAGCCACCTGGCTGTCTCGAATCTTGCCCTTTGTCTTCTTAAAAAAGTTTAAGCTGTCCGAAGGAGTTCTAGAATTCTTAAGTTTTGTGCCAATTGCCATCATGTCCGGTCTTTGGTTTAGCGGCCTTTTTGTCCAACACTTAGGACACTTGCCTAGTCTTAACGTGGGAAACTTCTTAGCCTCCTTGCCGACGGTGCTAGCCGCTATTCTGTCCAAGAGCCTCTTGGTAACAATTATCGTGGGCGTGATTTCTCTAGGTTTGCTGAACTTAGTCATAGCCCATTAAAAGCCAAAGCAGCCCAAGTGGCTGCTTTTTGATTTGCCAAAATTTAGAAATGGGCCTATGCTGTGAGCAAGTTGAAAGGGGGGTGACCATGCTTAAAAAAGAAGGGCACAGCCACACCAAATTTTCCCATCACGGCAGTCAGGAACCCCTGGATGCCTACATCGACCGTGCTCTGGAACTGGGTTTTGACGAGTACGTGGTGACCGAGCATGCGCCCCTGCCAGACCGTTTCTATAACGAATTTCAGGGACCAGCCGAAATGCTAACCACCTCGGCTATGACCAAGGATGAACTGAACCAGTACCGGGCCGAAGTTGACCGGGTCAAGGCTAAATATGCCGGTAAAATCCGGATTAAGGCCGGCTTGGAAGTTGATTACCTACCCGGTTATGACCAGGAAATCCGTGACTTTTTGCAGGACAATGCCGACTGGTTGGAAGAAATCGTCCTATCGGTGCACTTTATGGCCAATGATCAGAATATTGTGGCCCCGATTGACTATGATGAACAGACCCTGGCTGATTACTTTCCAACTGAATTAGAAGAACCCCAACGTCTCTTTGCCCGTTACTTTGACACGGTGGCAGCCAGCCTAAAAGTCACGGAAGACTCGGATTTTCCAATCCGGGTGGGGCACCTAACCTTAATCCGTAAATACCAGCACTACTTTGACCTGCCAGAATTCGATGTCAGCGTTAGGGAGCAAGTTTCGGCCATTTTAGATGACATGCAGACCCGCGGTTTAGCGATTGACTTCAACGCTGCCGGCTACAGTAAGCCCTATAACGGCGAGTCTTATCCGACCTTTGATATCGTCATCGAGGCGGTTCAAAAGGGGCTGCCCCTGGTATACGGATCGGATGCTCACCGGGTCAGTGAGCTGGGACTGCACTACGATGAGATGTCCGATTTCTTGGCCTCCTTATCCAAAGATTAAGAAAAACTCACTAAATTAGTTGACAAATGAGAAAACCAAGTTCTATAATGGCACCAATCTAATAAATACAGTAACCGAAGTTAGACAAGTAGTTATTGACCAACTGTACAGGGAGTGCCCAAGCTAACGCATTGAGATGGGTGCTAGCGTTATTAATGAACACACACTAACGAGTTGACCATCCGCAAAGGTGGTCCGGCCATGACCGATACCCATGAGCCTAGTAATAGGCACTAAGCCGCTTTTACGTGAGTTTAAGCGGGAACAAAGGTGGGAACACGTGTAAACGTCCTTATCAGCAGAAATGCTGGTAGGGGCGTTTTTTATTGCAAACAGGGAGGATGCAATGGCAGACAAACGTTTGGCGCCCGGATTTCAAGATGAATTTGGTGAAAATTTAAAGCAGCAACAGGCCATCGTGCAAACGATTACCCAGACCTTAAACGAGGCCGGCTATACGCCGATTAGCAGTCCGGTATTAGAGCGGAAGAGTACTTTCGACCAGTATCAGGCCAGCGGGGTCTTTAGCTTAGTAGATCAGGCCGGTAACGAGCTGGTCCTGCGGCCCGACCTAACCCTGCCCCTGGCCCGCTTTCTCGCTGGCCACCGCCAAGAAGAGGCCCTAGCCAAGTTTTACTACGTCGGCGATGTCTTCCGGCAGGGCGATTACCTCTCTGGGGACTACAACCAGGAAACCCAGGCCGGGGTTGAGTTGGTCGGTGATGCCAGTTTCCAGGCTGAACTTACCGCCATTGATCAGATGCTTGATTTTGCCCAGACCTTTGGCATTGTCGATGTGCAGGTCGTCCTCAGTGATGCTACCCTGATTGATACCATCCTGGCTGATTTCGACTTAAGTCCAAAACAGCGAGCGCAGATGAAGGCCGCCATTGAACAAAAAAACGTGACCGTCTTCAATCATTTACGTGATCAAATTCCAAACTTCCCGGCGGCGTTAGCCGACTGGCCCTTGGCCTTCGGTGGACAAGGGGAGGAAGTTTTGGAGCAGTTGACTGACATTGATGGGGTGGCCGAAATCGCCACTAGCTGGCAGGAATTAGCTGATGCGATTCATCGGCGCCACCCAGCTGTGGCCGTTACCGTTGACCTGGCGGCCGCCTCACCTCAGTCCTATTACACCGGGACCGTGATTCGGGGCTTTGTCCCTAGTCTAGGCCAGTACCTCTTTACCGGTGGTCGCTACGACCACCTTTTAAAAGACCAGGGTGGTAAGGTCTTACCGGCGGTTGGTCTGGCCATGAAGATTGAGACGATTTTAGCCGAGTGGCGGAAGAGCCCTGACGCCATGCTACCCCAGGAACCAATTGTGGTGGTTCTGGCCAAGGGTCGGGTGGAAGCCGGTGCCCGCCAGTTACTTCGCAGTGCCGGGATTGATAACACGCCCTTGGATGACCCAGCGCGTAAGCTGGTTTTTGACAGTCCGGATGGCCGTTACCGCTTCATCCTGGTTAAGGCCAGTGACGTTCTTAAGTATCTAGACCGTGGGATTGGCGATGTCGGTATTGTTGGTTCGGACACCATGGCTGAGCAGGTACAAAACCATGATGATGTCTTGGATTTAAAAACTGGCCAGGCGGAATTTGTCTTAGCTGGCCCGGCCAGCTTTGACCCCAACCAGGTAGCCCGTAAAAAGATTGCGACCAAGTATCCGGCCGTGACCAGCGCCTACTTCCAGGACCTGGGCGAAGATGTTGAGATGATTAAATTAGAAGGTTCGGTCGAACTGGGGCCACTGACTGGCCTAGCCGATGCCATCGTTGATATCAGTCAGACCGGCACGACCCTCAGAGAGAACCATCTCGAGGTCTTTGACCACGTCGGTCCCGTTTCAACCCATATGGTGGTCCGGCGCGGCTCCCTTTTAAAGTATCAAGATGAATTAACCCAGGTAATTTACCGCCTGGTAGAAAATATTGCAGGAGAACAGTCATGAAAATTATTGAAAATCAGCCCCTGGCGACCGTGGTTGCCAGTGTGCGCCAGCAAGCCAGTCAAACGACCGACCCCGTGATTGAAGAACGGGTTGCTGACATTATTAAAGAAGTTCGCACCAATGGCGACCAGGCCCTGCGCAATTACAGTGAGCAATTTGACGGCGTTAAAATTGACGATTTTAAAGTTAGTGACCAGGTCATTCAGGCTGCCTTTGATCAGGTTGACATCCCCGTGGTTGCAGCCCTAAAGAAGGCTGCTCAAAACATTAAAAGCTTCCACGAACTAGAAAAGGCCCAGTCCTTTGAAGACCGGTCCATCCCCGGCGTGGTGCGAGGCACCAAGGTGACACCTTTAGCTTCAGCTGGAATCTACGTGCCCGGTGGTACGGCCGCCTATCCTTCATCAGTGTTGATGAACGCCATCCCCGCTAAAATTGCCGGGGTGAAGCAGCTGGTGATGGTGACGCCACCACAAAAGGACGGGATTAATCCCGCGGTCCTAGTCGCCGCTGACTTAGCTGGCGTGGATGCTATTTACCAGGTTGGTGGGGCCCAGGCAATCGCCGCCCTAGCTTATGGTACGGAAACCATCCCCGCCGTTGATAAGATTACCGGTCCCGGTAACGCTTATGTGGCCAGTGCCAAGCGTGCGGTTTATGGTCAGGTCGCCATTGACATGATTGCCGGTCCGTCTGAAATCGGGATTTTAGCTGATGATTCTGCCAATCCCAAGGAC
Organism: Leuconostocaceae bacterium ESL0723; assembly: GCA_029392055.1. GTDB lineage: Bacteria > Bacillota > Bacilli > Lactobacillales > Lactobacillaceae > ESL0723. Next base: position 773,574 of record CP113928.1, on the reverse strand, counting down.
GTGGCCGCCGACCTGCTTTCCCAGGCTGAACATGACCGTCGCGCCCGAGCCATCCTGGCTACTGATTCCAAGGACTTAGCCGCCGCGGTTTCCAAGGAAGTTGACCGCCAAGTTAAGCTCCTGCTCCGGCGTGATATCGCTGAGGCCGCCATTGACGACCACGGCTTTATTTACGTCGTTGATAATGTCGATGACATGTTTAACCTGATGAACGCCGTGGCCCCAGAACACTTGGAAGTTCAGTTGCAAGATCCTAGTCAGTACTTAGACCGGATTGAAAATGCTGGTTCGGTCTTCCTCGGCGCTTACGCTTCCGAACCCTTGGGTGACTATTTAGCTGGTCCTAACCACATCCTACCTACCGGCGGCACAGCCCGCTTTAGCTCAGCTCTAGGAGTTTGGGATTTCCAGAAACACATTCAGTACCTATCCTATGATGCGAAGGCCCTGGCCAAGGATGCCAGTGACGTAACCGCCTTAGCCCGCCAGGAAGGCCTTGAAGGCCACGCCCGGGCCATTGAAAGTCGAGGTGAACAATGATGCGTAGTGCCGAAATTACCCGTAATACCGCCGAAACTCAAATCCAGCTCAGTCTCAACCTAGACGAGCAGGGCGTAATCGACATTGATTCTGGGATTGGCTATCTGGACCACATGCTAACCCTCTTTGCCAAGCACGGCCGTTTTGGCTTAACGGTGAAGGCGAAAGGGGACCTGTACGTGGACAGCCACCACACCACCGAAGATATTGGCATCGTGCTCGGACAGGCCTTCCGGGAAGCCCTCGGTGACAAGATGGGCATTGAACGTTATGGCTGCCAGTTTGTACCCATGGATGAGGCCCTGACCCGGGTGGTGGTTGATTTATCAGGTCGGTCCTACCTAGTCTTTGACGCCGAACTAACGGCACCCAAGCTGGGTACGATGGAAACTGAAGTGGTCGAGGATTTCTGGCAGGGCTTTGCTGACCAGGTCCAGGCCAATGTTCACATCGCTAACCTGTACGGTCGTAACACCCACCACAAGATTGAAAGTATTTTTAAGGCCGCCGGTCGGGCCATGCGCCAGGCCGTAACTATTAATCCGGAAATTAAGGGCATCAATTCCACCAAGGGCAGCCTATAAGGGAGGTCAGTTAATGAAAATTGCAATTGTAGATTATGGCGCGGGTAATATCCAAAACGTGGTTAAGGCTATTGCTAGTACTGGATTAGACACGGTGGTGACTAAAGATTCCACTGAGATTAGTCAGGCGGATGGCCTGGTTGTTCCGGGTGTGGGCGCCTTTGCTAGGGCCATGGATAAGTTAGCCGATGCCGGTCTGGTTGAAGTCATCCAGGATTTTGCCAAAACTGGTAAGCCAATTCTGGGCCTTTGCCTGGGGATGCAGCTTCTCTTTGATTCTTCCAGTGAGTTTGGTGCTACCAAGGGGCTGGGCTTGATTCCAGGCCAGGTGGTGGCCCTACCTAAGCAGGTCGACTACAAGGTGCCACAGATGGGCTGGAACCAAAACCGGGTCAGCCAAGACCTACCGATTACCGAGGCCATCAGTGGCCAGTACACCTACTTTGTCCACAGCTACTACGCTCAGACTGACCCCCAGTACATTGCGGCCTGGGTTGATTACGGGTCGGTGAAGGTACCCAGCGTGGTCGTCAAGGATAACGTGATGGGTGCCCAGTTCCACCCTGAAAAATCGGGACCAGTCGGGCTAGCCATGTGGGAACGCTTTAAAGAAATGGTGGTGGGCGCATGATTTTTCCAGCCATTGATCTCTTGGATGGCCAGTCGGTACGCCTTTACCAGGGGGACTACCAGCAGGCCACTTTGGTTAACCACAGTCCGGTTGAGCAGGCTCAACTGATTGAATCAGCCGGACTGGGCCACTTGCACCTGGTTGATTTGGATGGGTCCAAGGCTGGTCAGCCAGTGAACCTGCCGGTTATCGAAGAAATTCGGGCCGCCACTGACCTGAAAATTGAACTAGGTGGTGGCATCCGCAACCTCGACCAGGTCCAGCAGTACTTAGCCAGCGGCATTGACCGGGTGATTATCGGATCGGCCGCAGTTAAGGACCCAGAATTTTTACAGGCCGCCTTAGACCAGTACGGTCCTGACAAAATTGTGGTTGGGGTTGATGGTCGTGACGGCCAGGTCATGGTCGCTGGCTGGCAGGAAGGCTCTGGTCAAAGTTTTGACCAGGTGCTTGATAAGGTTACTCAGCAAGGCGCGCGCCAGGTAGTAGTCACGGATGTCAGTCAGGATGGCACCCTGGCTGGGCCCAACATAAAGTTGCTGGCCGACCTGCAAGACCGCTTCCCCCAGGTGAACATTATCGCCAGTGGCGGAATTAGCAGTATTCAAGATATTAAAAACTTACAGGCCGCCGGCATTCAAGACGTGATTGTCGGCCGGGCCTTGTACAGTGGGGATGTAACCCTAGCACAATTGCGGGAGGTAGATGGATGACCCTTGCAAAACGAATTATTCCCGCCCTCGACATTAAAAACGGTCAGGTAGTGAAGGGAATCAGCTTTGAAAATGTCCAGGCGGTCGGTGACCCGGTCGCCCTGGCCAAGCAGTACGAGGCCGACGGGGCCGATGAACTGGTCTTCTTAGACATTACGGCCACTAATGAACGCCGCAAAACCATCATGGACGTGGTCCAGGCGGTCTCCCAGGCGGTCTTTATCCCGCTCACCGTCGGTGGTGGTATTCGCACCACTGATGAGATGGCTCAGTTGATTGCGGCCGGAGCTGATAAAATTTTTGTGAACTCAGCGGCCGTTAAAAATCCAGATTTGGTGACCGAAGGTGCCAGGATTTTTGGTTCCCAGGCAATTGTCGGCGCCATTGATGCCAAGTGGGACCCCAAGGCCCAGTTCTACCGGGTTTATGTCAGTGGCGGTCAGGTTCCCACCGACTGGGACGCCGTGGCCTGGGCCCAGGAACTCCAAAAACGAGGTGCTGGCGAACTACTGGTAACTAGTATTGATGCCGATGGTAACCAGGACGGTTATGACCAGCGGCTCTACCAGGAGTTAGCTGCCGCCGTTGACCTGCCCCTAATTGCCTCGGGCGGGGCCGGCCAGGTCCAGGACTTTGTCGACCTGTTTGAAAAAACCCCGGTCGATGCCGCCCTAGCCGCTTCGGTTTTTCACTACGGTACCGTACCGATTCCAAAGTTAAAGCAGGCCCTTAACCAGGCCGATGTGGAGGTGCGTCAATGACTCAGTCAGCACAGCAACCCGATTTTAATAAGCCCGGTCAGAACGGTCTGATTCCAGCCATTGTCGTCGATGATGACAGTGGGGACGTCCTGATGCTGGCCTACATGAATGCGGACAGTTATGCCCGTACGCTAGAAAGCGGCCAGACCTGGTTCTGGTCCCGGGGACGTCAAGAACTATGGCACAAGGGCGCAACCTCGGGCAATACTCAGACAGTGGTCAGTATGACCCTGGACTGTGACCAGGACACGGTCTTAATCCGGGTTAATCCCGCTGGTCCAGCCTGTCACACCGGTGCTAGGAGCTGCTTTTTTAATCCAGTTGAAGATGATAGTAAAGTAAAAGAAGGGGAATAAGCATGGCAGAACAAACGATTGAAGAACTATATGCCCAGGCCAAGGAGCGTAAGGAGAACCCGGTTGAAGGATCCTATACCGACTATCTTTACACCCAGGGCCTCGACAAGATTTTAAAGAAGGTCGGGGAAGAAAGTACCGAAGTGATTGTGGCTTCTAAGAACAATAACGAGGAACTGACCTATGAAACGGCTGACCTGCTCTTTCACTTGATGGTCCTCCTGGCTAACCAGGGCGTTAGCATCGATGACATTAAGGCCGAGTTAGGCCGCCGGGTCGGTAAGCAATCCCGCTTACACGAGCGGGCCGACTGGCGCTCATAAAAAAGGAGGTTGGCGATGAAAGATAGTGTGCGCAAGCTAGAGGCCTACCAGGCTGAAACGCCAATCGAAGCCGTTAAGGACCGTTATAACCTAGACCACTTGGCCCGGCTTTCAGCCAATGAGTCCGTGGCCGGGCCGTCGCCGAAAGTGAAAGCCGCCCTCAAGACTGCCTTAGAAGACCTTGACCTAAATTACTACCCAGACGGGCAAGCAACTGTGCTTAGGGAGGCGATTGCTGACTTGAACCAGGTGCCCGCTGACAACCTGGTGCTGGGCGTGGGCGCCGACGAGTTGATTCAACTCCTAACCCGGGTGGTTTTGACCCCCGGCAGCAATATGGTCGTCCCAGATCCCACCTTTGGCGAGTATGGCATCCACGGTGACATCGAGCAGGTGACGACTAAAAAGGTGCCAGTTAACCCGGAAGACGGCCACATCGACTTTAAGGCCCTCCGGGACGCCGTTGATGACCAAACTGAAATGGTTTGGCTGGCTAATCCCAACAACCCAACCGGGGTCTTTGAGCCAGTCGCCAAGATTCAGGCCTTCTTAGAAGATTTGCCAGCAGACGTGGTCCTGGTCGTCGATGAGGCCTACTTTGACTTTGTCAAAGATGCCAATAAAACGGTGGCCCCCTTGGTTGCCCAGTATCCCAACTTAGTCGTGCTGCGTACTTTATCTAAAGCTTATGGTCTGGCCAATGTCCGGGTGGGCTATGGCATCATGCAAGATCCGCTCTATACGGCCATGCAGGCTGTCCGGCTGCCTTATAACCTATCGAATTTGCAGATGGCGGCTGGTACGGCAGCGGTCCAAGACCAGGACTACTTAAAGCAGGTCGTTAGTGATGTTTGGACTGAGCGGGATAAGTTTCAGAATTTTTTGGCTGACAATCAAATTCCCTTTTACGATTCCCAGGCAAACTTTGTCTGGCTGGACGTGGGGGATGCCCCCAAAGTCGGCCAGCAACTCCTAGAGCGTGGTTACCAAATTAAGAGCAGTTCCAGTCCAAGTTGGGTTAGGATTGCTCTGGGTACGCCCGCCGAAAATGCCGGCCTGCAGGAGGCCTTGAAGGAAATATTAGGTAAATAAGTAAAAGCCCCGAGAAAATTTAGGGCTTTTTTGTTTGCAATAAATTTCGAAGCTGGTACACTGGTGAGTAATCAATCACTAACCATAAGGAGAACGCTTTTGGAAAACATTATTGTGCTTGAAAAGGTTGCCAAATCTTTTGGCGACAAAAAGATTTTAAAAGACATCGACCTAGTCCTAAAAAAGGGCCAAATCACTGGCTTGATTGGTCCTTCTGGAGCAGGCAAGTCCACGGTGATTAACATCGCCTTAGGGGTGGTTAAGTCGGATAGTGGTTCGGCCGTGATTTTAAACCAGACCATGCCCAACCGGAAGCTCTTGGGGGAGTTGGGTTACATGGCCCAGTCCGACGCCCTTTATGAAAGTCTGACGGCCAAGGAGAACATCACCTTCTTTGCTGAAATGAAGGGGATTGCTAAAGATAATTTGGCAGCTGAAATTAACCGCGTAGCCAAGGTGGTTAGCCTCGGCGACTTCTTAAACCAGCGGGTTAGCAGCTTTTCCGGTGGGATGAAGCGCCGTCTTTCCCTGGCAATTGCCTTGATTGGCAATCCGGACCTCTTGATTTTAGATGAGCCGACCGTCGGGATTGATCCGGCCCTGCGCCTCCAAATCTGGGAGGAGCTGGGTAAGATGAAGGACCAGGGCCACACTATTTTGGTGACGACCCATGTCATGGATGAGGCCGAACGGACTGACCGGGTGGCCCTGCTGCTAGACGGCGAAATCATTGCCAATGATTCCCCTAAGAACCTGGAAAAGGAATACCAGGTTGACAGCATTGAAAAAGTATTTTTGAAGGCAGAGGAGGAAAACAAATGACCCGGACCTTAGCAATTGCTAAACGAACCCTGCTGGAACTATTTCGGGATAAGCGGACCCTGGCCCTAATCTTCTTGGCCCCCATCCTAATCCTGACCCTGTTAAACTACGTCTTTACCTTGAATACGAGTACCAACATCGAAGTAGGGACAGTAAACGTTAGTTCCAGTATCACTAAAAATATTGATAGCATTGACCACGTCAAGGTGCGGAGCTATGCCAGTGAATCTGCGGCCCAAGACGCCTTGAAACACCAGAAAATTGATGCAGTTTTGCAGGAAAAAGGTGACCAGCAGTTTTCAATCTGGTACAGCAACACCGACGCTTCCAAAACCGCGATGACCCGCAACGTGGTAAACGCCGCCTTTACGAAAACTAAGACGGCCCAGCTAGCCACGGCGGTGGGTCAAATGGCCCAGCAGCTGGGAGTACAACCCCAAAATGTTCAGGCCGTCCAGCTATCGGAGCATTACAATTACGGCGACAAGGACACCAACTACTTCGCTTCGATTATGCCAATCTTTATGGGCTTCTTCGTCTTCCTCTTTGTCTTTTTGATTTCAGGAATTTCGCTGTTAAAGGAGCGGACTTCTGGCACCCTGAACCGGTTGTTGGCCACGCCGGTCCGTCGCTCAGAAATTATTTACGGCTACATGCTTAGCTACGGCTTGGTGGCCATCATCCAGACTGCCATCATTGTTTTCTTCACCGTTTACGTATTAAAGGTTGAGGTGGTTGGTTCACTGGGACTGGTCTTCTTAATCAACGTCCTCCTGGCCTTAGTTGCCCTGGCCTTTGGACTATTAATTTCGACCCTGGCTAATTCAGAATTCCAGATGATGCAGTTTATTCCGATTGTGGTCGTACCGCAACTGATTTTCTCTGGTATTATTCCACTGGGCAGCATGGCTACCTGGGCCCAGGTAATTGGCGATATTCTGCCGATGAAGTATGCTAGTAACGCGATGACCGATGTGGTCTTGTACGGACGGGGATTGGGCCAAATTTCAGGTGACTTGTTAGCCCTGGCTATTTTCTTAGTGGTCTTAGTGGCCCTGAACATCGCCGGTCTGCGCCGCTACCGGAAGGTCTAAATTTGCAGGAGCACGTGTATGGATTCAATTTCCGAAGAATTTATTATTTGGACCGAGCAGGGGGCCAAAGAGATGGCACCGGCTCAAAAAAAGGTCCTGCAGGCGGCCATTGAGCTCTTTGCCCAGCAGGGCTTTGATGCCACCAGTACCAAGGCAATTGCCGAACAGGCCGGTGTCAGTCAGGCGATCATTTTTAAGTACTACAAGTCTAAAGCCGCCCTGCTCGATAAAATTTTAGACCTGGTGGTTGAAAACATTTTGCCATCCTACAGTCAGGAAATGCTGGCAGTGGTCAAAGACAAGGCTGATCAGAATGGCTTTGCTGACTTTATCCGCTATATCATCGGTAACCGCTTTGACTTTATGGTTGCCAACCGCAGTTTTTTCACAATTTTCTTTTCACAAGTACTAACCAATGACACCTTCGTGGCAAAGCTGAAAGATGAGCTAAGTCAACGTTTTGAGGCGATTGCGACCGAACTCGAACAGGCAGCCGGTGACCAGTTGCTAATTTCGGGGTCAGCCTTGATTCGTCTTATGGGTTCCCAACTCTTGGTTTTGTTCCTGGAAACCCAACGCTTTGAACCGAACCTGGATGTCAGAGCCAGTGGCGAACTAGATTGTGTCGAGGACATGGTGGTGCGCGCCGCCCTGGGCAATGCCGTAGTTAGTCAGGACTAAAATCCAGGATTGGACGTTTTGACTGGCTAGGTTTGTTATAATGGCCTTAGAACTTTAAAACCTTAAAACCATTGAATCATACAGAAAGGAATGCCTATGCTTACCGAAGAAGAACGCGCCCATGATTTTGCCATGCAGGTTTCCAAGAGCATCATGGATTACTTCATTAAGAACAATTCCAACGAGAACCAGGACAGCATTAACGTCGATGTTGAAGAGGCGATTAAGACCTACAACAACGTTTATGACATGATGCTGGCTAGCCTGAAGCGTAATAACTAATTGATTGAAAAACCACCGCAATGCGGTGGTTTTTATTTTAATTAAAAATAAATGAGCGTTGACAAAGAAAAATGCTTTTGTTATAAATTAAACAATATATGAATCGTAAAAACCGGTGAAGCGGAGATCAAACCAATTGTGCGCGCAAAGAGAGTCTGGGAGGGTGAGAGCCAGACCGAAAGCAGGTTGGCAAATGGACCGCTGAGGGTTGTGGCAAATTGTCTTACAAGAGTACCCGCAAACGTCCTGCTATACGTCAGTTAGCAGTCCTGTGTTGGCAGGATTTAAGTTGCGATTAATTAGTCTAGGGCTTTTTAGCGTTGGTCTGATTAATTGAACCAAGGTGGCACCGCGGTCTAACCGTCCTTAACTTTTAAGTTGAGGACGGTTTTTTTTTCGTTCTTTAAATTTATATAGGATCAAAAAACGGGCAGGCAACCATTTTTTTGCCCAGAGGAGGAATAGCATGAATAACGGAAAACCAGTACCATTCGGGCAAAATCAACCTAAATTTGGCATGATTCTGCCCATCGTATTACTGTCGTACGCCCTGATTTTAATTGATAATTCGATTGTGGCCACTAGTGCCACTGCCATTAGTCAGGGGCTGCACATGGGGCCGGTGGCCCTGTCCTGGGTAACCAATGCTTACACCATTACCTTTGGTAGCTTGCTTTTATTTGCCGGTCGGGTGGGGGACTTTATTGGCCGTAAACGTATTTTTTTGGTGGGTCTGCTCATTTTTGGTCTCAGTTCGCTGGCAGTTGGATTGTCGGTCAATGCCACCCAGATTATCACTGCGCGTGCCATCCAAGGAATCGGGGCGGCGATTATTGCGCCCAATTCATTGGCTATTTTATTGGACAATTACCAGGGCGAACAACGGTCCAAGGCGATTGCTTACTACGGCATCACCGCCGCGGTTGGCTCTAGCGTGGGTCTGCTAGTTGGCGGGTTCTTTTCAACACTAATCGGTTGGGAAGCTGGCTTCCTGATAAATGTTCCCTATGCCCTGACATTACTAGTGATGTCTGGTTACTATGTGGTGGGTAAGCGGCCAGTTGGCCAAGGAAAGTTAGACGGGGTTGGCGCCTTGTTATCGATTCTAACCGCGGGTAGCTTTGTCTATGGCGTAGTCGAACGGGAAGCGCTGGTTTTTGTACTCAGTTTGGTGTTGCTAGTGATTTTCCTCTTTCACGAAAACCGTAAAAGTAATCCACTGATGCCCTTAGTCCTATTTAAAAGCAGGATTCGTTCCGGATCATACTTGGGTCGCTTTATCTTCATGATGTTTATGATGTCCTACTGGTTCCTGCTACCGCAGCTACTTTATAAATTGCTCGGTTTTACCCCTTTGCAAGCTGGTTTGACCTTTTTGACCCTAACCTTGGCGCAAACGGTAGCTGCCTTCGGTCAAGGCAAGTTGCCAATGGGCTACCAGGCAAAAATCAACCTCGGGCAGGGGCTGATGTTAATTGGCAGTTTGCTAACCTTAATCGGACTGCCCAATGTCCATAACTTCATCGGAACGGTCGAAGTCCCCATGATCTTGATTGGACTGGGGGCTGGTTGCCTCCTGGCACCGTTGACTTACGCTGGTGTTCAGGGGATTGCCCCGGACTTGTCCGGCGCTGCCAGTGGGGTGACCAACACCATGCACCAGTTGGGCGGACCCTTTGGGATTGCCTTGATTGTGATGATGACCAGCGCAATTACCAATGTGAAGACGCTTTATTTTATGATTATGGCCGGCCTAATTATTTATACGGCTGTCGGCTTTCTGAGTGGTTTATTGATTAGGTTTAGTGGCCACCAGGAAGGATAAAAGTCTGATAAAATTTAATTGTGATTTATTACACAAAATAAAAATACGTGCTATACTTAAGTTATCTCATGAGATTATATTCACAAACTAAATTTATCAAAGACGAGTAGGAGTATAACGAGATGAAAGCAGCAGTATGGCACGGTGTAAAAGATGTACGCGTGGAAGAGGTTGATCAGAAGCCTGTCCGACCTGACGAGGTCCAGGTCAAGGTTGCTTATGCCGGTATTTGTGGCAGTGACTTGCACGAGTACCTGGAAGGACCAGTGTTTATCCCGGTCGAAGCTGCCGATGAACTGACCCAAGGGCAGGCGCCCTTAACTATGGGCCACGAGTTCTCGGGGGTAATATCGAAGGTGGGTAAGAACGTTAAAGACTACCAGGTTGGTGATCATGTATCGGTCAACCCGACGATTACCAAGGGTCGATTGGCTGATGATGTCGATGTCTATGACGGTTACAGTTTTATTGGTTTGAGTACTGATGGTGGCTTTGCACCCTATGTGAATGTTCCCGAAAAGAACCTGTATCCCTTGCCAGCCGACTTTTCTCTGCGATTAGCCGCTACGATTGAACCAACCGCTGTCGCTGTGCAGGCCATTAAGGAAGCTGACTTGAAGTTTGGACAGAAGGTGGTCATCTTTGGTGCTGGCCCAATCGGTGTCCTAGTCGCCGCAGCGGCTAAGGCCGCTGGGGCAACCAAGATTGTGGTGGTTGACCTTTCTGATGTCCGCTTGGAAAAGGCCCGGCAGATGGGGGCCACTGATGTTATCAATCCCAGTCAGGTGGAGGATACCATCGCGGCCATTCATGACCTGATTCCCGGTGGGGCCGATGCGACCTTTGAAGTTGCCGGTGTCCAAAAGACCTTTGAACAAGCCATTGATGCTACCCGTCCTCGGGGAACGATGGTCATCGTTTCGATTTTTGCTAAGCCGATTACTTTTGATCCCATGCAGTTGATGAATTCCGGGGTAAAGGTGACGACCACGATTGCCTACTCCCGGGAAAGTTTCCAGCAAACAGTTGATCTGGTCAGCAGCGGCCAGATCAACGTGGAACCGGTCATTACCGATGAAATTTCCTTGGATGACATTGTTGACCGGGGCTTTAATGCTTTGACTCAGGATAAGTCCCAGGCTAAGATTTTGATTGATTTACAGCCCGAAGCATAAACAAAAAACGCCAATTTTTACGAATTGGCGGTTTTTTTATGATTTTAGGGTTTACAAATGTAAACCAGCAGTTTAAACTAACGGTGTTGTTTACAAATGTAAACGAACTTAATCAAGGAGTAACCATGGTTAATATTACTGATACTGAACGCGCGGTGATGCGCATTATTTGGACCAAGCGGAAGGCGACTAGCCGTGAAATCATTGAAAACGCCCAGGCCAGTCATGACTGGTCGGCCTCAACGGTTAAGACCCTGATTCGCCGGTTGACTGATAAAGGAGTTCTGGCCGTTGACCAGTCCCAGAAGGTTTTCACCTACGTGCCGCGGATTTCTGAAGAAGTGGCGGCCGATGACGGGGCCGACCGGCTCTTTGATTCGGTCTGTGACGCCTACAAGGGTCCCTTGCTGACGGAGCTGGTTAAGACCCAGCCCCTTAGTCAACAAGACATTGCCAATATCCGGGCCATCTTGGATGAGCGGCAGGCGGATGCGCCGGAACAGGTGTCCTGCCACTGCTTGGCCATGGACGGTGGCGAAGCTTGCGGTCCTAATGGCCATCACCACTAAACCAGAAAGGAAGGAAAGATGGACATCACGAAAATTACAGTCTTAGTGGCCGGTCTGGCCCTGGTTGCCTTCATTCTCTGGTGGTTCTTTGGTAAACACCAGGTCAGCAGTGGGGAAGCCCAGGCTAACGACGGTCGGCAGGAAATTGATATCTTGGTCGATGGGGGCTACACCCCTGAACACGTGACCCTTAAGCAGGGGGTCCCAGCCACGTTGAACTTCAAGCGGACTGACCCATCCGGCTGTTTGGACCACGTGGTCTTCTCGGACTTTGGGATTAACCAGGCCCTGCCACAGGATAAGTCAGTGGCCGTTTCAGTCGATACCAGCAAGCCCGGCGATTACACCTGGGCCTGCGGAATGGACATGTTTCACGGTCAGTTAACGATTAAATAGGAGGAAATACGATGAGTAAGCAAGTCGAAGCAAAAGTAACAGTTGATGGTAAGTACGAGCCAAACGTAGTGACCTTTAAGCAGGGTGATCAGGCCACTTTGACCTTTGACCGGGTCAGTGAAAGTGGTTGTTTAGACACCGTTCAGTCCCACGATTTTGGTTTCCAAAAGAAGCTGCCCTTAAATGAGCCCGTTAGCTTTAACATTCCAACCGATAAGCCAGGTGAATACGAATTCACCTGTGGCATGAACATGGTTAAGGGCAAGGTAATCGTCGAGTAATTGAGGTAAAAAGAAATGAAAACGATGACAACCCAGCAGCGGTTTATTGTCTCCCTAATTTTTTCCATACCAATGCTGCTGCAAATGATTTTGATGCCCCTGCATTTCCAGTTGCCTGGGGGCACCTTGACCGAGTTTGTCCTGGCCACTATTGTCATGGCGGTTGCCGGCCGCCCATTTGTCCACAGCGCCTGGTCTTCCTTTAAGAAGCACCATGCCAACATGGACACCCTGGTAGCGATTGGTGCCAGTACTGCCTATTTATATAGTATTTATGCCATGTTGGTTGGTCGGCCCGTCTTCTTTGAAGTCGCCGCCATCGTGGTGACCTTTATTTTACTGGGTCAGGTTTTCGAAGAGCGGATGCGCCAGAACGCTTCTGGTGCCGTTGAAAAGCTCTTGGACCTACAGGCCCCCGATGCCGAAGTTATCCGGGATGGCCAGGTAGTCACAGTGCCCCTGGAAGAAGTCCAAGTTGGCGACCTGGTCCAGGTTAAACCGGGCCAGAAAATCCCAGTTGATGGGACAGTGACGACCGGATCTTCGACCGTCGATGAGTCGATGGTAACCGGGGAAAGTATGCCGGTTAAAAAGGAAGTTGGTGACGCCGTGATTGGGGCCACCACTAACCAGAACGGGACCATCCGTCTTGAGGTTAGCCAGGTCGGGGACCAGACCATGTTGGCCCAGATTGTGGACCTGGTTAAAAAAGCGCAGACCAGCCACGCACCAATTCAAAACCTGGCGGACCGGGTTTCCAATATCTTTGTACCGGTTGTCCTGGTCTTGGCCATTTTGACCTTCCTGGTTTGGTACGTCTTCTTAAATGCGACCCTGTCGACCGCCTTGGTCTTCGCCGTTTCAGTGTTAGTGATTGCCTGCCCATGTGCTCTCGGTCTGGCCGTACCAACGGCTTTGATGGTCGGCACTGGATTGAGTGCTAAGAACGGTATCCTAATCAAGAACGGTGCTGTCCTGGAATCCGTCAGCAGTGTTAAGACGGTTATCTTTGACAAGACCGGGACTATTACGGTCGGACAGCCAGTGGTCACTGATGTGATTGGTGACCAGAACACGGTCTTAAGGGTCGCCAGCCAGTTAGAGCAACTGTCAGAACACCCACTGGCCCAGGCCATTAACGATCGGGCGGCCGAACTTGGCTTGGATGCTACTACTCCGGCTACTGATTTCCAAGCAATCGAAGGGCGCGGGGTAACTGGTAAAATTGACGGGCAAGCAGTGGCGGTCGGTAATCCGAAGATGGCTGTGGACCAGGAAATCGCCCCCGAACTATCAAGGGAAATTACCCGCCTCCAGGGTGAGACCAAGACGGTGGTCCTGGTTAGCCAAAACCAGCAGGTGATTGGCCTGATTGCCATCCAAGACGCGCCTAAGCCTAGTTCTAAGGCGGCCATGGCTGACCTGAAGCAGGCCGGTTTGAAGACGGTCATGCTCACGGGTGACAACCAACGAGTGGCCGAAGCCGTAGCCGCTGAAGTTGGCATCGATCAGGTGATTGCGGACGTTTTGCCCAATGACAAGGCTGCTGCCGTGGCTGACTTCCAAGGAAGTGGCCCAGTCGCCTTTGTGGGGGACGGGATCAACGATGCGCCAGCCTTAACCACCGCCGCAGTCGGAATTGCCATGGGGTCAGGAACCGACGTGGCCATTGAGTCGGGTGACATTATTCTGATGAAAAACGACCTACGGGACGTGGCCACCGCCATTCGCCTCAGTAATAAAATTTTCAACCGGATTAAGTTAAACCTCTTCTGGGCCTTTATCTACAACCTGTTGGGCATTCCAGTGGCTGCTGGTCTCTTCTACGCGGTTGGGGTTTCCCTCAGTCCTGAATTTGCCGGACTGGCCATGGCCTTTAGTTCGCTGTCAGTGGTGATTAGTTCGCTCCTGCTCAATCGGATTAAGGTTAACCGTCTCGCCTAAGTCCTAAAAAACCCAGCTTTTAACAGCTGGTTTTTTTATTGTGAAAAGAATTGCAGAATCGGCCTTCAGGTGTATAGTGGGTGAGTAATCTTTCCACGAAATTCGTAATATAAATTATAAGGAGACGGGCATGAATCAAAGTAAACAGGGCGGGGCCAGGCAGTGGTTAGCCCTCTTTGCCCTTTCACTGGGCGTTTTTATGGGGTTGCTAGACGTCGGCATTGTTAACGTCGCCCTGCCCGACATGGTTAAAAGCTTCAACACCACCTTCACCAACGTGCAGTGGGTGGTCAGTGCCTACACCATGTCCTATGCGGTTGTCATCCTAGTTGTGGCAAAACTCGGTGATATGTATGGCCGTAAGAAAATGTTTCTAATTTCGATGGCCATTTTCGTGCTTGCTTCGGCAGTTAACGGCCTGGCCCCCAACATCTTGGTCCTAGATCTGAGCCGGGCGGTCCAAGCTATGGGTGGTGCCGGTCTCATGACTCTGCCCATGGCGCTGGTCGCTTCGGTTTTTGATGGTAAGCAGCGCGGGACTGCCCTTGGTATTTTGGGCTCAGTCATGGGTGTTTCCATGGTTGTGGCGCCATTAATCGGTGGTGTCCTAGTCCAAGCCTTTGCCTGGCCAGCTATTTTCTATGTCAACGTGCCAATCGGTATCTTTGCGGCCATCCTGGTCTGGTTCACGGTCAGTGAAACCCCTAGCTATGGAGAAGGGCAGCGAATTGATTGGTGGGGCATGATTTTGTCGGCCGTGGCCATCTTTGCTGCAGTCTATGGACTTATTCAAAAAGAAGAAAACCCGCACTGGTCTTGGACCCAGCCTCAGATTGCCGCCTGGCTTAGTTTGGCCCTAGTCACGCTGATTATCTTTATCTGGGTTGAAGCCAAGATTGATAAGCCAATGATGAACCTGACGGTTTTCAAGAATAAGAACTTCGTTGGGGCAGTAGTGGTGGCCTTTGCCCTTGGTTCAGCCATTTATGCCAACAATATCTTTCTGACCTCTTTGATGCAAAGTTTCATGGGTTACAGTGCCTTTGAGACTGGCCTGCGGCAGTTACCGCTAACCTTCTGGAGTTTGATTTTAGGACCAATGACCGGTTACCTAGGTCGCAAGTTTGGCTCCCGCAACCTGATTTCAGGTTCCTTGCTGGTATCGGGCGTGGCCTTCCTACTCTTCATGAATGCCATGACTACTCATTTGACCTATAACCAACTGATTTTGCCCCTGGTGGTCCTGGGAATTGCCAACGGTCTGATTAACCCACTGCTAAATAACGCCGGTCTGGCTGGGGCCGCGCCAGCAGAAATTGGCATGGTTTCTGGCTTAATTAACGTTTTCCGTCAGCTGGGGATTTCCTTTGGGGTAGTTATTCTAGGGCTGGTTCAAACCAACCACTATGATAGCTACCTGAACCACCACTTTACCTTCACCGGGGTACCGGCTGGGCAGGTGACGGCCATCCGCCAGACCCTGATTGAGGCTGGTCCCTTTGCTGGGCACAGTGTGATTACGAGTCCCGCCTTGCTGAGACTGCCATTGGCTAAGACCTTGCAAAATGTTGTCAGCCAGGCCTTTTATAACAGTCTCTGGCACCTAACTCTGGCTTCTTTGATCATCGTCGTTATTGCGGCGGGACTTTCCTTTGCCCTCCTAATGGGCCGGCAGCGGGGCGCCAAGCAAGATTAGTTCTTGACAAGTGCCAACCCGCTGGTATTATTATGAGTATATAATTAGAAAATGATGAGGGTTTAATCCAATGCGAATGTGTTCTTCAGAACAATCGAACTGATAAATGAGGGCATGGTTTGCTCATTTATCAGGGACTGCGGTCCGATGATTTGAGATTACCAGCATAGATTTTACCTAACCGTCATGATTTTACGGGGCCAGTGTCTATCTTCGGGTAGCCACTGGTTTTTATTTTGCAGAGGGGGAGCATTATGGCCTTAAAAACCGACCAGAGAACTTTGACCGACTGGGCAGCCGTCCGGCACTATTTCCACCAGCACCCAGAACTGTCCAGTAAGGAGTCCGAAACCACGGTCCTCATCCACAATTATCTCAGCGAACTGGGTTACCGGATTGTCACGCCACCAGGACTCAAAACTGGCGTCCTAGCTGAAATTGGACCGGAAGACGCCGAGCACACCATCGCCCTGCGGGCCGACATTGACGCCCTGCCGATTCAGGAACAAACTAACCTGGACTTTAGTTCTCAGAACGCCGGGGTCATGCATGCCTGTGGCCACGACCTGCACCTGACCTCGCTTCTGGCAGCCTCGCAGTTGCTTAAGGAACACGAAAAAGAAATCAAGATCAAGGTGCGGTTGCTCTTCCAGCCAGCCGAAGAAACCAATGTTGGGGCTAAAGAGGTGCTGGAAAATAACGGCGTGGCTGACGTAGAGGCCATCGTTGGTTTCCATAACCAGCCTCGCCTCCCAGTTGGTCAAATCAGTGTCCAGTCTGGGCCTCGGACCGCAGCGGTCGATAAGTTTGCCGTGACCTTCCACGGGGTTGGCGGTCATGCGGCCAAGCCCCATGAAAACATTGATCCCATCGTTGGGCTGGCTAACACGATTACGGCCTTGCAAACCGTGATTAGCCGGACTTTGAACCCCAACCATCAAAGTGTCCTGTCGGTTACCCACATCGAGGGTGGTAAGACCTGGAACGTGATTCCCGATGACGCCTGGTTTGAAGGAACGATTCGGACCTTTGGGGGTGAGGACCGGGAGCTTGCCCACAAGCAGTTCTACCAGGTAGTTGAGGCTCAGGCCGCTAGCTACGGCCTCAAGGCCGAGATTGACTGGCAGCCCGGACCACCAGTCCTGCAAAATAGCCCTCAATTAACGCCATTTTTGGCCGAAGCGATTGCCGACCAGGCCGAGCTGGTTGACATGCCAGCAACGGCCGGTGGCGAGGACTTTGCCTACTATACGGAAGAAATTCCAAGCGTCTTTGCCTTTATTGGTAGTGGTGCCAACAACGGGCTCCATCATTCGGACCTAGTCGTTGATGATGGCACCCTGAAAATTGGGGCGGCCTGGTACGTTCGTTCCGTTTATGCCTTACAAGCCTACTTTGCCAAGGAGGGGACAAGTAAATGAAAAAAAGTTACTGGATTGGTGGCCTAGTTGTCATCGTAATCCTAATTGGGACCTACTTTGCCTTTGGTCAATCGCATCAAAAGAGCAGCAAGAGTAGCAGCTCGGATAAGACAATTGTTCTAGCGAGTTCACCTGGTCCTTACAGCCAGCTTTTCTTGGATGGGGTTAAGCCAATCCTAGAAAAGGAAGGGTATAAGGTTGAGAATAAGTCCTTCACGAATTTGCTAAACGCCGATGTGGCCTTGAATGACAACGAGGTCGATTTGAATGTTGACCAGCACACGGCTTACTTGAACAATTTCAATAAGGAAAAGCACGGCGATTTGACCGCTTTGACTAAGATTCCGACCGTGCCGATGGGTATTTATCCAGCCCAAAAGAAGAGTTTGAGTGATGTAAGTGATGGTGACACGATTGCCGTGCCAAATGACCCATCCAACACGGCCCGGGCATACCAGCTGCTGGAAAAGGCTGGTTGGATTAAGCTGAAGAGCGGCATCGATCCCATTAAGGCCACTGGTAAGGACGTGGTTGATAATCCACACCACTTGAACTTTAAGGAAATTGATTCGTCAACGATTCCGCGTTCAACTTCGGATTTCTCTTACGTAATCTTGCCAGGCTCGGTCGCCTTTAATGCCAAGGTGTCCTCTAAGACCATGCTCCTGGCTGAAAACGTTCAGTCCCAGTACTTCTTAGTGGCCGCTACGACCAAGAAGAAGGCTGATACCCAGTGGGCTAAGGACGTCAAGAAGGCTTATGAGTCAAAAGAATTTGCTAACTACGTTAAGGACCACAACAGTGATAACTACTGGGTCCTGCCTAATTAAGGAAAAAGCACCAAGTGATTGGTGCTTTTTTGTTGCTCTTGATTTGAGACGGGTCAATTCTACTCTAGTGGTATAATGTGAATACTTATACATGCAGGGAGAGAAACATGCAACAGGATGTGAATCAAATAAAAATAAGCAAAAGTGATGAACGTAATATAAAAAAATTCATTAGGAGAAACCCCATTCAGCTTCCCACTGCTTTGGTACTTTATAAACAATTATTTACTGGAGTACCTAAGACAAAAATTCGTGTTATTTATTTATGGGCCATCATAATCTTGTCTATTACTTTTTTTACGTTGTGTGTATTTTACAAAAAGTTCTTTCATTCAAATTGGATAGTGATTGGCATTTTTGTAACTTATGCTCTTATGGTAGTAACAATGTCTATGAACCTGTTTTTTATATTCATATACTATTTTTCAAAGAAATTTGAAGATCATCTTAAACTAAGAAGACTGCTATTTTACTTTAAATTGAGTATGTTTCAGCGAAATGATTTTGTGGAGACCATTGCTAGTTTAAATGCCTATAAAAAATATTTAGAAAATCAAACAGAATGGGACAAGTGGTCTCCGAAACTTGTGCAAGGTCTTACAGTTAGCGCAATAATCCTTATAGTATCTAAAATTAATGTTGCTGTAGCAACAATTCAAACCTATTTAAAATCGCTTATATCGTTCTCAAAGAGAGCAGTTCAATTTATGATTAGCCCAATTATGGAAACGAACAATTATTATCTAAATATTTTGGCAACAGTATGGCTTGTAATATTGGTTGTCTTACTACTTGTAACGATTCCTATTTTCATATGGAGCTATAATAATCATTTTCATAAAATAATTTTGATCGAAAGAAACATAAATGACCTAAAACACGTTAAAGAAACATACTTTATGAAAACTAATTATATTTTTAACACCCCGATGAAGCTAGATAAAATAGGTGAATTGGATAAAAAATACGGAGTCCTTTCGGGAGAAAATTCTTATATTCGTTGCAAAACTGAACAGAAAAAAATGGACAAGCAGGGACATTTCAATCTCCAAACATTTTTTAAACCATACCATTTTAAAAAGCTTTAAACAGCAGTTTTATTCGATTCTCATTAAGCGTGACGAATCTTAAAGAAGGTTCAGCCGTACATTTTTGGATTAAGAAAGGTTCCATCTAAGACCATGCTCCTGGCTGAAAATGTCCATTCGCAGTACTTCTTAGTGGCCGCTACGATCAAGAAGAAAGCTTATGAGTCCAAGGAATTTGCCAACTACGTTAAGGACCACAACAGTGATAACTATTGGGTCCTACCTAGTTAATGAAAAAAGCAACAAGGGATTGGTGCTTTTTTGTGTGGTGAGTGTTAACCGCTAAATATCAACGTTTTAACCAGCACATATAACAACTGTCTCTGCAGCTAATCATTACAATTTATGACCAAAAGGGAACATTTGTTCCCTTTTTATATGCTATAATATCAGCATAGTGAATAAGTGAAGACGGTGGCTATCCCGGAATGGAGGTGGTGCTTATGGTGTTAAAACTGTAACTCCAGAATCTAGGAAAGGAGAAGCCAGATGTCCACCGCGGACGTCTTACAATTACTGCTGGGCTTCGGGATGTTTGTCCTGTCGCTCCTGGCCTTAATTGTTGAGCTAATAAAACTTAGCAATAAAAAATAACCATCTTCGCTTGACGGCCGCGATGGTTATTTAGAAAACTATTTGGTTAGTCACCGTTTGTAACGGATTCGCTAGGGAGTCGTAGTTCCAGCTACGACTCTTTTCTATTGGTCAGATTATAGCATAAATCTCCCGCAAAATGGCTCTATTAAGCCGAATTTGTGTAACGATTTCGTGACAATAATTAAGTTAAGGTTACCTTAAAATTACATTAAATTTAACTTTATTTTTTATTAAGTTGCCTATACAATTTAGAATATAGCAGAAACGCAAATAGAGAGAGGAACCCGACCAAGCCCTGGCGCTTAGGTTGGGCGAAAGGTAAACGCGATATGAAAAACGTTGTTAAGATTGCTGCTGTTTCTTCGTTGACTGGTTTGATTGGCTTTGCAGTAGCAGCGCCATCAACCCAGGTATATGCTGCTGAGACAGCACCCAAGTCTGCTCCGCTAGACAACCAGGGTGCTGATATCAAGAGCAATACCCAGGAGGTCAAGAGTTCACTGAATAACCTGAAGGCTTCCCAGCAGGCAGTGCAAGATAACCGCCAGGACATTGGGTCTAAGATTGGAAACGGCTTGCTCAACAAGTTGGACGGTCTAGATAACTTCTTGATCCAGGCCGGTACTGCTTTGACTAAGTTGGGTGATTCCCTGACGGCCTTTAACGCTGGCTGGGGTAAGCTAACGAATGCCCAGTTGCAGGGATTCAACCAAGCCTCTGACGCCTTCATCGCCTTGGCCAACCAGCTGACTAAGCTAAACCAGGGCCTAGCTCACGGCATCGGTTCAGTTGGGGACGTTGAAAACGCCATTGCCTCAGTGGTTAACGGTGCTGCCAATCTGGTTAGTTCCTTCAACAACTTGGTTGGGGCCCTTGGAAACGTAATTCCGAGCGTAACGAGCGGTTTCTCAGCCCTGGCATCCCAAGTAGCTAAGATTTTTGGTTCACTGGTATAAGTTTCTGCTAAATAAAAAGCCCAGTCCGTTTTGAGTGACGGATGGGCTTTTTTGCTTGTTTGGGTTGCGCATGCCAGGCAATAAAAAATAACCATCTCGCTTGACGGCCGCGATGGTTATTTCAGAAAACTATTTGGTTAGTCACCGTTTCGAACGGATTGGCTAGAAGGAGTCGCAGTTCCAGCTGCGGCTCTTTTCTATAAATTTAGTATAACATGAATCGGACCCAAGTCAATCCGGGTCGGGGTGGGACTACCATTTAGTCCGTATAAAGGCGACGAGGTGATTATCCCCGATTGGTTCAAAACCGTTACGCTGGGCTACTCGAATGCTGGCTAGATTATCTTTATCGGCCTTGATAATGAGGTGGTCTAGGTTGAGGTGTCGGGCGGCATACTCACCAACGTGCCTAACGGCAGCCGAGGCAATGCCCCGGCCCTGATAATTATTAGCCAGCCAGTAGCCAAATTCCGCCTGCTGGCCAGCAATATTATGCAGGTCAATCATGCCAATGGCCTGGTTGTTAGCCAAGATGGTGAACATGAAAAGTCCCCGCTGCTTGGCCTTGTTTTGGGCATAGGCGATGAAATCTCGTTCGTCGACGACTGACTGCATGGTATCTACCCAGGAGAACCATTTGGATAGGGTTGGACGGTTAGTATCTACCAGGGCGTAGAGCGCCTCGGCCTGGTCTAGTTCAGTGGGGACAATCTCAATCGCTAAATTGTTAATTGTAAAGGCAGTAACTGCAGTCATAATCTTCCATTTTTCTCAGGGGCACATCAATCAGACTGTCTTAGTTGAGTGATTGGATTGCGGTGGCCGTGACGTCATTACCATGTTCTTTGATGATATCGATTAGATCAGCAGTTTTAAGCCAAACAGTCGCGGTGTTGTCGTTGGGATGAACGCCAATCAACCCGGACTCCTCTAGGAAATCTTTATCGATAAAGAAGTGAACCCTGCGATCGCTGTCATTTAAAATCCCCAAAGGGGTCACTGAACCCGGCCTTAGATCCATGATTGCCAGTAAATCCCTTTCAGAGGCAAAGGAGAGGGGACGAGTACCGTTTTCCTGTCGAAAAGCCTTTAGATTTACTCTTTTATCACCCTTGACCGTGATTAAATAGTAGTTTCGCTTCTTATCATCACGGACAAAGAGATTTTTGGCGTCGGCGTCCGGGTAGGGTAGGTTAACATTGGCAATATCAGCCATGTTATAGGCGGCCTGGTGTTCCGTGATTTCATGCCAAATATCCTTTTTATCCAGATATTTGTAAATTTCATCTTTTCCCATCATGGGCAATTTCTCCCTATGGTTATGTCGTTTTTAGTACTTCGCCTGGTAAGATCCGTCTGGCATTACCGTGTAAATATCGACGGTACCTGTGCCACCCTGGGCCTGGATTGACTTGGAAACAACCTTGATTTGGTAGGTGCCATTATTATCAGACAGGACTTCATAGCCAAGATCGCTGTTGTTGCCTAAGGCTTTTTGGATGACCTGGATGGCATCATTGGCATTGTTAACGACTTGGTTGCCAGTCGTGGGTTGGCTGGCGCTAGGTTGCGTGCTGCTGGTTGAAGCGGCATCGGACGAGGAAGACTGGCTATCAACACTAGAACTGTCAGACTCGGACGAACTGCTTTCCGATGAGCTGCTTGAAGAAGATGAGCTCGAGCTGCTAGAACTGTAGGTTTCTGTTTGGGGATGGCTGCGTTCATTGGTTAGGGTCCAAACGCCGGCAACTAAAATTAAGGCAACTATGCCAGTAGAAATAATCAGAATAACTTTCTTCATGAGATTTCCTTTGCGATACGTGGGTTTACTGAATGAGTATAACATTCACCCCTTGGGATAAAATTTGGATATTGTATAATACCGGTAATACGCTCGTTACCTTTAGATTACTGGAGGACTTTTATTTCATGGGAAAGTCAAAGTTATTAGGAACGCTTGGTAAGCTGGCAACGGCCGCTCTGACACCAACCATCTTGGAAGAGGGGACTAAGCTCGCCAACGATTTTATTGACCGCCGCAAAGGCTACGTCAAAATTCCTGATGTAACCAAGCTCGATACTCAGGAAGCGCATGAGATGGTGGATAAGTACAATTTCAACCATTCCACGGTGAAGGCCCGTGCTAATGCCAATTATGCCAATGCCATCCCCGGTACCATTGTTAAAGTGGAGCCCAAGCCAAACGCCTTGGTTAGCCCTGATACCTTTGTGAAGCTGTACTACGTTGATGAGCCTACCGTTGAAGAAAGTAAGCAACTAGCCCAGGAACAGGCCGAACGGAAGTCACAGCGGAAACAGGCCAGAAAAGACCAAGTGCAGCATGCAGTTCATGCCACGTCCAAGGTGGTCAATAACCTCTCCAAGAAGGTGCACTTGAAGAAGGCCTCCCAATCCGGGGATGATTCCGAAGATTCAACTAAATAATTCATTCAAAATAACCTTTGACCTTCACGTAACGTCAAAGGTTATTCTTTTTTTCAGGAGGTGAAAAGCAGATGGATAAGTATCATTCAATCTCAGAAATATCAGACTTATCTGGCGTTACGACCAGGACCATTCGGTTCTATGATCAAATTGGCCTGTTGAAACCGACCAAGATAAGTCCAAACGGCTACCGACGCTACGACCAGGCAAACATCGATACGCTGGAGCAAATCCTATACTTTAAGAACTTAGGATTTAGCCTGGACCAGATTAAGGTCATTATCAGTGACCCGGGTTATGACGTTGTTGCGTCGTTAGCAAGTCAGGAACAATTAGTCGAAAAGGAAATAGCAGCTAAACAAGAGCTGTTAGCAAGCTTGAAGCAAGCAATTAAATCTTATAGGGGAGAAATTACCATGGAAAATAGCAGCAAGTTTAAGGTCTTCAAGGAAGGCCAGCAGTATGAACAGGAAGCCACTGACCTTTACGGTCAGGATAAGGTGAGTGTCGTGAAGGAAAGTATTGGCAAGATGAGTGACGCTGACGCGGAAAACATCAGCGCTTTAGAGCAAGATATGTTTGCAAAACTAGACCAGATTAAGTCACAGGGATTGGACGTGCGTGATGATTTGGCCCAGGAAGTATTCCAAGAACATCAAGCCTATTTGAAGGCTTTGAACCCAAATTACTCAAAGCAGTACCACGCTCAATTAGCTAAGCTGTACGAAGCCGATGACCGTTTTCAGCAGTATTACAACAATCACACCCAGACTAAGGCGGCTGACGTCCTGATTGAGATTATCCAGGAATACACCAAATAAAAAGAACCCGGCAATTTGCTTTGTCGGGTTCTTTTTTAGTTATCCAGTTGGTCGCTATCCCGTGTGGTGCGGAAGGCGTAGTTGATAACGATTAGTAGGGTGGAGATAATTCCCAGCGGTGGGTAAATCAGTACGAGAGTGAAGACGATTACCAAAAAGATGATATAGGAATAACTGGTCAATTTCTGGTAAATTGGCATGTTGTGAATCCGTTCGGGTTGGTTATCCTCGGCCTTAAGTTGCTGATAAACTGCCTTACTTAGCAAAGTGTAGGTAAAGCCCCAGAAAACAAAGACCAGCAGGTAAAAAATCTCGGGATCACGGTAGTTGATGTATTCACCAACCCAGCCAGTGGCCAAAGGAATCAGTGACATTGAAAACAGCCAGAAGTTGTTTAACCAGTAAATTTTTTTAGAGATATGCTGAACGATGGTCGTCATATAGTGGTGGTTGTACCAGGCGGTCCCTACAAAGATACTACTAACGATGTAGGCGAAGAAGTAGGGTGCTTTTTCAAATAAAGCTTGGAAAGTAGGGTGCTCGGGTACGTGTAGTTCCAAAACCATAATCGTCACCACGATGGCGATGACAGCGTCAGTAAACGCTTCAAAACGTGCTTTGCTCATAGAAATGCCCCTCAAAGTGTTTTCGTAAAGTATAACAAAAACGGTTTTGGGGATGTTTTTACGTCTAGGTGACATTTTGCCGTGATAAACTGATAGTCCAAGGACAGTGAGTGGGGGAGTCAGATGAATTACAGAGTAGTGGGGACCGGGGTCCCAATTATTTTTCTGCACGGATTCGAACTAGATAGTCGGTCACTAATACCGTTTGTTGAACCGCTATTTCGTGATTTGACTGGTTACCAGCGGATTTATATTGATTTGCCGGGGATGGGCGCTTCACAAGGGGATGATTTAGAAAGTGCTGAGACCGTTGTTCAACAATTAGTTGTGTTAATTTCCTCCCTGGTTAAGGACAAGTTCATATTAGTCGGTCAGTCCTATGGTGGTTACTTGGCTCTTACACTCCTCGAACACTTTGAAAAGCAACTGGTTGCTGCCTTTTTAATTGCACCGATGATTATCGGTAACAAGCAGGACAGACATGTTCCAGCCATCAGAAACGAATACGTTCACCCGCATGACTTCAAGCAATACTCTGATGGTTTTCTGGATATTGATGTGATTGCCTCACAAGCAAAGTACAAGTTATATCAAGACCGGGTTATGGGACCCCTGCTTGATAATCAGAGCCCAAAATTAGACCGTTTTTCCCAGTCACCGAATTATACGGTGCGCACTGGCATTCGTCAGAAAAAGTACAACGTTCCCATAACCCTCTTATTAGGCAAGTATGACAACGTTGTTGGTTACCAGGACCAGCAAGAGATAGCGAAGTTGAGCGCACAGACCGAGTTCCATTTTTTGCAGAATGCCGGGCATAATCTAATGATTGATGAAACTGACAGGTTCCTAACTTTGTTCAGTAAATTTCTCCGTGAGCGGCAAATCAACTAAAATTTTTTCAATTTCACGGTTGTCATCTATTTTGGTCTATGTTAAATTATAAAAACATTAGAAAAAGGAAACAGTTCTCATGTTCAAACCAGCAGCAACTATCATTATTATTAACCGACCGGACTTTACGAATTAGTGCTACTCACTAATAACCTATCGTTAAGTCCTATTCGTGCGTGATTTGTTGCTGAATGGGACTTGAGAAGGCCTCCCACCAGCATGTGGGAGGCCTTTTTATTTTTCTAATACATAGAAGATTGGATCCCGAAGTTAAAGGAGAAGGAATTATGACAGAGAAGATGGATTGGGATAAGTTGGATTTTTCATACAAGGAAATGCCATATCGCTGGCGAGCCTACTGGAAAGATGGAAAATGGTATAAGGCTGGTTTGGAAACGGACCCGCAGTTACCAGTGCGGGAAGCGGCCCCCATCGTGAACTATGGCCAGGGTATCTTTGAAGGTAATAAGGCTTACGGTACTAAGGACGGGCGCGTTGTTTTGTTCCGACCGGATGAATTTGGCAAGCGGATGAACGTTGGTGCCCGGCGGATGGCCATGCCAGAGGTACCGGTCGATGAATTTGTCCGGGCCTGTAAGGAAGTGGTGAAGGCCAACCGGGACTTTGTGCCACCATACGGCCATGATGGCGCGTCCATGTTTATCCGGCCTATGCTCCTAGGCGTCGGCGATCACGTCCAGGTGTCAGCGGCCGAGGAATACCTTTTTACTATCTACGTGACGCCGGTTGGTGCGCTCTACAAGGGTGGTTTGGCACCGCACAACTACGTGGTTGATGATGACCATGACCGGGTCGCCGCCGATGGGACTGGGAACATCAAGGCCACGGCCAACTATGCCTCAACCCTGGCGACGGCCAAAGATGTCAAGAAGGCCGGCTATGATGATGTTCTCTACCTGGACCCAGCCACGCATACGAAGGTCGATGAGTTCTCCTCGGCGAACTTCTTTGCGGTTGAGAAGGGGACTAACAAGTTTGTGACGCCAAAATCGAACACGGTTTTGCCTTCTGTCACCAAAAAATCCTTGCTCTGGCTGGCTAAGAACCGGTTAGGTCTAGAAGTTGAAGAGGGCGACGTCAAAGTCGATGACCTGAACAAGTATGCCGAAGCCGGGGCGATGGGGAACGCCGCCGTGGTTTCGCCGGCCGGTTCCGTGACCTACAAGGATAACAAGCACGTCTTTTACTCTGAAACCGAGGTTGGTCCGGTCTCACAAAAGCTTTACGACGAACTATCAGGTATCCAGTGCGGAGACGTTGAAGCTCCTGAAGGCTGGGTCGTTGATGTCGACGAAGACTAAACTAAAAAGGCAGACCAAGCGGTCTGCTTTTTATTGCTTAGTAGTCATTTAAAACAACGTAGTCCACGGTTTTTAGACTGCTGAGATCCTTACCACCAGCATAGGAAATGGCGGACTGGAGGTCTTCTTGCATAGCCGTTAGGGTTGATTGAATGCTGCCCTTGTATGGCACCATTAGGCTGCGGCCCTCGACGTTGCGTTCGTGACCCTTCTGGGCGGCTGAGGCTGAGCCGTAGTAGGCCTTGTAGGTTTGGCCGTTTTCTTCGATGAGTTTCCCGGGCGTTTCATCGTGGCCGGCAAACATGGAGCCAATCATGACCATCTTAGCACCGAAGCGGATTGACTTGGCGATGTCGCCGTTATGGCGAATCCCACCATCCGCGATGATTGGCTTGTTGGCCACCTGGGCGCACTGGGCGATGGCCGCTAGTTGCCAGCCGTTGGTACCAAAGCCGGTCTTATCCTTGGTGATGCAGGCCTTTCCCGGGCCAATCCCAACCTTGGTGGCATCCGCCCCAGCCGCTTCGATTTCGACAATAGCGGCCGGCGTACCAAGGTTACCAACAATCAGGAAGGTTCCCGGCAGATTTTCCTTGATATAGTGGACCATCTTAATCACGTAGTCGGAATGACCGTGGGCCACATCGATGGTGATATATTCAGGCGTAATCTGGTTGGCCTTGAACTGATTAATCAGGTCATATTCGCCATCAGTAATGCCCAGACTAATGGAAGCAATCAGGCCCTTGGCCTGAATATTCTTGACGAAGTCGAACCGTGTTTCGGGTTGAAAGCGGTGCATCACGTAAAAGTAGCCGTTTCCTGCCAGCCATTCAGCCAGCTCTTCGTCAATGACAGTGGCCATGTTGGCGGGCATAACTGGCAACTTGAACTGGTGGTCACCCAGGGTCACGCTCGTATCGGCCTCACGGCGGCTCTTTAAGATACTCTTCTGTGGTAAGAGGCGAATGTCGTCGTAGTCAAATGTTTTCATAGTTATAAATTCCTTTCCCTCCGTGACCTGACAGCAGTCAAAGTCGACGGATTAAGACGCAATTCATGCTGAAGTGATGAATTGACCAGGAAATAATATACGGGTTTTCGCGGTAAAAATCAAGTATTAGGGTTTGATTGTTAGGTTTTAGCGCAGGATTTTGGCAACAAAGGTTTTTGAAAGCCGAAAAGTTCGTATTGAAAAAGCAGGCCTAAGCGCCTGCTTTTTACTGAACAATATTAGTTATCTTCGTCAACAAAGACCACTTGGCCGTCCTTAAAGTCTGCAATCCGGGCCAGGGAAGCAATCTGTGTTAGACCAGCATCCAGGGCAGCTTGCCGGCCAGGTTGGAAGGACTTTTCAATCACAATCCCAGCCCCAATGATGTCGGCGTCCGCCTGGTTGGCCAATGACATCAGACCCAATAAGGCCTGCCCGTTAGCTAGGAAGTCATCGATTAATAGAACATGGTCGGCAGCCGAGAGGAAGTGCTTGTCGATGCGAATCTGGTTGGTCGTCTGCTTGGTGTAGGAGTAAACATCGGCCGTGTAAGCGTCGTCGGCCAGGACCCGAGACTTGCTTTTACGGGCAAAGACCACCGGGACGTCCAAGGCTAGGCCGGCCATGACTGCTGGCGCAATCCCGGATGACTCAACCGTCAAAATCTTGGTCACACCCTGGTCAGCAAAGATCCGGGCGAACTCATTGCCCATGGCCTGCATTAACTTGGGGTCGATTTGATGGTTTAAAAAGGAATCGACCTTTAAGATGTCGTCGCCCAGGACGCGACCTTCAGCTTGGATTCGTGCCTCCAATTCCTGCATGTAAAACTCCTTTACTTACTGTTCGCTTGCTTCAGATTTCTTGGGCCAGCCGTTAAATAGCAGGTTCATTACCAGGGCAACAATCGTGGTCATTACCACGCCGTTACTAAAAATCAGCTTGACGGCTTCGGGCAGCTGACCCAGGAAGGTTGGCACTGAGCCAACGCCCAGACCAGCACCAATGGATAGGCCAGCGGTCAGTAGGTTACCCTCCCGATTCAAATCAACCTTGCCCAGAATCTGGAGACCCTGAATGGCAATCGTTGAGAACATAATCATCATGGCCCCACCCAGAACAGCGCTAGGAATAATAGTGGCCAGGGCGCCAAACTTAGGCAGGAGTCCTAGAATCAAGAGGAGACCCGCGGCATAATAGATGGGCTGCTTAGTCTTAACCCCTGACAGGCGGATAACCGCCACATTTTGAGAGAAGGTCGAGTAGGGGAAGGTGTTGAAAATCCCAGAAATCACGGCCGCAACCCCCTCGGCGCGGTAACCGCGGGCCAAGCTTTTTTGGGTTAACTTTTGGCCGGTCAAGTCCGCCAGGGCAAAGTAGACCCCGGTCGCTTCCACCATGGCCGTTAAAACGATGACAATCATGGTTAGGCTAGCCGACCAACTAAAGGTTGGCACCGCTAAGAAGAAAGGTTGGGGGAGGTGGAACCAGGCCGCCTCGGTAACTGGTTGTAGCGTGACCCGGCCCATGAAAGCGGCAAAAATGGTGCCCAGAATGATGCCCAACAGAACAGCAATCGCTTTGAAGAAACCGCGGGCAAATTTCATCAGTAAGAGCGTGATTAGTGCTGTGACAAAGCCAACTAGGAGGTTCTGCCAGGAACCAAAGCCAGGCGCCGTAAGGTTGCCGCCACCCCAGTTTTGAAAGGCAATTGGAATCAGGCTAAGCCCAATCACGGTAATCAAAGATCCGGTGACGACCGGTGGGAAAAAGGCCCGTAGGCGGGCAAAGCTACCAGCAATAATGATAACGAAGATACCGGCCACGATGGTGGCCCCGTACATAGCGCCCCAACCCAGGGTTGAACCGATATTAATTAAAGGCGAAACCGCTTGGATAGAAGAACCCAGGACAACCGGGAGGGCAATTCCGGTCAGCGGGGTCTGCTTGAGTTGGAGTAGGGTGGCCAGCCCGGTACAGAAAATATCAACTGAAATTAAGTAACCCAGCTGTTTAGTTGAGAAGTGCAGGGCGGTCCCGATTAAGAGGGGGACCAGGACAGAGCCAGCGTACATGGCTAGCACGTGTTGCAGGCCCAGTAGCAGGGCTTGTAACTTTGGCAGGGGTCGGTTGGTAGTTTCCATGAGATCTCCTTGGCATGGTTGGTTTTTGCACCGTCATATCTGGTCAAAGGAACCGATGTCCACTGAGTCTCCACCCCAAAAATCTTAAAAACATTGGCATTAGTCGTCCTTTGTGCCGGACGGTAGAGACTCGGTTAGCATTAAAAACCGGATATAAGGCCAATGTGGTACCTCAAATTATAGCAGTAGTTCGGGGGTGAATGGTATCCCGGGTTTGGGGAATTCTTAGGGAAATGACAAGGGCAGACCAGCTGAGGTCTGCCTTTGTTTATAATTTATGATCAAAATAGGTATTAATGACTGCTACAACCAAATAAATGATAGCGACGGGTTTTGAAATCATGAACCAAGTCATAACGGCGGTGTAACCAAAGAATAGAATCTCAATTAGGAGCCGCTGTACCTCTGGTAGTCGTTTATCAGACTTGGGTGCCATGAAGATGCTCCAGATGGCCACCAGCACCAATGGAACTACGCCAGCAAAGATGATTTTCGCGGGAAGGTTGCCGAAGGCCAGGCCAGCTACGATTAGCAGGATGACTGAAGCAACCTCAACGAGGAAGCGGATTGTGTCGTTAATGGGTTTCATCCAAAAAGCCTTGTTTTATTTTGCTTATAGTATTTGCTCAGAAGGGTTCTAAGTAAATAGTTGTTTTGATTAAGTTTAGCACATAAATATCTTAATTCAGAAATAAGCTCGTTTCGTTCTTTATTTGATACATTTGGGCTGGAAAAAGCACCTAAATCAAGTTTAATTGGTGATAAGTTTCCATCAGATTTATCGTGTTCTTGGAACTTATTTACTTTTAACATTACGAGGGACGTCATGCCTTCTTTAAGAAAAGTTTGAAATTTTTGAAAGTGGTGTTTTTTTATATTTTCAGTTAATACAATAAAATTCCACAGACATATAATGACTTTTGAGATCAACAATTCAGAAAGATGTTTGAAAAATAAGATTATTTTTTTATAAGCAAGCTGAACCACAAGTAGCAGTAGTAAGATGAATATCACTATGAGTAAGTAGATACCAAGTAGCTTTAGTAATTCTACAGTCATTTCCTGCGTAGTACTAACAATATCAGTAAATGAAAATTTACCGTTAGACAAGAAACTGTAAACTTTATATATGATTGATATTACGGAAATTAGAAAGCCAAAACTGAGGATTTTTTTCGCTTTATTATAAATTCTAAATAGCAGAAAAAAATAACTTTCAAAACCATACCATCCCGACTTGGGTTTGATTTGAAAATTTGCCAAACAATCTATTAGATAATTTAAGTCCTGTGAGTTTTGAATGTCTACTTTTGTTAAAAGAAATTGTAATTGAAGATAGTAGCAATATTCCTTGTTTTCCTTAAACAAATTGTTTTCCACAAGAAAATTCTCTGCAATATTATCCGCTTCATTTATATTTTGTAGGGAATGGAGTGTAAAAAAAATAGCAAAGCTAAAAAAAATAATAAAACTAAGGGCAAAAATGATTATGTGAAAAAGAGGGGAGATTTTTACCCTGAGAAATATGGGCAACGTGGGAAGAAAAATTCCACACATAAGACAAAATACGGTAATAATCTGCAATCGGATTGCTTTAGTTTTAGCAGAGTAATAATCCGGAATTAACTCAATTTCTTTTATATATTTTTCACTAATTTGAAAAGAATTAGTTAAGGACTTAACAGTCGGTATTCTAGTCAGAATTGGATATAATGCCCATTTTGGTAAAAATGGTTTTGTAAACATTTGTTTATTTAGTGTCCACATAAAATGTTCCTTTTATAAAAAGATGATTAGCGGTTACGTTTTAATTAGATATGTTAAAAATATGAATCCAAGAATACTTATAATGTCGTGACGGAGTTTTATCCTTGGTAAGTGCGGCAGATGACAAGACAGGTGATTGTTATTAGCGTGAGTTCACCAGACTTTAAATGCAAGTAAGTATTGGTATAAAACTGACTTACAATTAATCTACCGCGAATTTGCCTAATCAATTTCTAGTAGCATGCTACTAGAAACACATCGGAAGGAAATTAATTTGCAGTGCTGATGATTTTTCAATTTGAAGTATATTAAGTTAATGAACTATAGATCCATATATTTTTTCATGAACTAAATGTAAGTACTTATTTACTCCTTAAGTGGTGAAAGTGAAGACGAAGCTTCACCATAATTACCAGCACTAACATTCAGTTCAAAAGGCACATCAAACGCATTTCCAGAGAGCAAGGCGGTACCAGCAGGCAGGATTGGTAATCTTGCCACCATTGCATTTGAAACCGATGGGACATTCCTGCGTATATAGTCTAAATCAACAGAATTTTGAATGCGGTGAATGAAGTAGGCTCCCACTTGTGACATAACCGTTTTTGATAAGTCACTTGGAATTTGACTAATTATTCCAAGGTAAACATTAAATTTCCGACCTTCTCTCGCAACTGTATCAAAAATGGTGCTCTCGTCATCCTGGGAATTTTGCACATATCGATGGGCCTCATCCAGATAAAGATAATTAAAGGGCATGAGTTCTCTTTCTTCCCGACGAAAGTGTAAATTAAAATTAAAAACTGAACGAACCAAATAGTTTGAGACCAATCGCAAAGCCACATCATCTAATTCCGTTAAATTGAGTATAAATATTTTTTTCTTCTTCCAATTTGCATCATCTTTCCTCAGAGTTATTTCTTCGCCATTATCAGGATTTAGAATTCCTCGCTTAGTTCCATAACGATTTTTCAAATTTCTAAAACGGGCCATCATGGTCTCAGAGTTAGTTCTGGACTTTCTATTCCCCTGTACCTCTTCTTCTCCAAAAACTATATCAAATGCCTCTTCTAAATCGTCAAGAGTAAAATCGTTTTGATTATCCTGATTTATTAACCCATTGATTGATTTCTGAGGACTTTCTTCGATGATAGCGTTAATTTTATTCTCGATTGCTTCCTTTTCTTCTGATTCAACTCCGTATACTAGCGTCCACTTTTTCAATAAGTCATCTAAGTCGTTTTCATTCGACAAAGCTCGTTTGAACCATTTTGTCACTGTTCGCTTCAAAGAGGAAAAAGCTTCCTGGGTTGTGTCCTCTAAAGCAAGCTTAGTTAGCATGGCATACAGATATTTTTTGTTTTGATTGGAGATTCGTGCAATTGATATTGCCCTTCGTAGTATCGGTTTTTGCGTTTTTTCGCTGGGTAACAGTGCGGAGGACCAGTCATCAATACTTAAATTTTTAAGTACTAGGTGCATATCTTTTATATTGATGTGTGTTACAAAATCTAATTCAGAGTAGTCGCCATGGACATCAAAAATAAACATTTTGAAGAGGGGCTTTAAATAATCTTCAACTGCATGAATACGATCAATTAAAACCCGTAGGGTAGTTGATTTTCCAGATCCTGTATTTCCGACTATTGCTAAGTGTGAGGTCAACAGTTTTTGTAAGTTTAAATCAGGTGCAACGCTTGGATAATTGTTAACTGTTCCTAAACTAATCAGATGGTCTCCGATGCTTGAAAAGAACATTGACAATATTTCGTCACTCACACCAAATACTGGTGTACCAACCATTGGAAATTGAGCGGCACCGGAAATGAATTTGCCGTTTTCCAATGTGCCGAGCGGTTCAGCAAAGAATGATATTTTATTCACCGATAAAAAGGAATTTGCCTGTTTTAATGGCTCTTCGTTACCATTTTTTACTTTTGAAATTTTCATCAGGATGTATGTATCAATGCCTATTTTAGAATAGACAAAGTCGTTTATTCCTTTCACAGTGAATATTTCACCATTGCCAATTTTGTCACCCAAGTCACTGTAATTCGAAACAAATGAAATATAACCTTCGGCGACAGAGTCAACAATACCTAGTTTCCATTCGTTATTATTCATCTTCATTGATGTCCTTATCATTACTGCTCTCAATGCCATCATCCTTTTCAAACGGATTATTATATTTTAATAAGTTCGTGACGGTAGAAAAATAATGAGCGTCTTTCCCATTTTTTGAATTTGTAATGAACGTTGCACCGGCTGCATTTCCAACTTTCATCATAAAATTTTTAGCGTTTCGTTCATTTTCGTTTAAAAACACAATCAACTTAAAATCGGGCCTTCCCAAGGCTTGTATAATAAAATCATTTATATGTTCATCACCGAATCCGTAACCATTAATTAACAATATTGAATTAGATCTTGTTAACTCAATTGAAAATTCACGGAACAAATCTGAAAAAGGGGAACCTAAACTATCAGCATATTTGGAACTAGTAGGGGCAATTACTGCTTCTGCTAACTCTGATATTTTCCGAGTTTGAACATTTGTATTTTTAAAAACAGCTTTAGATTTATCCTGTGTCCAGTCTAGAGACCCATGTAACTTGTAAACTCTGAAAAAGGGTTTGATTATAGACCATCTGTCACGAAATCTTTTTGTTATATCTACTGGACGGCGATTATATTCGGTGGTATCAAAAGAAGGGTGAACTGAGTTTCTGAAACCATCAGTATATGAATAGCCCAGAGAATCTAAGGCTGATTCAATAAAGAGGTCATAGTTAGGGGTGAATATATTAATAATGTCATTTTGATCATTTGACAATTGCTTTATAAAAGCCAAATTTTTTAGAAATGTAATATAGGTTTGGAGTGTTTTCTGAAATTTTGAGTTGGATTTATTATTTTCATCCGAAAAATCATCGTGCTCACTTGAGCCCTTTACAATTGAAGAAATTAATGCTTCTATGATTGATTTCCGCACCTCCGGTTCATTATTTGATAGCTCGTTTTGTGATAAACCGTCAATACGATTACCTAGCCATGATAAAAATAATTCTATATTCTCTGCGTTGGGGTCATTTTCTTTTGACAATGAGCTGTCTTTGTATATTTCAATTAAAGTGGAAATTTTTGGATTATTTACTTTTAATTCGTTAAAAGTATTATTCATGGTGGGCACAGCTGGTAAGGAGCATCCTGAGCCGATTAAAATATTTAGGTTAGTATTCGATGGTAAGATGTTTTTCAAATAAATTTGAATGTCATTACTGTCTTTAAGTTCAAAATTATTTGCTTCAAAACCGGATTCGTAAATTTTGTACTGTTTTTTCTCTTCATCCATTAGTAACTCTCTCCGTACTTATTCGTTTTTGTGATGTGAATAACTAATTTTCATAATACTATAATTACCGGATAGTAGCTGTTACTTTTAAGCTTAGTTTACATAATATATATTATCGAAAGTAATATTTTAGTATGTATTAATCACGCACTTTTCTATCACGACCTGTTCGGCACACCCTCTTTTATGATATAACCGTGACATCTTTGATGAAGGAGCAGCTAACCATGAAAAAGATCTTGATTGTCGAAACTAATACTCAGCACTATAAGCACACTGATGAACCTACCGGACTATGGCTGGGCGAAAGCACTGAATTTGTGGATGAGCTGAATCAGGCTGGCATTCCATATGATTTTGTTAGTCCACGTGGCGGCTTCGTGCCCTTAGACCCTAGAAGTATGAAGTATGTTGATCACAATATCATGCAGGTTTATGAGGACCCTGACTTTATTAAGCGCGGTATGACCGCTACACTTAAGCCTAGTGATGTCACACCTGACGACTATGTTGGCATATACTACACGGGTGGCCATGGTGTGATGTGGGATTTTCCTGATAATTCGGACTTGCAAAGAATTGCCCTGCAAATCTACCAAAACGACGGCTATCTGATGTCTGTCTGCCACGGCATTGCTGGGCTGCTGAACATAAAAAACGATGCTGGTGATTATGTCATCAAAAATAAGAACGTTACTGGCTTTACAAAGAGTGAAGAGATTTTAGCTGGCAAACTGAAAGTCGTACCCTTCTTAAATAAGGAAGTCGCTGAGGCCCATGGAGCCCAATTTAAGCAGGCCCGTTTCTACAAAGAGTTTGCCATTCAAGATGGCCACCTGATTACTGGACAGAACCCGTTCTCAGTTCGGGCCGTAGCTAAACTCTTCCTACAGCAGCTAACAGATGATAAATAAAAAAACAGGACTTCGGTCCTGTTTTCTTTTCCACTCACTTTTAATAAAAACTAGGCTTGTCCCCGTCCGTGTTGGGCTGGTTAATCCCGATGCTTTCCCTTGAGTACAGCTTAGGATCATCAATAATCTTGACTACCAGGTCGGCCACGCTCTTACGGGACACCGAGGTACCCCGGAACGGTTCGCCCTTATGGGTAATCTCGTAATCGACCGTGTCCTCGTTATCTAACCAGGCTGGCCGAATAATCGTGTAGTCCAACGGTGACGCTTCGACCTCATCAGCGGCCTTACGGTAAGTTTTCAGTGATGATTCAATCATCTGGTGGTTCCACTGGCCAAACTTACCCGGTACCTCGTCGTAAATGCCCAGGGTCGCAATGAAGATTAAGCGCTCAACACCAGTCTTTTCCATGGCAGCAACCACCGCTGCTAACTGGACATCGACATTACCAGCCAAGTTGACGTAGACCGAGTCCTGATCCTCAATTGCCGGTACCAGCTGATCCACCTGGGTGGCATCGCCTTCAACCACCTTAACGCGTGGATTATCAGCCCACTGGGCCACCTTGGCTGGATTACGGACCAACAAGGTCAGCTGGTAATCTTCATTCTTCAACAACATTGGAATGGCCTGGGCAGCCACGCGCCCCCCAGCACCTAAAATTGCAATTTTCTTCATAGTGGAATGCCTCCCGTCTCGTAAACTGCTACTTCCTTATCTAATCGCCCGCATTATAGCACTTTATTGGCGCTCAAGGCACAAAAAAGCGCGCTAAGACGTGACTTTCCGGCCGCCTGTGTTACGATATTAAACGTGAGTATCACACACTTTAAAGCAGCACGGTAAAAGGAATCGAGGCCGGTTATGACAAATCCAAATAAAAAATTATATTGCCTGGTAGACAACCATGAATATGATCTCTTGGATGGTAATTTCATCCATGAATTGGACCCCTACGTGAAGGCCCTCGTTAAAAAAGACTATGCTGATATAGATGAAAATAGTTTCATATGTAATGAGCACCTCCTCCACTACCGCCTCCGCAAAATGGACACCATTATCAAGAATGATATTTCTGAGAACCGGTCCATTAACAAGCGGATGAACGAGCTGCTCAGCGAAGACAATTATAAGATTGTCGATGTTGAAAAACAGCTGGAAACGACCCTGACCATGGGACAACGGATTGCCGACGCCGTCGCCCGCTTTGGCGGTAGCTGGCCCTTCGTGCTTTCCTTTGTTGGTGTTATGGTGGTTTGGGTGGTCATCAACGTGGCCCGTCCCTTCGGCGCTGACTTTGACCCCTACCCCTTCATCCTGCTTAACCTCTTCTTGAGTATGGTGGCCGCGATTCAAGCGCCCCTAATCATGATGAGCCAGAACCGGGCCAGCAGCTATGATCGGATGGAGTCACGAAACGACTACCACGTTAATTTAAAGTCTGAAGAAGAAATTCGTCTCCTCCACGACAAGATTGACCACCTGATTCAACAGGATCAACCTAATAATCTGGAAATTCAAAAGATGCAGATGGAGATGCTAGCCTCGATTAACACTCAGTTAGCCCAAATGAAAAAAGAACAAGACGCTGATAAAGCTCAGGCCGAAAAAAACCACCAGGATTAACTGGTGGCTTTTTTTATTGCTGTTCTTTTTTGAAAAAATTGACAAAGGCGGTGGAAATAATCAAGAGTCCACCGACGATTTGTAAGGCCATCAGATGCGTATTTAGGAAGGCCGTCGACAGCAATGTGGCGGTCAGTGGTTCAAAGGAACTCAGCATGCCAGTAATGGCCGGTTGAATGTACTTGGTACTGCTGATATAGAAGAGATAGGACAGCATCGTACCAAAGATAATGACAAAGCCGATGGCCGCCAGTCCTGGGACTGATAGATGATGAACCGGCGTAACGAAGAGAAACGGTAGCATCGGGATTGAACCAATAAACATCGCCCAGCCCACCACTAAGCGACCGTCATAATCTTTAACGAGACGACCCGGTAAGAGTGTGTAAGCTGCTTGCGCCAGGGCAGCAATTAACCCCCAAATCAGGGCCAGTGGTGCCAGACTCAGATGGTCAAAGCGCCCATCGGTGACTAACAAGACGGTCCCAATCAGGGCAATTAGGACGGTGCTAGTTTCAATGACACTGGGCCAGTGCCGCCTTTTTAAGGCCAGGAAAATGACGATAAACATCGGTCCTAAAAACTGTAAGACGGTAGCCGTAGCCGCATTACCGTAACGAATCGCCATGAAGTAAGCCAGCTGAGATGGCAGCATACCCAGTGCCGCAAAGAGCAAAAGAGCCTTGGTGGCCGAACGGCTGCGCCAGATAGCTAAGATTGATTGTTTGCTGGTTAGCTGGTACCAGACCAGTAACAGCAAGCCTGCCATCAACAGGCGCAGGGCCACTAGCCATAACGGTGAAACCGGCGTGCGGGTAAAGATGTACTCGGCCACCGTGCCGGCTGTTCCCCAAAAGATACTGCCGATAATGGCGTAGGCGAAACCCTTTTTAACGTTCATAGATGCTCCCTCCCCTTGGTAGCTCCATGGCTTAATAAAAGGCACCATCTTTCAATGATGCCAAATTCATTACTGGTATAAGTTCGTTGAAAGGTAACGCTCGCCGTTATCAGCGGTGACAGCTAGAACCTTTTTACCTGGCCCTAAGTCTTTAGCGACCTGGATGGCCGCTGCAACTACTGCACCGGAAGAATAACCCAGGAGCAGGGCCTGCTTGCTGGCCAAGGTCCGGGCAGTATCAGCGGCATCTTCATTGCTGATACCGATGACCTGGTCATAAATCTTAGTGTCTAAGACCTCGGGCACAAAACCAGCGCCAATTCCCTGAATCTTATGGGGTCCCGGTTGGCCCCCTTCTAGAATTGGTGATCCGGCTGGCTCAACGGCCACAATCTTTAAGTCGCCTTGCTCGCGGAGGTACTTGCCGGCACCAGTAATGGTACCGCCAGTCCCAATTCCGGCCACAAAGGCGTCGGGCACACCGTGGAAGAAGTCCTTAATTTCTGGACCAGTCCCCTCATAGTGTGCTTGTGGGTTAGCCTGGTTGTAGAACTGACCAGCT
Organism: Leuconostocaceae bacterium ESL0723; assembly: GCA_029392055.1. Taxonomy (GTDB): domain Bacteria; phylum Bacillota; class Bacilli; order Lactobacillales; family Lactobacillaceae; genus ESL0723. The sequence goes on along the minus strand of CP113928.1, from coordinate 734,548 downwards.
TCCAAGTAGCCTTTCTTTTCGACCAGGTCCTTAACCACGGCCAAGGCGCCCTTCATGCCATCAGCAGCGGGTGTCTCAATCAAGGTTGCCCCATAAGCCTTCACCAGTTGCTTACGCTCCGCTGACATGGAATCAGGCATGACAATCGTCACCGGATAACCCTTAGCGGCGCCAACGGCTGCGAGCGCGATACCCGTGTTACCAGAGGTGGCTTCAATCAAGGTTTGACCGGGCTTTAACTGGCCGCTTTCTTCAGCAATTTTAACCAGCTGATAGGCCACCCGGTCCTTGACCGAGCCAAAGGGGTTGAAGTACTCGAGTTTAACGTAAACGGTGGCGGCTTGGTCGCCAACTAGGTCCTGGGAAAGTGGTACAACCGGGGTGTGACCGATTAAATCTAAAATGTCTGCTGTCATCTGAATGAACTCCTAAATAATATACATCCGTTCGTTACTCAGTGGTGTTTGCGCATCCTTGGATGCTAGCCGGGCTGGCACACCGACGACAGTTTTTCCAGCAGGTACGTGGGACAAGACGACGGCGTTCGCGCCAACCTTGCTATCCTGACCGAGCCGGATGGCGCCGAGAATCTTTGCCCCAGCCCCAATCAGACATCGGTCCCCCACAATGGGATGGCGGTTAGTCCCCTGGCCGCCACGAGAACCCAGGGTCACGCCCTGGTAAATGGTCACATCGTTGCCAATGATTACGTATTGGCCAATCACAACCCCCTGGCCGTGGTCAATCATCAGATTGCGGCCGATTTGGGCACCGGGATGGATTTCAATTCCAGTCCTGTGGCGGCTGCGGTTGGCTAACCACAGCGCTAAAAAGCGGTACCCATGCTGCCAAAGGTAGTGGGCCCGCCGGTGGCTCTTGACCGCCCGGTAACCAGGGTGAAAGAGAAGCACCTGGTAGCGGTGGTTTAAGGCCGGATCACGGCTAATGAAATTGTCGACCATTTCGAATTTCATAGTTGACCTATCTTATCGGTATTGGCGAGACTTTGTCAATTACTGTGACCTAAGCAGCCAGGTTTAAGTTCAGCCCAAGAAAATATGGATTAAGATAATGGCCAGGATTACCTGGACCAGACCAACCAGGAAGCCGTAGCTGAGGAACTTAACCCCACTCTTCTTGATGGTGGTCCACTTCAGGTTCAAGCCAATAGCGGCCAGGTTCACCACGCCAAAGAAGGAGCTCAGGGTGTGGCTGGTTTGGTGGATTAGATTCGGCAGAGTAATTACTGAATTGACCACGATTAAGATGGCAAAGACAATGATGTACCAAGGCAGAATCGTAACCTTGGCCTTTTTTACTTCCGCCCGTTCTTCACTGGCAGTTTGCCGGTGGCTGATGTAGCCAAATAAGAGTACTACAAAGACCAGCATGATGACCCGCAGCAGCTTAAAGAGCGTGGCATAGGTCACGACGTTGCCGTTAATCAAGGCCGCCGTTCCAACCACTTGACCGACGGATTGGACGGTACCACCGACCAGGGCCCCGGTGAGGAAGTCATTATGACCAAAAATCAGGTGGGAAAGACCAGGCAGCGTCAGCAGTAAGATCATACCGGTCAAGGAAACCGTGGCCACCGCAGTCCGACGGTCATCGTCCTTTGCACCAATTACCGGTGCGACGGCCGCAATGGCACTGGAACCACAGACCGCATTCCCGGCCCCCATTAACATCGTACTGTGCAGATCCACCTTAAAGACATAGCGTCCCAGGACATAGACAATCCCGATTACGGCCGCCATGTTAACGATGATGTAGGCAATCCCGTTTAGGCCCAGGCCTGCCAGGGTCTTCAGCGTCAAAGTCGCCCCTAGAAGCGCAATCCCCATTTCAATCGGGTATTTTTCAGACCACTTGACGCCGGCCCCGTAACGGTCGGCGGTAAAGAGCGTGTTCCCCAGGACAATCCCCACAATCATGGCGATACTTTCCGCCCCTAACTGTGGCAGGTAGATGGCCAAGAACTGCGCCAGTAGAGAAATGACTAGGACGACAATAATCCCCAGCCAGTGTTTTTTCGTAATTTTCATAATGAGTCCTCCCCCATTGCTATTAAAGGTAGTTAAAGTTTGGTTGAAACGCAAGGGTTTCAGCCCAAAAGTCTTGGAAATGTTATCATGGAAATACTTGATAAGAGAGTTAAGGGAGTTTAAACGCCATGTACAAGTACTTAATTTTTGATTTGGATGATACGGTCTTAGATTTCACCGGTGGTGAAGTGGCCGGGATTGAGAAGATTTTCTCCGATGCCTGGGGCCTGTCGGGTACCGCTTTAGATGAAGCCGTGGCTACCTACCAAAAGATTAACCACGAGCTCTGGCACCAGTACGAAAAAGACGAAATCCCCCGCCAGCAAATCTTTGAAACCCGCTTTCCTAAGACCTTAGCAGCCCTAGGCCGCACTGGTGATGCTGACCAGATGGAGAAGGATTACGCCTATCTCCGTAATCATAACTTCCTAGTGGTGGACCAGGCCAAGGAATTGCTGCAGGAACTCAGTCGCAAGTACACCCTGATTGCCGGCACCAACGGCCAGGCTGATGCCCAGCGGCTGCGCCTGCGCGAAACCGGTCTGGGTCAGTACTTCACCCAGATTTACACTTCCGAAGATGTTGGCTATTCTAAGCCTGATACTGGTTTTTATGACCCCATCTTCCGCAACAATCCGGACATGCGTTCCGATAACACTTTAATGATTGGCGATGGCCTGTATTCTGATATTCTGGGTGGTCAAAATTACCAGCTAGATACGGCCTGGATTAATCGACGGGGACTGAAAGCCCCGGCCGAAATTCAGCCAACCTATGAAGTTGAAAAGTTGGCCGATTTATACCCAATTTTGAAATGAAAAAGACGTCCCAACGAGGACGTCTTTTTTGCTAACCAGCGGCCGGTTCCGTGTCAATGGCCGCCTTGATGGTCTTGCGGTCAGCCATGTCCTGGTAGGCCGTATTAATGTCTGCTAGTGGATATTCCTTGGTAAAGACCTTACCGGGGTTAATGTCACCGTTTAGGACGGCATGAAGCAGAATGTCCTTGTCATAAGTAGTTGGCGAAGCAATGCCACCGGCAATCGCCACGTTCTTGTAGAAAATCTGAGCTGGATCAGCGCCCTGACCATGGGGTAAACCAACCCGCCCAACGTGAGCACCGGGACGGGCAATCGCCACGGCAGTCTGGTTGGATTGTTCCGAACCGACACACTCCAAAACGGCATCGGCCCCACTACCGTGAGTCAGGTCTAAGACGGCTTTTTCACCAGCTTCACCACGCTCAGCGACTACATCAGTTGCCCCAAATTCAAGGGCCAGCTTCTGCCGGTCTTCGTGCCGGCTCATGATAATGATTTGCTTAGCGCCACGCAACTTAGCTGAAATCACGCCGCAAAGGCCAACGGCACCGTCACCAATCACTACGGCCGTATCCCCTACCTGGACATTGCCAGTGCGGGCGGCGTGGTAACCAGTGGGCATCACATCAGACAGGGCCAGGAAGGAGTTAATCATAGCTGGCGTGTAATCGCTGGGCTGGCCGGGAATCTTAACCAGGGCCCAGTTCGCATGCTGATAGCGAATATATTCGGCTTGGACACCGCGGCTGAAGTTGTCCGTATGGGAGAGACAGCTACCTTCATAACCGGCCAAACAGGCCGCACAGTGACCACAGCCATGCGTAAAGGGTGCAATCACAAAGTCACCGGGCTTAACGGTCGCCACCGCTGAGCCAGTTTCCTCCACGATGCCAATGGCTTCGTGGCCGTGATTTTGACTGTTTTCCGCCTTTTCATCCAGGCCCCGGTAGGTCCACAAATCAGACCCACAGACACAGGTTTTCAAAACATGGATGATGGCGTCATCAGCGGCCTTAATCTTTGGCTTTTCACTGTCTTGGACGGCCACTAGGCCGGGCTTCACGAAGATGGTTTCTTTCATAGGACACTCCTTAGCTAGTTTAATGGCCTCATTAAACACCTGTGACCTTGAAAATCCGTAAATCGTGTCAGGGAAGTTAACCTGTATTCTTGCAGTAAAAAACGCCACCTGGCGCTTTCAAAATTTAGGCTGGCGCTACATCGACTGCAGCCTTGATGGTCTTGCGGTCAGTCATGTCTTGATAAGCCTGGTTAATGTTGTCCAGGTTGTATTCGTGGGTGAAGACCTTACCGGGGTTGATGTCACCGTTTAAGACGGCCTGGAGCAAAACGCCCTTGTCATAGGTCGTCACGGAAGCAATCCCACCAGAGATGGAAACGTTGTTGAAAAAGACCTGGGCCGCATCAGCACCCTGTCCGTGAGGCAGGCCAACCCGGCCAATGTGGGCGCCGGGACGAGCTACGTTAACAGCTGTCTGATTAGATTGTTCCGAACCAACACACTCCAAAACAGCGTCGGCCCCACTGCCATGAGTCAGTTCCATGATGGCCTTTTCACCGGCTTCACCACGTTCGGCAACCACGTCAGTAGCACCGAACTCCAGGGCTAGCTTTTGCCGGTCTTCATGACGGCTCATGATAATAATCTGCTTAGCACCGCGCAATTTAGCGGCAATAACGCCACAGAGACCAACGGCTCCATCACCAATGACTACGGCCGTGTCCCCTACTTGGACGTTAGCCGTTCGAGCGGCGTGATAGCCAGTTGGCATGACATCGGCCAGGGTCAGGAAGGAGTTAATCATGGCTGGTGTGTAGTCACTAGGCTGACCAGGGACCTTTACTAGGGCCCAGTCGCCGTGCTGGAAGCGGATATATTCAGCCTGATTGGCAGAACTAATGTTGTCATCGTGGGATTGGCAACTACCATCAAAGCTGGCCAGGCAGGCGGCACAGTGACCGCAGCCGTGGGTAAAGGGCGCAATCACAAAGTCCCCCTTCTTCACCGTGGTAATAGCTGAGCCAGTTTCTTCAACAATCCCGATGGCTTCGTGGCCACCGTTGTCACTGTTTTCAGGCTTATCATCCAAGCCACGGTAGGCCCAGAGATCCGAGCCACAGACGCAGGCCTTAACGACATGGATAATCACGTCATCGTCTTTTTGAATCTTAGGCTTGGCGACTTCTTGGGCCTCAACAAGGCCGGGTTTAACAAAAATTGCTTCTTTCATGGAGAATTTTTCCTTTCCGAGTAACAGTAGTTAGGACTACTGGGAAACTTTCTGTTCGGCTGGTCGGGTGAAGGACTCGTAATTGGCCAACTTATATTGCAGACAGTCACGGCCAGTTTGTAGTTTCGCCATCTGATCTTCAACTTCAGCCAAGGATGCCTGCAAGATAGCCTGCCGCCGTGGGATTGATGCGTCATCATCAGCGTAGACCAAACTTAAGTATTCCTTGAGGGCGGCAATGCGCATGCCGGAATTGCGTAAGGTCTTAATGAAATCTAACTGCTGGACATTGTGACTATCAAAATTACGGATGCCATTCTCATCCCGGGCAATTTCGGGCAAGAGCCCAATTTTTTCGTAATAGCGAATGGTGCCAATGCTGAGCCCCGTTTGTTGGGCAACGGCTTTAATGTTCATACCGTTTCACCTCCTCGACCATGTTCCTATTAAACACCCTATAGTGCACTATAGGTCAACATAAATCAAAAAATAAAAGCTGCCCGCTTAAAGGTAGCTTTTATTTTAATCTTAAAGAACATCCTTAATGGCTTCGCCCCCACTAGTGATGGGATAAATCTTGCCAAAGGTCTTGGGTTGGTCGATGACCGCCGTCACGAAGTTAGCGACATCGGCCCGGGGAATGCTGTAACCCCCCTCACCTAAATTAAAGTCGGTGCTGACGTGGCTAGTTTCAGCGTCATTAGACAGCAGCGTTGGCCGGACAATCGTGTAGTCCAGGTCAGTTCCCCGCAAAATCCGGTCAGCATAGTGCTTCATGACATAGTAAACGTAAAGACCGGAGTTTTCCCAGGTCGTGGGGTCATCAGCACCAGCGGCTGAGACCATCACGTAGCGCTTGATGCCCGCTTTCTTAGCGGCATCCATGGTCTTAACGGCCCCATCCAAGTCAATGCCGACGGTGAGCTTGTCAGAAGCCCCACCAGCACCGGCGGTGAAGACAATGGCGTCGGCTTCGCTGTTTTTAAAGCTCGAAACCATGGTTTCCTCATCATCGAGGGCGTTGAACTTGCGGCATTCTACGTGGTCGAGGTGCTCAACCGTTGAAAACTGCTCAACGTCACGAAAACTGGCCACCACATCATGACCGGCATCGGCCAATTTAGGTACTAGAATCCGGCCAACGTGGCCGTGGGCACCAATAACCATTACTTTACTCATACTACCTCCTTGTACTGCTTGTGCTTAATCGAGAAAGGTAATCACGTCGGTTGGATCCATCCGACTGGCCTTAATCTTATTAATTGCGGCCGTTTGGTCCGCGTAACCCAGGCCAATCCCATAAATCAGTTCCTGGTCACCCGGGATATTTAACGCCTCCCGTAAGGGCTGGTTAAACTTGGTAAATTCATAGGCTGGCAAGCTGTCAATCTCTTCAGCGCTGGCAGCCAGCATCAGGCTTTGGGAGAAGGCCCCAAGATCGACCAAGGACCAGTTGGAATAGTCCTTGGCCAGGGTCAGATAAACGATTGCCTGGGCATTGAAAAGTTGGCCGCTGGCCTGGGCCGCCAACTTAGGCCAGTCTTCACCGGCCTGGCTGGCATCGTTTTCCATCCAATTTTGCATGTTGGCCTGGGCCGCTTCGTCCCATTCATTGCGGGGCCGCAAGGGAATGCTAGGGTCCGTCTTAGCGTCGGGGTCCTGGCTAAGCTTAGTATGCTGGGCCCGGATTTCGGCTAGTTTTTTCCCGGTCGCAATGTAGGCCCGCACCGGCTGGCTGTTTACCCACGACGGGGTTCCCTGGGCCAACTTGACCAGGTCCTGCAAGAGGACGGGTGGGATTTGTTGGTCGGTAAACCAGCGGGTCGCATGCCGGGTTTGAATCGTGGTTTTAAAGTCCATGAGTTCCTCCTCTGACTTAAATGATGGCTAAGGGTTCCTTCTTGCTGGGACCGGGAAAGGACTGGTCCAAAACGTCTAGGTCAACCTTCGTGAGGTGGATATCACCGGCATGGATATTAGCTATTAGGTGTTCTGGGTTGCTGGTTTGTGGAATGGCCAGGGTTTGCTGGTCACGAACGGCCCAGGCCAGCAGAATCTGGTATGGCGTCGCATCATGGCGTTCCGCAATCTGAATCAAACCAGGGCTGTATAGTAGTTCGTGCTGGCGGCTATCTCCGGCATCAACTGGTGAATAGGCAATCAGGGGAATGTCACGCTTGCGTTGCCATGGTAGGAGACTGTACTCAATCCCCCGCTCGCCGATATTGTACAGGTCCTCGTTGGCAAAGACCTGGTCACCACCGGGTACGTCAACGAGTTCAGTCATATCGTCAATGTCAAAGTTCGAAACACCCCAGTGGCGAATCTTGCCACTCTTTTTTAAGGCCTGAAGGTCAGCTACAGTTTGCTCCAAGGGGGCATCACCGCGCCAGTGATAAAGGTAGAGATCCAGGTAATCAGTTTGTAGGCGCTTGAGACTGGCCTCCAGAGCAGCCGAAAGCTGCGGCTCAACAGCGTTGCGGGGATAAAATTTAGAAATCAAGAAAATCTTACTGCGGTCATATTCGCTAAGGGCATCACCGACCAAGCGCTCTGCATCACCACGGCCATACATCTCGGCCGTGTCGATGGCCTGGACGCCATTATCCACCGCCATGCGGATGACGTCCCGCTCTTCTCGGTAGGTCAGTGGGTCAGAACCCATGTGCCAGGTTCCTAGGCCGATGTTTGGCATCTCAATGCCGTGAAAATTAATGTTGGTCATAAGATCTCCTACTTCGTTTACTTAGTCTAGGTGGATTTGATTAATTTCAATGCTCCCGTCTTTTTTGTAACAGGCTAGGTTGTCGTAGAAAATTGAGAAACTATCTTGCAAATAGTCATCGTAGGCCGCACTGGTGTGCGGTGACAGCAAGACATTGTCCATCCCGTAGAGCGGATGGTCGTTTGGCAATGGTTCCGGGTCGACCACGTCGAGGGCGGCCGAGTCTAGCTGACCGTTTTTCAGGGCAGCGACCAAATCATCGGTCACCACACTACCCCCACGGCCAACGTTAATGAAGATTGGCTTTTGGCGCAGCTGGTCGAAGAAATGCTGGTCAAAAATATCCTGGGTGTGGTCATTTAGTGGCAGGGCGTTGATGATAATATCGGCGTTAAAGACGCTCTCGCTGAGGTCTGAAAGGGCCACCGTTTCATCAAAGTTCTGGGCGGCATGGCCGTTGGAGTTAACCCCGATGGTGTGGGCATGGAAGGCTTGCAGTAGTTCCGCCGTCCGCTGACCAATCCCACCGGTACCAAAGACAACGACCTTCTTACCGGCAATTAGCTTGAAAGGCCCGTCGACTGGTCCCCAGCGGTCCAAGTTCTGAAAGGCGTTGAGCTGACGGTAACGGACCAGGATCACCCCAATAATGGTCTCGGCAATGGGTTCGCGCTGGACGCCCTGGACATTGGCTAGCTCAATCCCGCGGGTGGCCAAGGCATCCAAGGGCAGGTAGTCCGTACCGACCGACAGGGCTTGCAAGAAACCGAGGCGGCTTTCGGGGTCAGCCAGGATTTGGTCTAGGTAGACGGGATGATAGCCTAAGAAGACATCGATGTTGTTCAACTCCCCCTGCCTCAGTTTCTGGTCGGCATAGTAAAGTCGGTCGTCACTGCCCTCGAAATGCTTGTTCAAGATGGTTTTCATGGTCTCGAGGTCAAAATTTTGATTAGGTGCACTAACTAAAATGTTCATTAATGTTTTCCTCGCAAGGTGTAATTTTCTTACCACCATACTACCGTTTTTTAGCCATAATTGCGAACTTGTCTAGGTAAATAAAAAGACCCATTCGGGTCTTTTTTAGGCGGGCTGTTTCTGGGTTAAGGCGATAAAGCGCTTGACCATGGCTGCCCCGGCCGGGGTTCCAATTGATTCCGGGTGGAACTGGATGCCAAAGATGGGCAGGTCTTCGTGCTCAATGGCCATGACTTCGTGGTCGTCGGTTGCTACCCCAGTCACCTTGAAGTGGTCCGGCAGATGGTCCTTGTCGACAATCAGGGAGTGGTAGCGCATGATATCCACGCCGTCCTGGTCTTCAATCAAACGGGAGCCAGTCGTATCCATCGGTGAAACCTTACCGTGGCGGATTTCAGGGGCATGGGCGACCTGGCCGCCAAAGACTTCGCCGATGGCCTGGTGTCCCAGACAGATGCCTAACATGGGCTTGTCCTGGTAGAACTCGCGGATTAGGTCTTCCATCTGTCCGGCCTGGTCTGGTGAACCCGGTCCCGGTGAAAAGACAATGCCATCGGCCTTTTTGGCGGTTTCCTCTAGCCGTTCATCGTCATTACGGAGGACCACCACTTCTTCATCCTCGCCAATGATTTGGGCCAGGTTATAGGTAAAGGAATCGTAATTATCAACTAGTAAAATCATTTTCAAAACCTCCTACGTGCAGCAAGGCCCGGGCCTTGTTCAGGGTTTCTTGGTACTCGTTGGCTGGGATGGAATCATAGACGATGCCGGCCCCGGCCTGAACATAACCGCGGCCATCCTTGACCACCATGGTCCGGATACCAATGGCAAAGTCCATCTGGTTATCCTGGGACAAGTAGCCGACCGCTCCGGCATAAACGCCCCGCTTGACCGGTTCCATTTCATAAATCCGCTGTAGGGCCCGGACCTTAGGCGCCCCACTGACCGTGCCCGCTGGCAAAGTGGCCTTCAGCGCCGCAATCGCAGGTGTATCGGGCTTGAGTTTGCCGACCACTTCGGAAACCAGGTGCATAACGTAACGGTACTTTTCAATGTCTAGGAGCCGGGTTACCTGAACGGAACCGTATTCCGATACCTTACCGATATCATTACGGCCCAAGTCAACGAGCATCTTGTGTTCAGCCAGTTCCTTTTCGTTGTGGCTAAGTTCGTCAGCAATCTGCTGGTCATCAGCGGGATTGCGGTGGCGCTTGCGGGTCCCAGCAATGGGGTTAGTGGTCACTTCGTCACCCCGGACCGTGACCAAACTTTCAGGGGAAGCCCCGATAATTTGGTAGTCACCATAGTCGAGGTAGTACATGTAAGGTGACGGACTGCTACGCCGGAGCTGACGGTAGAAGTCAAAGGGCTGGTCCTCAAAGTCAAAACCAAAACGCTGGGAGGGCACGATTTGGAACATGTCCCCGTCGGCAATCAGCGCCTTGGACCGTTCCACCATCTGTTCAAAATATTCCTTGGACATATTGGACTCTGGGTGTAACTCGTGCAGGTGGACTGGCTGACTTTCAGCGGGACTAACCGTATCCAGTTTCGCCTCAATCTGGTCAATCACCTGGTCTAAGTCCGCCCGGTGTGAGTAAACATCATCAGCCACGATGGTTAGTGTCAGTGACTGGTGATCAAAAATCACGAAGGTTTCGTACAGGAACAGGTGGGTGTCGGGCATGTCCAGGTCGTTAACCGGCTGGGGCCCTAATTTTTCATAGACGGCCACCGTATCAAAACCGACATAGCCAATTGCCCCACCCTGAAATGGCAGACCCGGAATGGCCTGGTTCTGAACCACGACCAAGTCTTGCAGGTCAGCCAGGGGGTCTTCGCTGGTCTTGGTCTGGCCGTCAATGGTGACCTCATGGCCAGTGGACTGGAATTCGTGAACTGGGTCTAAGGCAATGATGGAATAACGGGAAGATTGGGCCTGGTGCCCCATCGATTCGAGGACAAAGGTGTGCTCCCCCTTTAAGCGCAGGTAGGCGGACACCACCGTCAGGGTGTCGGCGTCCCGAGTTTTGACTTTACGCATGCTGGGCCTCCTTCATTTTGTGGATGAAATCGGTCAAATAAGGGCTGGCATCATCGGGATGCTGGGCGATGATATCAACCAGGGCTGAACCAACAATAATGGCATTAGCGGCTGGGAACTGGCTGGCCTGATCAACTTGACTAATTCCAAAGCCAACCCCAACGGGCACCTGACTGTACTTGCGAATTTCAGCAATCAAGTCGTTAGCCTCGTTGGACAGCTTCTGCCGGGTACCAGTAATGCCAAGAGAAGAAACCACGTAAACAAAGCCAGAAGCTTCTTCTAGGATTTTAGGCAGGCGGTCCTTAGACTGACTGGTAACCAACTGAATCAGGTGCCGGCCCTGGTTCTTCACCATTGGTAGGAAATCTTTCTGCTCTTCTAGTGGCATATCCGGTAGGATAATTCCCTGGACATCGTTGGCCTTCATCTTCTTTAAGAAATTCAGGTAACCGTACTTAAAGACGATGTTGGTGTAGGTCAAAAATACCAACGGCACGTCAGTTTTTTCCCGAATCTTGGCTACCGTTTCAAAAACCTGGTCAGTGGTGACATCATTAGCCAGGGCGCGCTGGTCAGCACTTAAAATCGTGGGACCATCGGCACTGGGGTCACTAAAGGCAATGCCAATTTCGACGACATCGGCACCGGCCTCGGCCATCGCTACCACATAGTCAACGGTGTGGTCTAAGTCGGGGTCACCGGCCACGGTAAACCCGATAAAGTTTTTACCAGTCGCTAGGGTCTGGGTTAAATCTTTCATAGTTCTCTCACCTTCTGCACTAAGGCTTGCATGGTTGCTAAATCTTTCACGCCGTCCACTTCACTACCCGAGGAAATATCCACGTAATTGGGTTGGGCGGTAGTAATGGCCTGGGCCAGGTTGTCCAGGTTTAAGCCGCCGGCTAGGATGGTTGGCGTCGTTGAATCTTCCAGGCGTTGCCAGTTAAAGCTAGTCCCACTGCCTGCACCAGGATCAACCAGGCGCATCGTTGCCTGGGTTGTCTCAAGCTGGTCAGGTTGCATCTGTTTAATCACTGGCAGTCCAGCCGCTTGAATGGCGGCGACCAGATTTTCGCTTTCCTGGCCGTGAAGCTGGGCATATTGGATAATGCCCTGATAGGACCGGACTTCATCCAGGGTCGGATTTACGAAAACCCCGACCAGGGGGATGTCATCACGCAGCTGCTGCCGAAAATTTTGGGCAAAGTCCCGGTCGACACTACGACGATGATCGGGTGCTAAGATAATGCCAGCCAAATCCGGACGGGCCTGGTTTAAGTAGTCGGCGTCGACTAGGCGAAAATTACCGCAGAGCTTAATTTGGGTCATGTACCGGGCCTCCCCGTAACGTTTCAACTAAGGCAGGCTTATCCTGGGCACGCATGAAACTCTCGCCGACTAGGATACCGTTGACCCGGTCTTCTTCCAGTTCAATCACGTCAGCCCGCGTCTTAATGCCAGACTCCGAGATGAAATAAACATCATCGGGTACCAGGGCGCGCAAGCGCTTGGTGTTATCGAAGTCGACCGTAAAATCCTTCAAGTTACGGTTGTTAACACCGATAACCTTGGCATCAACGGCTAGGGCCCGCTTAATTTCGTCGGCATCGTGGGCTTCAACGATGGCTGACAGGCCGAGCTGATGGGCTAGGTCCTGATACTCGCGGAGCTGCTCGTCGGTTAGAATTGCAACGATTAGCAGGATGGCACTAGCTCCGGCTGCCTTGGCCTCGTAAATCATATAAGGGTCAATGGTAAAGTCCTTACGTAGGACCGGCACTGGCGTGCTAGCCGCCACGGCCGCCAGGATTTCTAGGGACCCTTTAAAGTAGTCCTCTTCAGTGAGCACACTGATAAAATCTACCTGGGCCTGGGTGTAGTCCCGGGCAATTTGGAGGTAGTCAAAGTCAGCACTCGGTACAATCTGTCCCTTGGAGGGCGAGGCCTGCTTAATTTCAGCAATCACGCTCATCGCTGGCTGGGCCAGGGTCTTTTCTAAGAGCCGGTCCCCTTTTTGGGTCTTAGGGTCTTGGCGGGCAATAATCCCCCTCAGGTCGTCTAAGGAAACCTCAGCTTGACGGCGCTTTAAATTTTTGCGGGTCACCTGGACCAAGTCATCTAAAATCATGCCTTTACCCCTTGGGTTGCCTTTCGTAATTCCTCTAATTGTGCCTGGGCCTTACCGCTGCTTAGCATTTCTTTAGCTAGGTAGATGCCGCCTTCAATGTCAGCCACTTTTTGAGCGGCTAGCAGGGCCATGGCCGCGTTAATGACCACGATATCAGTCTTAGGTCCGGGTAATTGCTGGGCCAAAATTTGCTCGGTAATTTGGGCATTTTCAGCTGGAGTGCCGCCCCTTAGGTCAGCCAGGGTTGTCAGGTTAAAACCGTACTTCTCTGGGTCAAAGGTGGCCGTGCTGACTTCACCGTCTTTTAAAATAGCTAAGTCAGTAGCAGTTGTCAGCGTGACCTCATCCAAACCGTCCTGGCCGTTGACCAAAATGGCTTGGTCAACCCCGAGCTGGTTTAAGACATGGGCCAGTGGCACCAATAAGTGCTTAGAATAAACCCCCATTAACATGGTCTTTGGCCGGGTTGGATTAATCAGCGGACCTAAGACATTAAAGACCGTCCGAAAGCCAAGGGCCTTACGAACCTTGGCCACGAACTTCATGGCTGGGTGGTAGGTCCGAGCAAATAGGAAGGTTTGATTGGTGTCTTTTAAGACCTCGGTCGCCTGCTTGGCATCCATTTCGATGTTGATTCCCAGCGCTTCTAGAGCATCGGCCGTCCCCGATTTGGAACTAGCCGCCCGGTTACCGTGCTTAGCGACCGGTACGCCGGCCGCCGCAACGATAAAACTGGCCGTGGTTGAAATATTAAAGGTGTTGGCCAAATCACCACCAGTACCAACGATGTCCATGGCATCAAATTCAGGTGGGATGGCAACACTGTGCTTTAGAAGAGCCTGGGCTGAACCAGTGATTTCTGGGATGGACTCGTTTTTAACGGCTAAGCCCATCAGATAAGCTGAGATTTCTGGGTCAGAAATTTGACCGGTCATAATCTCATTCATGACTTTCTCGGCCATATCCGCCGTTAAATCCTCACGCAGGGTCAAGGTTTTCAAAGCTTCTTGAATATTACTCATGCAGGTCAACCCCCTTGTAACGCGCAATCGCGGCAACATCCTTGTCCCCTCGTCCACTGAGGGTCACCATGATTTGCTGGTCCGGCCGCATAGTTGGCGCCAGCTTCATGGCATAGGCCAAGGCGTGGGAACTTTCGATTGCGGCGATAATCCCCTCTTTTTTAGCGATGTATTCAAAGGCTGCAACCGCCTCATCATCAGTGGCCGGCACGTACTGGGCCCGGTCAATATCTTTGAGATATGCGTGCTCAGGGCCAATCCCAGGATAATCCAATCCAGCCGAAATACTGTAAACTGGGTCGATTTGACCATCAGCGCTTTGCAGGAACTGGGACTTCATCCCGTGGAAGATGCCGACACTGCCGCGAGCCATGGTGGCAGCGGTTTGGTCGGTATCAACGCCCTTCCCAGCGGCTTCCACGCCGATGAGTTTTACTTCAGGATCATCAATGAACTTGGCAAAGGAACCAATGGCATTAGAACCGCCACCGACACAGGCCAAAACGGCATCTGGTAGACGGCCAGTCTGGTCTAAGAACTGCTGGCGGGCCTCGGTACTAATCACCGACTGAAAGTGCTTGACCATTTCGGGGAAAGGATAAGGGCCAACCGCTGAGCCCAGGACGTAGAAAGTATCATCGATCCGTTGGGTCCAGTCCTGGAAAGTCGCATTGACGGCATCCTTGAGGACCTGGGTTCCAGTGGTGACTTCGTTGACCTTGGCGCCCAGCAGTTCCATCCGGTAGACGTTTAGGGCCTGGCGCTCCGTGTCTTCCTTACCCATGAAAATTTCACATTCCATCCCGAACAGGGCGGCGGCCGTAGCCGTGGCCACACCGTGCTGGCCGGCCCCAGTTTCCGCAATCAAACGGGTCTTCCCCATCTTCTTAGCAATTAAAGCCTGACCCAAAACGTTGTTAATCTTGTGGGCTCCAGTATGGTTAAGGTCCTCACGCTTGAGGTAAATCTGGGCGCCGCCCAGGTCATCGGACATGTTCTTAGCATGGTAGAGCAGTGATGGCCGGTTGGCGTAGTTAACCAGGAGATCTTTAAGTTCGGCCTGGAATTCAGGGTCATCCCGGTACTTATCAAAGGCTTCTGCTACCTCGGTAACTGCTGGCATCAATAGTTCTGGAATGAACTGGCCCCCATATTGACCAAAGTACTTTGAATTAGCTGTCATGTTTTTTCCTCACTCTTTTTAAATCAGCAAAAAACCGTCCCAAAAATTGCTGCTGCAAAATTCAGGACGGTTTTAACCGCGGTGCCACCTGTTTTCAGTTATGGTATCTAAGTACAACCATAACCACTCTCCGTGACCTGCCAACACAGGCCTGGCAACTGACGTATGCCGGACGTTCTAACCTACTTGCTCAAAGCTTTCAGCAGACCCTCGTTGGTCCATTTGCCAATCTGCGTTCGACCCGGCTCTCAGTCCCCCGGATTCCCTGTGCGTGCACAACTGGTTTGATCTCCAACTCATTGGTTTAAATGAGACGATTTAATTGTGACTACATTCTAATCATACTTTCATCAAAAAGCAATGCTCTCTGGAAAATATTTTTAAAATGGCTTATTTTTGCTCTTGACGACGTGACCGTCCCAGGAACCATGCGGACAAGCTGGCGCTCAGTCCGGCAACTAGGTAACCAGCAGTGGCGGCCTGGTTGTCAGCAGTCTTAGCCGTATCAGGCAGAGCTGCAGGCTTTGGTGCTGGCTTAGCTGGTTCAGGGCGTGGACCATGGTCCTTAGGACCGTGATCCTTTGGTCCGTGGGCCTTTACAATCGTCAAGTTGTTGTAGTGATAAAGCACTGGGTAAGCCGCTGGACTCTGAGGCCGGTCATAAAGGTGGTAACTAGCCTTCTTAGGTGCTGGCTTCGTGCTTGCATCAACGTAGTAGTTATAGTTGGTGCGAACTGTGTCAGGCTTGGCTGGTTCAGTTGGTTCCTGCTTGTACTTACCAGTGGTAGTTGGGTCTTCTGGCTTTGGATTAGCCGTTTCGCCAGGAATAATAGTACTACTCTGTGACCAAGTCTGCGGATTACCATCTTTAGAATTTGACGTAGTAGCCAAATTCATGACAATTTCACTGCTACCCTTCTGGAGACGGAAAACAGCCGTTCCTTTATAAAAATCGCTACTCTTACTGTTATCCCATTGCCAGTCCTTAGTAGAATTATCAGTATCAGCATATGCCCAACCGTCATCATGGCTCTTAACAGTACTTCCATTAACAGCAACGAAGGTTGCACCTTGAACCTTAGCCTTTTCGACATGAAGATTGCCGTTTTGAGACCAGTTATTGAGGGAAGCAGCTGAAATCACTGCATCATCGCCGAAGGTAATTTGCTTACCGTTCTCGTCGTAAAGCTTAATATTTTCCTGGATTTCCCGAGTCCGATCTGTATATTGTGCATTGTCGTTGTACCAAACATCCAAGTTGGGATCGGTCGGAATGAAGAGGTTGATTGGATTGTTATTACCATCCTGAACGTAGGTAAAAGTCTTTACAATTTTACTTATCGGTTGCGAGCCATATGATGAATTGCTCAGATTGGTGTAGGTAGCAGTGATGCTGTCGCCTTTTGAAATAGTCGTATTATAGAAATATACCCGTTTACCACTAGCATCAGTAAAACTTTGATATGCGGTAGGGTCAATAACCGGATTATCAACATTTTCGCTACCGTTGTACCATTTCGTACCAGGGGTAGCACTAAAACTCACTTGTGCATTGGGCTCAGACCTCAACTGTAAAGCCTGAACCAGCGCTTGCGTTGCATACCCGGTTGTATTCTTCTTACTCTCCAGCTCTTTAATCTTTTCATTATACGCAGCTAAGTCCTTTTCGTACTGAGCCTTAACCTTGGCATTGTAAGCGTCAACGGCATCCTTATCTTTGAGATACTGGGCCATTTTCTTCACGTACTCGGCATTTTTCTTCTTAGCTTCGTCGATTTTAGCATCAATGCCCGCAACCTGATCCTTGGCACCATCAGTTGGCGTCTTCCTATCAGTTACACCGATAGTAGCGTTTTGACTGGCACGAACACCGGCAGCACGAGCATCGGCCAGGGCCTTGTCGATGGCAGCGTTAGCATTATCAACCGCGGCCTTCTGCTGACTAGCAGCGGAGTTCAGGGCTAACTGTTCGTTAGTAATGTCAGCCAACTTCTGAGTCTGCTTACCCAAACCGTTGATGATTTGGTCACTAGTCAAACCAGCCTTGTTAGGGTCCTGAGTAACCTGAACACCAGCGGCTTGAGCCTTACCAACTTGATTATTCAAGTCCTGCTCATCCTGGCTGATATCAGCTTGCTGACTCTGATAGTTCTTTTGAGCCGCAACCTGGTCATTAATCCGTTGCACCTGGTTAGCGTAGTCCTGGTCGGCTTCCTTCTTTAGGTCCTTGGCCTGGGCTGGCGTACCACTGAAGTTTTGATCAGCGGTTTGCTGGGTTGGCAACTGCTGGGCCTGGGCATTTGAAACAGCCTGGTCCAAGCTAGGACTAGGCACACGGGTAGTACCCTGAGCAGCAGGTGCTGCCTTGCTCAAATCAGCCTGACCGGCTGGCGCAGCCGCCTGGTCAGCACTCGGATTAGTGGGTGCTGGGGTTGCCAGGCTATCAGCTGAGGCCTGATTGTTGTTAAAAGCAGTGGTTAATGCGACCGCACCAGTAACCGAAAACAAACCAATCATCATTTGACTCTTAAGCCGGTTAGGTGTGCCATTAGGTGTTGATGTCATAAAAATCTCCCTCCGATAGTGCTCGAGTACTGCACAATAGCAGCTGAGTCCGACTACCAAAATCTCTGCGGAACTACTAGGAAAATGCTTCAACAGTTCCTTTATAATTTCTTAAAAAATTATAACTTTATTTAACAATATAAAAGAGCAACTGACAAGGGAGTCAAACAACCGATATGGACCAATTATGTTTAGTTGTCATATTTAAAGGTTCACAAGAACGATAAAACCTTGATACTAAGCCATTTCGCAAATGCGAATTGTCGGCCTTACCCCTTTTTTGTGCCAATTTGTCATTAAATTGTAACCAAAATGAAAAACCCTCAGTCAGGGACTGAAAGGGTTTCTTTCTTTAAAATGTTTAATTCTGCGTCTAAGTTGTAAACAATCGGCTTACCATTGGCAATTTCGACCTGGGTAACCTCCTGGGGGGTTAATCCTTCGATTAGCTTGGTCAGGGCTCGGATGGAAGTCCCATGGGCCACAATTAACAGGTTCTTCCCAGCCCGTAATTGAGGGGCCAACTCCCCTTCCCAGAGCGGCCGCACCCGGTCAAAGGTGGTGCGAATATTTTCCGTCAGGGGTAGCTGACCGTAAGGAACCTGATTGTAACGCCGGTCAAAGGCCGGATAGGTTTTACCGTCAATCGTTACTGCCGGTTGGTAACTAGGTGCGGCTGGCGGCAAGACATCATAAGAACGTCGCCAGATTTGCACCTGGTCAGGCCCGTACTTGGCCTTCATTTCGTCCTTGTTTTCTCCCTGTAAAATGCCATAGTGCCGCTCGTTTAGACGCCAAGTTTTTACTTGGGAAACGTAGGCCTGGTTGGCTGCTAGGAGCAGTTCATTTAGGGTCATAATCGTCCGGGTTAGGGCCGAAGAATAGCTAGCAGCAAACTCAATGCCTGCTGCCGCAATTGCCGCTCCAGCAGCCTGGGCCTGGGCAATCCCGGTGGCCGAAAGACGGGTGTCAATCCAGCCGTTAAAGCGGTTAGCGGCGTTCCACTCGCTTTGTCCGTGGCGCATCAGTACTAGTTGAACCATGAAACCTCCTTTGCCCTCCCCTAGCCGGTGCTAGGAAAATCGCCCAACGGGTTGATTTGCTGCCTTAGGCCAACTGGCGTATAATGTGGCCCAAACTCGAACGTGGATTTAGTAAAGGAACTAGGAAAATGAAAACTGAATTTGTTCCCGTAACCCCAGCCGAAGTAGCAGCACTGCGTGACTTAAGTATAACGACTTTTTGGGATACTTACCAGGATACCAGTGCCCATGATGACCTTCGGGCCTACTTTGATGAAAATCTTAGTGAGGCGCAGTTGAAAGACGAACTCAATCAGCCCCACGCGGTCTTCTTTTGGATTATGGCTGGTAGCAAGGTCGCCGGTTTTTTGAAGCTGAACACCAATGACAGCCAGTCCGAAGACTTTGGGGACGAGTACCTCGAGGTCGAACGGATTTATATCCTCCCTGACTTCAAGCGTCAGGGGCTGGGCCGCCGGGCAATTGAGTTTGCTGAATCAGAGGCCTACCAGCTGGGTAAGCACTTTATCTGGCTTGGCGTTTGGGAGGGCAACCACCACGCTCAGCGCTTTTATGAAAAGATGGGCTTCCTGCCCTTCAGCGAGCACACCTTCCAGGTCGGTTCCGATCCACAGCGCGACATCCTGCTTAAAAAAGAACTTTAACCCACAAAAAAACTACTGGCTGACCAGTAGTTTTTTTATTTGTATCGGTTTAAGTTAATCCACAACCTTAACGACGACTGGGTTAAAGTTGTGACTAAACTTAGCAACCCACTCACCCTTGGTCAAGTGAGGTGGCAACAAGAAGGTTCCAGAAGAAACTCGCTGTCCGGCCTTCAAAGTCTTGCCCTGTTCGTGCAACTTAGCGACCAACCAGTGCAAGGACTCAAATGGGTTACCCAGCACTTCGCTGGAAACGCCCTCAGCAACCATTTCATTGTCATGGAAGAGCTGGGCCTTAACTTCCTTGAAGTCCTTCATTGGCAGGCTGCTGCTGTCTTGTTCAGGACCGTAAACGACGAAGCCACCAACGGCAGCGTCTGACATGACCAGGTACTTATCCAAGCTAGGGAACCAGTCAGCAAAGCGGGCATCAGGTACCTCCACGCCGGCTGCGACCGTGGTCTTTTGACGCAGGTCTTCAACTGAGTCGTTAACGGACAGGTCTTCCTTGGCCTTAAAGACCAACTCAACTTCGGCCAAAGGGTCCATCATGTCAGCGCTCAATGATAGAGTTGCGGGTGATGGGACAAAGTGACTCTGAACCTGGGCACCGTACAGGGGCTCACTGGCCTTAAACATGTCCTGGGTTTCCTGGCTAGTCAAGCTGACCTTGTAGCCACCAACCGGCTGATCTTTAAGTTCCATCAGGCGCTGCTGGACGCGGTAGCCGCTTTCATCGTCGCTGACCTTACCAACCCACTCAGCCATATCCAGGGGCTTGTGGTTCAAGTAGGCCTGGTACAAGGCCTGGGCCAATTGTTCCTGTTCTTCAGTTAATTCAGTTGCGTTCAAAGTTGCAGTAGCATTTGCTTCAGTCATAATTATTCGTACTCCTTAGGGTCTAGCACGCTAGTTAATTCGCTAGCAATGCGATGTAATGTGAGGTAGCCAGTATGGTCGCCTTCAATGAGCAATTCGTTTGGTTGACGTCGTAAAATGTCAATAATGTCAGTTAAGATTGCTACCACCCCCTTTAAATGTCTGAACTAACGAAAAAAGCGTCCTCAAATGCTGTCGATTGACAACATCTAAGGACGCTTTCGCGCGGTACCACCTTACTTATCTGAAGGCTAACAAAGAGCCATCAAATCTCTCACGCACGGCCACAAGTTGGCGATGCGTTGGCGGGGTAACGGTTGCAGCCGGGTGAAACCTACTAGGATTAGTTCAGTACACCAACTAAAGAAGGATAAGTCACCGAGTCATTCGTTGTACCCTTTCACCAAACGGTACTCGCTAGAAACGCCTAACAGGAACTTTTTCTTATCGTTGTTATTAATTAACTATTGGCACTAGTATAACCCCCAATTAATAAAAGTCAAATAATTTTTAATTTATTTTTCATTTATTCGAGGAATACCCCGGTTGAGCACCAAAATTCAGTTCAAATGAACCGGTAACTGGGTCACCTGGCCCAGTTTTTTCACCACCGTCAATAGGTCTTGAGTGTCGGCGGCAGCCAGGCTTTTGATTTCGCGGGAGACTGTGGCCCGTCCCAGTCGGTGCCACTCAAAGAAGATATTGGTCCGGCCGCTGTAATTTTGCTGGATGATCTGAACTTCGTAGACGGTATTGTACTCACGCTTAAAGAGCGGTTGAATAATCCGCACCAGCTCCCTCACTAAACTATCCGTGTCCATGTACAACCTCCGCAACTGCTAAAATATCGGCCCAGTCATAGGGCTGCCGGTTCAAAATGAAACCCTGGTCCCAGAAACCACTCACGAGGCCAGCCTGAATCGGCACCAAGTGACCGTCTAAGTCCCGACTGTTAACCTGAACTTCTAGGGTCCGGTGCAGGTGCCAGGCCAGTTGAACCCGTTCTTGAATGGTCGCTAAAGGCATCGGCGTTGTTAGATGCTTAGGATGGGCCCGGGCCTGTTTTTGGGCCTTCATCTTTTGCGTGTGGTCGGAGAGGAAAAAGCCCTGCCACTTAACCTTGCCCCGTTCCCGGTAGTCCTGTTCAAAAAAGGTTTTTACTTCCTGTAAAAAGTCCTCATTCATAGGCGTTGCCCCCATTGTGACCACCCACCAGGCCCACTCGATCAATGGCCGTGCCCCCCTCTTCTAAGGACATGGCCCGCATCAGTGCCCCCGGGCCAAACTGGTGGCGAATCTGATCAATGGTCTGACTGAGCTGGTGCTCGTGTTCATTAACCTTAGGACTTTCAAAGAGGTCCAGTTGGACCTGCTCATCAGAACTCAAACCGCTGAAGGCCACGCCGACGTAACGGACTGGGTCCCCGTCCCAATGCTTTTCAAAAATGCGCATGAGATGCCCCATCAGATCCGGACTCAGGTTGGTAGGGGTAACCCGCATCTGCTGGTGCAAGCCAGTGCGGTGATCGAACTTAACCCCAGTGTTGGCATAACCTAGATAGAGGCTGACCAGACTGGCCTGCTCGTGGTGGGCCCGCAGCCGGCTAGCAACCTGGTCGCCCATTTCCTTAATCACAACTGCAATTTCACTAGCATGGTGGTAGTTTCGCGGTAAGACCTGGGAGTTACTATAGGATTTCTCTCCCTGCTTCACCGCTTCGCCAAGGCTGGCCCGGTCAATCCCCCAAGCAAGGGCAAAGAGCTGCTCGCCCATTAGGCCCAGCCGTTCCCGGAGCAAGTAGGGACTGGTCTGGGCTAACTCCCCGACCGAATGAATCCCCCACCGTTCTAGTTTTTTAGCAGTTCGGCTGCCAATGCCCCAGACCTTTTTAAAGTTGGTGACCGGCCACAGTTTGTCGGGCACATCCTCGTAATGCCACTCGGCCAGCAGATGTGGGTCTGACTTAGCGCCTAGGTCTAAGGCCAGCTTAGCCAAGACTGGGCTGTCGCCAATCCCAACTGACAGGTAGATACCAGTTTCAGCCCGAACCTGGCGCTGAATTCGCCGGGCAACTTCGGCGGGACTGTCGCCAAAAAGGTGCCAGAATTCGGTTAAATCCAGGATTGATTCATCAATCGAGTATGGTAGCAAGTGGTCATCATCGACGTACTGGCGGTAAATATCATTAATCGTCAGGTTCTTCTGAATGTAGAGGTTCATCCGGGGCTGGGCCTTAATCAGGTCAGGATGATCCGGCACATCCTTCTGCCGGGTCACGTTGCTAACCCCAAGGACCTTCTTGGCCATCGGCGAAGAAGCTAGAACTAGGCCGCCGGTGTCGTTCTCCTGGTGGGACATCACCACCAGCATGGCCTGGAGTGGGTTTAACATTCGTTCAACGCATTCAACGCTGGCAAAGAAACTTTTCGAATCGATTAGGAAAATCACCCGCCGGGGTTCATTTTGATAGATGTCGTTGACCGTGACCATGGTCCCACCTCCTTGAATTGCTCCTTTCATTATACGAACAAATGTTCCCTTTTACAATATTTTTGTCCACAAAAAAAGCCCAATCTGGGTTTTAGGATTATTGAACCTGTAAAACTTGGTGGACTAGCTGGTCATGGCTTTCGATCGGCAGTTGATCTAAGAGTTGAACGGACAGGGCTAAGGCTAAGCTGTCCCCGTCATAATCGGCCAAAAAACGGTCATAAAAACCACCGCCAAAGCCCAGGCGCTCACCCCCACTGGTAAAGGCTAAGCCCGGCACTAAGGTCAGGTCAATGTCTGCTTGGGCCAACGGCTGACCGCCAACTGGCTCGGCAATGTTTAAAGCACCTGCTTGGTATTCAGTCTCAGGCGTAATCGTTACAAAGCCTAGCTGCCCCGCTTCAATCAGGGGGACACCAACCGTCTTGCCCGCCTGCCAGGCCGCTTCGATAATCGGTTGGGTGGCCAGCTCAAAGGGCAGGTTCAGGGTAATGGCAACGGTTTGCGCCCTTTGCCAGGCTGGTTGCTCGAAGAGTTGCTGGTAGAGCGACTGACTTTCAGCCTGGCGCTGACTGGAGGTTAAATTTTTCAAAGCGGCTTTTTGCTGCTGACGTAGCTGGGTTTTATCAAACATAGGAGATCCTACCGTTAGAAAAAGAGTTGCTCGAGCAACTCTTTTCATTTTAGGCAAAGCGGTGAGCCATGGACATGGCTTCGGCTTGTCGCTTGATTAAGTTTAGTTCCTTTTCATCATCAAAGTTATGGATGGCCTTGATGATTAATTCAGCGACCTGGCGAGCATCGTCTTCATTGAAACCGCGGGTCGTAATGGCCGCCGTTCCAATCCGGATACCAGAAGTCACAAAGGGACTCAACTGCTCATTAGGCAGGGCTTCCTTGTTGGTGGTAATCGATACCCGGTCCAACAGGTCCTGGGTCTGCTTACCGTTGAGCTTAGTCTTAGTTAAATCCAAGTTGAAGAGATGGTTGTCGGTACCACCCGTAACCACACGGATGTCATCGGTAGCGTTGAAGACCTCGGCCATAGCCTGCGCATTGTCAATCACCTGCTGGGCGTAGGTCTTAAATTCAGGGCGCAACGCTTCACCAAAGGCAATTGCCTTGGCCGCAATCACGTGTTCCAAAGGACCACCCTGGTTACCAGGGAAAATGGCAGAATTAAGCTGCTTTGCATACTTTTCCTGTGAGAGGATAAAGCCACCACGGGGACCACGCAGGGTCTTGTGAGTGGTTGAAGTGACCACGTCGGCCACCCCAACTGGGCTAGGATGCAAACCGGCGGCTACCAAACCAGCGATGTGGGCCATGTCGACCATCAAATAAGCACCGACCTCGTCAGCAATCTGGCGGAACTTATTGAAATCAATAATTCGAGAATAGGCCGAGGCACCAGCCACAATCATCTGGGGCTTGACTTCGCGGGCCTGCTTGGCAATTGCTTCATAGTCTAATTCTTCGGTTTCTGGGTTGAGACCGTAGCTGTGAGATTCGTACAACTTACCCGAGAAGCTCACCTTGGCACCGTGAGTCAAGTGACCACCAGCATCCAAGTCCATACCCAAAATCTTATCACCGGGCTTTAAGAAGGCCATGTAAGCCGCTGCATTGGCCTGGGAGCCAGAATGGGGCTGGACGTTGGCGTACTCGGCGTGGAAGAGTTCCTTCACCCGGTCAATGGCAGTCTGCTCAACCACGTCAACGTACTCGGTACCACCGTAGTAACGCTTGTAGGGGTACCCTTCAGCGTACTTGTTCGTCAGTACGGATCCCTGGGCCGCCCGAACACCCTGAGAAGCGAAGTTTTCGGACGCAATTAGCTCAATTGTTCGGTTTTGGCGAGCGCCCTCTTGTTGAATCGCGCTCCAAATTTCAGAATCTTGGTCTTGGTATGATGCCATCGGTATTATCCTCTCTGTGATTACAGTCGCAACAAGTTATACCTACATTCTAAAACAATTCTTCCCGGATTGTCGTTAGAATTTGATTAGGTTTAATGATTTTTTTGTGGCGAATTGGTAATTGATAGAGATGTTGGATTTGTTCGGGAATTGCTGTTTTGGTGAAATCAGCTAATTGTTGAACACCGGCTGCCCCACCAACTGGTTCCTGACCTAGGGCCCTTAAGACCGCCTGCGGGAACTTGTAAGGACTGGCCGTGGCCGCCAACAGGGTTGACTGGATAGCCAAATCCATTTGCTGATAAACGTGACGGGCAACCGCAGTGTGTGGATCAAGCAAATAATGCCGGTCCTGGTAAGTTTGGGCAATAGCGGCCGCAATCTGATCTTCATCGGCAAAGCCGGCCTTAAATTCTGCCAGGTTAGCCCGGGTTGAGGCTGTCAACTCATAAGTGCCCGTCTTTTGCAGGTCATCCATATAGCCCTTAATTTCTTCGCTATTACGACCACTGGCAAAGTAAAGCAGGCGCTCTAGGTTACTGGAAACCAGGATATCCATGGCTGGCGCGCTGGTCACCTTAAAGTCCCGGTTACGGTCATAAGTCCCGGTATTAAAGAAGTCCGTGAGAACATTGTTTTCATTAGAAGCGACTACAAAGGTCTTGACTGGCAAGCCAACCTGCTTAGCGTAATAGGCCGCTAAGATATCACCAAAGTTACCCGTGGGTACCACCACGTCAACGGCTTGACCGGCTTCAATCTTTTGATTTTTAACCAGGCGACTGTAGGCATAAAGATAGTAGACCATCTGGGGAATCAGGCGGCCAATGTTAATCGAGTTGGCCGATGAAAAGCGCATGTGGTGGTCCTTTAACTCCTGACGGAGTTCAGGATTACCCAGGAGGTCTTTGACCGCCCGTTGGGCATCATCAAAGTTACCAGTAATGGCGGTTACGTGGGCGTTGTCCGCCCTTTCGGTCTGCATTTGCTGGCGCTGGATGTCACTGACCCCTACCTGAGGGTAGAAAACGATGATTTCAGTTTGGTTAACATTACCAAAACCACTCATGGCTGCGGTGCCAGTGTCACCAGAAGTCGCCGTCAAAATCACAATTTTATCGTTAACGGCCTGCTTAGCGGCTGCGGTCGTCATTAAAAATGGCAGGGCCTGAAGGGCCACATCCTTAAAGGCTAAGGTAGGACCGTGGAAAAGTTCCATATAGGTCAGATTCTCATCCTGGTGTAGGCCGACAATGTCGGGCGTTTGCCACTGGTCACCATAGGCCTGGTCGACAACGGCCTGGATTTCAGCATGGGTGTAGTCCTCAAAAAAGGCTGCAAAGACACGCTTGGCTAATGCTTGATAGGATTGCTGCCCCACCTGGGACCAGTCCCAGGTCATTTTTGGCCATTCAGTGGGCACGTATAGGCCCCCGTCGGGGGCAATGCCATTCAAAACGGCCTGGCTAGCAGGGACGGCAGGTGCCCCACCACGGGTTGAAACGTATTCCATGAAAAACCACTCCTCTAATTTAAAAAGGCTGACTCCAGCCCATTTTTGTTGGTTTTATTATAACAGACTATTTTGTTTTGGGGAGCACAGTGATAGAATCATTATAACTTGACACAACTAGGATTAAAGGAGTTTTCACGGTGGTAAAAATTGGTCTATTTGGTCTAGGAACGGTCGGTTCTGGGGTCGCACAAATCCTCCACGACAGCGCAAATCAAATTCAGCAAGAATACGATCAAACTCCCATTATTAAACAGGTTGTGGTCCGTAACGTTGAAAAGTACCGCCAGCAGTTGCCCGACTGGGCTGACTTTGGCCTAAGCAATCAGCCAGACGATATCTTAACTGACCCTGAAATCAACGTGGTCATTGAAACGATGGGTACCATTGATGCCGCAGAATCCATCATCCGTCAGGCACTTGAAGCTGACAAGAGCGTCATTACTGCCAACAAGGACTTGATGGCTTTGCGTGGTCCGGCCCTCATTAAGCTGGCCCAAGAACACGGCCAAGCCCTGTACTATGAAGCCGCCGTTGCCGGTGGTATCCCAATTTTAAATACCCTATCAACTAGCTTTGCCGCTGACCAGGTTACCGGTGTAGCTGGCATCATCAATGGGACCAGTAACTTTATCCTGACCCAGATGACCGACCTGGCCAACATGGATTTTTCCTATGAGCGGGCTTTGAAGCTCGCCCAGGAGAAGGGCTTTGCCGAAAGTGACCCCACTAACGACGTGGACGGGCTCGACGCAGCCTACAAATTAATGATTTTGGCTGACTTTGCCTTCGGGGTGCAACCTAAGATGGATCAGGTTAGCCTAACCGGTATCCGCCAGGTAACCAATGAGCAGATGAAAGAGATTCACCTGATTAGCCAGTTACCCGGCCTGAAGTCATCAAAGTCCGGTTACCAGCTAAAACTCCTGGGACTGGCCCGCCTAGTTGAAGGACAAAGTGCCATTAGCTTAGAAGTGGCGCCCTACCTGGTTAGCCAGGAACTTTCCCTGGCGGCCATCCGTAATGAAAACAACGCCGTCCTCATTGAAAGTCGCTTTGGGGATCAGACCACCTTGGCTGGCCCAGGTGCCGGCCAACTGCCAACCGCTAATGCGGTCGTAGCAGACTTGATGCGCTACCTGGATTACCGCAATACCCCACTTTTGGGAAAGCCCTTTAACCGCAAGCGCAGTGACTTAGGAGTGGTAACCGCTGGCAAGTATGCCCAAGTTGCCCGCTTTTTGACCTTTGAACTAGCGAATAACGAAGGTAACCGCCAGCAACTGCTGACGGCCCTGGCCGATAACCAAATTGAACTGGTCGGGCAGGATGAAATTTTGAATTCTAGTGACCAGGTGCTGCGTTTCTACGTGCACACCCAGCCAATCACGGCCACCCAGGTCGAGGCTTTAAAGGCCGAACTCGAAACCCACCAGCAAATCCAACTAAAGTCGGAGTATAAGATTTTCAATGCTTAAAATTAAAGTTCCAGCCACCAGTGCTAACTTAGGCCCCGGTTTTGATTCCCTGGGTGTCGCCCTTAGCCGTTATTTGACCCTAACGGTGCTCGATGCTAGCGATGATTGGCAAATTGACCATCCCTTCGGGCTTGACGTGCCAACTGATGGTGATAACTACATCATTAAGGTGGCCAAGCAGTTAGCCCCTAATCTAACCCCTCACCAACTGCACATTAGTTCCGATATTCCCTTTGCCCGCGGCTTAGGTTCCTCATCGGCGGCGATCTTGGCTGGGCTAGCCCTAGCTAATGAGCTGGCTGATTTAGGATTGGACGATGACCAGATTCTGTTGAAAGCAACCGAATTAGAAGGACATCCTGACAACGTGGCCCCGGCCCTCTTTGGCGGTGCCGTCGCGGCTTATTATGATGGCAGCCAGGTGGCCCACGCACCAATAACCATTCCGGATAGCCTGCGAGTCCTGACTTACATTCCGCCTTACGCAGTTAAAACCGCTGACGCGCGCGCAGCTCTGCCTCAGGAAATGGACTTCAAACAGGCGGTTAAAGCCAGTGCCATCAGCAATGTCTTAGTTGCTAGTTTTAACAGTAATAAATTGGACCAGGCCCTGACCCTAGTTGGCCAGGATCAGTTCCATGAAGCTGCCCGGGCCCACCTAGTACCAGAACTCGGCCAGATTCGCCAAATCGCCCATGACTTAGGCTTCCAGGGAACCTACCTGTCAGGGGCTGGCCCAACGGTGGCCACAATGCTACCCGAAGGTGGCGTGGCACAGCTAGAAAGTGGCTTGGCGCCCCTAAAGTTACCAGGAGAACTGGTGGCTTTGACTATCGACCAATGGGGTCTCACCGTTACAACTGACTAAGGATTAGCAAGGAGAAATTAGGAATGAAAGTGGCAAAATTTGGTGGCTCGTCATTAGCTGATGGCCAGCAATTACAACGGGTTTACGACATTGTACGCGCTGACGATGACCGACAAGTCATCGTAGTTTCAGCGCCAGGAAAGCGCTTTGACGACGACATTAAAATTACTGACCTGATGATTGATTACGCCAATGCCGTGATCTTAGATAATGACCCGACTGAAGTGGTGGCGGCGATTAAGGCCCGCTACCAAGCCATTGCTGACCACTTTGGCCTGCCGGCCGAGGACATGGATGACATCAATGCCCAAATCGACCACCTGGCCCGGCACCATTACCGGACTTTTGACTATCTCTACGCTGCCTTTGCTGCTCACGGTGAGTTCTTAAACGCCCAGTTGGTGGCCAAGGTCTTTAACTTCTTGGGTACGCCGGCCCGCTTTGTTGACCCAAAGGAGCTTGGTTTCTTAGTTGATGATAACCCTCGTGCCGCAACCCTTCTGGAAGAATCTTACAAGGAAATGGCCAAGTTTGAACTAACGGTCGGTGAGCGGTTGATTGTGCCTGGTTTCTTTGGCTATACGGAACGGGGTGACATCGCGACCTTCTCCCGGGGTGGTTCTGATATCACCGGCGCCATCTTAGCCCGGGGTCTATCAGCGGATCTCTACGAAAACTTCACTGATGTTAGTGCCATCTACGCCGTAAATCCTAAGATTATCCCCCACCCCGCCGCCATCACTGAGATGACCTACGATGAAATGCGGGAACTTTCCTATGCCGGCTTTGCGGTTTTCCATGATGAAGCCATCATCCCAGCCATTGAGGGTCGGGTTCGTATCAACATTAAAAATACCAACCGGCCCGAGGATCCAGGGACTATGATTGTGCCGGCCAGTGAATTGAAAAATATCCGGCCAGTGACTGGAATTGCTAATTCCGATCGTTTTGCGGCTATCTACCTTCACCACTACCTCTTAAACAAGGAAGTCGGCTTTACCCTTCGTATTCTGGAAATCTTGAAGCGTTACCAGGTTTCCTATGAACATATGCCATCGGGAATCGATGATTTGACGATTATCATCGATAAGACCCTGGTTAACCAGGAACAGGTTGACGCGGTCTTGCGTGATATTCAAGACACCATCAAGCCCGATGTTCTCAACTGGATTCCCAGTTACACCATTATCATGGTGGTCGGCGAAGGCATGCGCGACCGGGTTGGTGCCTTAACTGATATTGTTACCCCACTGAAGGAAAACGGCATTAGCCTGCAGATGGTCAACCAGGGCGCCAGCGAAATTTCCATTATGCTCGGCGTAAAACCGAAGGATTCTGACCTAGCGGTCAAGGCCATTTACCAGAACATTTTTGAATAATTTAAACTACTAAAAAGGACGTCGAAAAATTCGACGTCCTTTTAAAATTGATGTAAATAATCGTTAAGAGCAGATTTGTTCAGGTGATTTTCAAGCCCGATTAACAGCTTTAAGCGGGCCTTTTGCCCGTTAATACTGGCGGCAAAAATGGCACCAGCCTTCTCTAACTGGGTCCCGCCACCTAGGTAATCGTAGACCGGTTCGGCAATCCCATTAAAACTACGGGAAACAATCACAACTGGAATCTGGCGGTTGAGCAGGTGTTGGACCCCCAAGGCTGCTTCCTGGCCTAGGTTTCCAGCCCCAAGGGCCTCAATCACCAGTCCGTCAATGCCGGTTGCGGCTAGCAACTCCAGCAATTGGCCGTTCATGCCAGCATAGGCCTTGAGGACCGGAATGTTCTTACTAACGGCCTGGATGGGAAAGGTTTTCCCCGGCACCAGGTCGTAAAGATAGATAATCCGCCGTTTGGTGATGAGACCCATGGTCCCACTAACCGGTGAGGCAAAGGTAGCCACGTTGGTCGTGTGGGTTTTGGTCACAAAGCGGGCGGCATGAATTTCATCGTTCATCACCACCAGAACCCCACGGTTAGCAGACTGATCGTCAGCTGCCACGCGCAGCGCAGTCTGGTAATTATAGAGGCCATCGGACCCCAGCTCATTGGCTGACCGCATCGCCCCAGTCATGGCGATTGGAAAGTCCACGTCCAAGGTGTTGTCCAAGAAATAGGCCGTCTCTTCCAAGGTGTCGGTCCCATGGGTAATCACGACCCCATCAACCTGCCCTTGAGCGGCTAGAATCCGCTGCTGGATTTGCAACATATGCTCCGGACCAATGTATTCACTGGGCAGGTTAAAAATATTTTCAACCGTTAACTGGACATCAGGCAGGCTAAAATCAGCCTGGTTAAGGGGATTGTCCGGACCAGTTTCCACATCGCCGTCAGCGTCGGCGTGCATGGCAATTGTGCCCCCCGTGTGTAAGACCAGGATGTTTTTCATGATGAGCGTCCTTTTTCTAGTAATTGTCCGGCACTCTGCTGCCAGGCATGCATTTTGTTAATAAAGGTCTTTTCCTTAGGTACCAGACCAACCTGCTTTTCGTAGATATAGTCAATCACCCGCTGGAGGCCCCGCTTTGTCGCCGGGCTAAGCTTAACCTTCCCCAGCTGTTCCAAGGAAATCGTGCTAAACAGGCGGAGGTAATAAACCGTTTTTTGATCGAGGTTCAGCCGATTCTCATCCAGACCATAGTGTTCGGCACCAAGAATACCATTATATTTTTCCGAATAATCAAACTGGCCTTCCATGTGCCCGTCAATCGGATCAGCCCGCCAGTTAGGTGCCACGCCAAGGGGCCCCAAGAGCTGAATTTCAAAAATATTGGCAATTACCTGCGGGTCAACGCCCTGGGCTAATTTATCCAGGGCCAAGTTAAACTGCTGGTACCACGCCGGTACCGGTTGCCCTTCTTCAAAACTCTGGTCCAAAAGCTTGGCAATCAGGGCAGCATAGGCACTGACCTCGATATCGGCAGTCAGCGCACTGGCACTCTGCTGACTTTGGATATCATTCATAAAGCCCAGACCCTGTGGTTTCTTAGACCAGTTACCAATAAAACTTAGGCGGCTAAAGGGCTGGGTCCCAGCCGCCAGGTTGGACTTGGGCCGCTTAGCCCCACGAGCCAAGAAGGTATATAGACCTCGTTCCTCGGTCAACATGCGAACCAGGAGGTCGTTATCCCGGTAAGGGCGGGTATACAACACAATTCCATTAATAATGGCCATGTCCCCTCCCCACTGGCACTTTGCTTAGTAATCTTCAGGTCGGTAACCCAGACTCTGCAAGGCTTGGGGCCGGTCACGCCAGTTTGGCTCAACCTTCACCCAGGTTTCCAGATAAACCGGGCTACCTAGCAAGTGTTCAATGTCCTTGCGGGCCCGAGTGCCAATTTGTTTGATCATCCGACCCTGTTTACCGATGATAATGTTTTTCTGAGTTGGGCGCTCAACGATAATGGAGGCCTGAATCAGCAGGCGGTCATCATCACCCCGTTCAATATTATCAATCACCACGGCCACCGAATGTGGCACTTCCTGTTGCGTTAACTGTAGAACCTTTTCCCGAATAAGTTCGCCAATGACAAAGCGTTCCGGGTGGTCAGTTAGCTGGTCAGCATCAAAGTACTGCGGACCAGGCTTTAAGTGGCTGACCACGTTCTCCAACAGCTCAGGCACATTGTCGCCTTCAGTCGCTGAAATTGGGAAAACCTCTGCCCAGTCTGGGGCATCGGTCTGATAAGAATTAATCACTTCAAAGAGCTGGTCCTTACCAATCAAATCAACCTTGTTGATGATCAGGTAAATCGGCGTGTCTTGAATTTCTTTGAGGCGCTGGATAATAAAGTTATCACCGGCACCACGCGGCTTGCTGGCATCGACCACAAACCAAACGGCATCAGCCTCACGCAGGGCTGAAAAGGCCGATTTAACCATAAAGTCACCCAGAGAGTTCTTAGGTTTGTGAACCCCGGGCGTGTCGATAAAGACCACCTGGGCCTCTTTGGTGGTGTAAATTCCTTGAATTTTATTCCGGGTGGTCTGGGCCTTGTCGGACATGATGGCAATTTTTTCACCAACAATCCGGTTTAGCAGGGTCGACTTACCCACGTTGGGCCGGCCAATAATGGCAACGAAGCCTGATTTGAATTCCGTGGTCATAAGATTAGTCCTCTAAAATGATGAAAGTATTCGGAGAAATGGGTCACAATCCCCAGTTCCCGCCAAATATAGGGTTGGAAAATAATCAGCAGGATAATCAGCTCAAAGCCGACCGCCACCAATACCAGGCCAGCCGCAACATCCTTGGCCAGACCGGCCAAGGGCTCGTAACGGTCACCGACAATTAAATCCACCACCGATTCGATGATGGTATTTAAAAACTCGCTGTAGATGGCCAAGAAAACCCCAATGGTTACCCAGAGCCAGTCGGCCCGGTTGAGGCCAAAGTGCAGGCCAGCCAGTAAGACTACAAAGGCAATCACGATGTGGATGCGCATGTTGCGCTCGCGGACTAGGACCGACCAGACCCCATGTAAGGCATTGTAACTGGCCCGCCAAAAGGTTCGGTTACGCGTGACTTGATGCGTTTCTGTTTGGCCCTGGTCCTTATCTTTTGAGTCCATAGTCATCTAAAATCCTTCGCTGCAGGTCAAACATTTCCTTTTCTTCGGCTGGTCCCAACATGTGGTCATAGCCGTTTAAGTGCAAGAAGCCATGGACCACCAAAAAGCCCAATTCTCGTTCATAACTGTGGCCTAGATATTCGGCCTGACTGGCAATAATATCAACTGAGACTAGGATATCACCGATGTTTTTAGCTATTTCCTCGTCCATTTCCTCATCGGGCAAAATAGGCAGATCATCACTGTCATCTTCAATGGCAAAGCTAATCACATCCGTCGGCTTATCAATGTTACGGTATTCCCGGTTGTAACGGTGAATCTCGTCATTGTTCATGAAGGTCACCGACATCTCGGTGTTGTCCGGCAGTTCTAAATAACGACCAGCATAGTCCAAAACACTGGTTACCAAGTCCTGGTGGTAGGGACTGACCCCATCTTCAGTGTGGTCAATTAAGATTAAATCCATTACTTCTTTTGCTCCTCTTTGAGCGCATTCAAGCGGGCATCCGCCTGCTCATAGGCGTTGACGATTTGTCCCACAACTGGGTGACGGACAACGTCGCCGCTGTTGAAGTTAATAAAGTCGATGTGGTCCACGTTTTTCAAAATCCGCTGGGCGGCAATCAGACCCGACTTGGCCCCCCGGGGCAGGTCAATCTGGGAAATATCCCCATTGACTACCATCTTGGAGCCAAAGCCTAACCGCGTCAAAAACATCTTCATCTGCTGGTTAGTCGTGTTCTGGGCCTCATCTAAGATGATAAAGGCATCGTCTAAGGTCCGACCACGCATGTAAGCCAGGGGTGCAATTTCAATCACGCCCCGCTCCATCAGGCGCTGGGTGTGTTCGCTACCAACGAGGGTATTCATGGCATCGTAGATTGGTCGCATGTAGGGATCAACCTTTTCCTTTAAGTCACCAGGCAAAAATCCTAGAGACTCACCGGCTTCCACGGCTGGTCGGGTAATAATAATCCGCTCAACATCACCGTGTTTTAGGGCGGCAATCGCCATCACCACCGCCAGGAAAGTTTTTCCGGTTCCGGCTGGGCCAATCCCAAAGGTAACATCGCTTTTGCGAATGGCTTGAATGTACTGGCGCTGGCCGAAGTTTTTCACTCGGACCTGGCGCCCCTTGTTATCCCGGATTAGGGTCTCATCGTATAGGTCGGTAAAGTATTCCAGCGTCCCCCGCTTAGCCATGGTCGTCGCACTGACGACGTCGGCAGCGGCGACCGTGATTTGGCGCCGGACTAAGGTAGTTAATTGGTTAAGGACCTGGTAGGCCAGATGGGCGGCATCCTCATTACCGCTGATGCTGACCTGGTTTCCCCGGGTCAACAGCTGGACCTCCAGCCCCTCTTCGATTAAATGGAGCAACTCATCGTTGATCCCGGTTAGTTTTGTCTGTTGTTCAAGGTTGTCAAAAGTAAAAGTTTTTTGTACTTGATCTGTCAAAAGCCAGTTCCTTTTATTTGTTTTGTTACCCAATTTTAACATAAAAAAAGCCCGACCAAGTCGGACTTTCCTACACTCAATCGGATTAATTACCCATATTTTGGCTCGTATTCGACCGGTGCTGGTACCAGTGAATCAACGTGCCAATGGCGGCCCCAATTAAGGCTGGCACTAACCAGCCAAAACCTTCAGCGGCCAAGGGCACGACTTGGACGTAATTTTGGTGCCAGGCCTGCACCCAGCTAGTTTGTGCCAGTGCGGAACTGGACAAGGCATCCAAAATCGCCGGTACTGTTACCAAGAGCATCGTGGCCCGGTAGATGACCGGTGACTGCTTTACCCAGCGGTTTAGAACCGCAAGAGTAATCAGGGACAGCGCGTATGGGTAGAGCAGCATTAACACGGGTACTGCCCACTTAACGATGTTCGTCAGACCAGCATTGGCAACCACAAAGGCGCCAATGGCGACCACCCGTAACCACCAAGTATAGCTAATCTTAGGGAAAACACGGTGCATGTCCTGGGCAAAGGAAGCTGACAGACCCATGGCCGTGGTAAAGACTGCTAGGGTAACAATCACGCCGGTCAGAAGCACGCCGAGGTTACCAGCGTAGTGGCTAACAATTTGACCAAAGGCCACCCCGCCGTTTTCAGCTGGCTTAAAGAGGCCTAGGCTAGAAACGCCCAGCAGGACCAAGGCCAGATAAACCAGGGCTTCAAAGGCAATACTTAGCAGACCGGCCCGGGCCAAAACCTTGGGCACGGCCTTGCCAGTGAATCCCATGGCCTGGGCAGCGTAAACTGACGAAACTGCAAAACCAAGCAGGGCCAGCCCATCCATGGTGTTGTACCCATCTAAGACACCCTGAAAGGCCGCGTGGTGCTGATAAGCACTCCCCACTGCTTGACTGAGATTACCCATTGGCAGGAAGAAGGCCGCCAGGAACAAAATTCCCAGAAAGATTAAGAACAAGGGATTCAGGTATTTACCAATCCACTTGGTTAAACCAGCCTGACGCACAGATAGAAGATAGACCAATCCAAAGAAAATCGCTGAAAAGATCAACATGGCAATCTGCTGGTATTCGGGCTTAACTAAGGGGCTAATACCCATGGCAAAGGCGGTTGCGGCCGTGCGGGGCGTGGCCACCAGGGGTCCTAAGGTGAGATGAATCCCAATTAGGATAATCATAGCAAACCAGGGCCCGACTGGGGCGGCCAAATCATAAACACTCTTGCTGCCGGTGATACTGATGGCTAGCATTGCTAAAAACGGTACCAAGGCGCCGGTTAACAAGAATCCCAAGGCCGCTGGCAGCCAGTTGTGCCCAGCTAATTGACCTAACTGAACCGGGAAGATCAGGTTCCCGGCCCCAAAAAACATGCCAAAAATTAACGAGGCCAACAGGATTAACTGCTTAAAGGTTAATTTCTGCTCTTTCATATTCCAATTACTCCTCACGAGTTGATTTTAAATAAAGGTCGGCTTCCTCAAAGTAAACAAAAAAGGTCAGCTGCCGTTAGCAGCTGACCTTTTCATCAATCAGGGGCTGCCTACTAACTTAATGCAGTAGGCAACACAAACAATCACCGCCTACCGAAGGGTTGGGACGATGACCAAGACGCTTGCTGATTGATTGTATTTAATAATTTGAGTCATACCGATTCCTTTATCTATAAAACTATTAAAGCAAACGCCGCTGACCCTGTCAAGCACCCTACCCTAACTAAGCCAATAAAAAAGCCCGGCTGAGCCGGACTTTAAAGGTTAATGCTAATTAAACGGTTTCAACAGAAGCCATGTTAGCCGTCTGGGCGTTCATTGGCGCACCAGTAACAACCACGATCTTGTCGCCAGTGTTTGCCAAACCAAGGGCCTTAGCAGCAGCCTTGGCATTGTCAACCAATTCGTCAACAGTCTTAGGGAAGGCATCTTCCAAGACAGGGGCAACACCGTAGTTCAAAGTCAGACCCTTCTGCACGCGTTCGTTGTAAGTCATTGCAACGATGTTAGCGATTGGACGGTGCTTTGAAACCATGCGGGCCGTGTAACCTGACTTAGTTGAAACAACCACTGCCTTGGCATCAATGTTATCAGCCAAACGGGCAGCTGCAGCCGCAACGGCTTCAGCCTGGTTGTCTTCGCTAGGGGTAACCTCTTGGTGACGACCATCAACGTTCAAAGCTGACTCAGCCTTGGTGTCAATGGCAGCCATAGTAGCAACGGCTTCAACTGGGTAGTCACCGTTAGCTGACTCACCAGAAAGCATGGTTGCATCAGTACCGTCAAAGACAGCGTTGGCAACATCGGAAACTTCGGCACGGGTTGGCCGTGGGTTCTCTTCCATTGAGTCAAGCATCTGGGTCGCCGTGATAACTGGCAAACCACGCTTGTTCATGTTGCGAATCATGTCCTTTTGAATCAAAGGCACGTTCTGGGCTGGAATTTCAACACCCATGTCACCACGAGGAACCATCAAACCGTCAGACACGTCCAAGACAGCATCCAAGTTGTCGATTCCTTCCTGAGACTCAATCTTAGGAATAATCTGAACATGTTCCATGTCCTTTTCCTTCAAAAGCGCACGGATGTCCAAAACATCTTCTGGCTTCCGGACAAAGGAAGCAGCGATGTAGTTAATGTTGTGGTCCAAACCAAAGCGGATATCATCGGCATCCTTTTCAGTGATACCTGGCAGGTTGATTGAAACACCTGGGGCGTTAACACCCTTACGTGAACCCAACAAACCATTGTTTTCCACCTTAACCACAAGTTCGTGGTTGGCTTCATCCTTTTCTTGGACCGTAGTAGCTAGCAAACCATCATCGAAAAGAACCTGGCCGCCTACCTTAACATCATCAAAGAGTCCAGGGTAAGTAACAGCAATCTTTTCCTTGGTTCCTTCCAAGTTAGGGTCCATTGAGATGCGAACAATGTCACCAGTGTGGAACTGAATCTTACCGTCGGCTTGCTTGGTAGTCCGGATTTCAGCACCCTTCGTATCCAGCATACGACCAACCGTCTTACCAGTGATCTTTTCAGCTTCGGTCACATTGTTCATACGACCCAAATGCTCTTCATGATCACCGTGTGAGAAATTGAAACGGAAAACATTTGCACCGGCTTCAATTAACTTTACGATGGTATCCACATCAGATGATGAGGGACCCAAGGTTGAGACGATCTTCGTCTTTTTCATGGTTGAATAACTCCTTTAATATCTTGGTTAGTTGCTCTTGCAACCTCTTCCTTAATCTATTCTAACCAGTTCACAAACAATTCACAAGGTGGAATTTACTGGCTTTTTTTAAAAACCACATTCCCAGCACCTAATATACGCTCTAGCTCAGTCGTATCAACGTTTTGGTCCCCTAGCCAGTATTTTTGGTTTAAAGTTTTTTTCTCGCCAGTGGCTGCCCAATACGTCACAACCGGATTGGAACCGGACTGCTGACTGAGCCAGTGCCAAACTGCTTGCTGGACCTGGGAACCAGCGTGTTGTGGCGTGAACTGCAAGAACCAGGTTCCCTTCTGGGCCGGTTTGCTAGGCAGACTGACCCGGTTGGCAACTACGGCCAATTCCCGCCGGGTTTCGCTCTTACCCTGAATTTCTAGGACCTGGCCAGCCTTTAGCTCAGGAGCTAAAGGCTGGTAGAGCTTAGGAAAAAGCGTGACACTAATTTGGCCGGACTGGTCGGAAACGGTCAAAAAGGCCATTTCATCACCCTTCTTGGTCCGAATTACCTTGATTTTATCGACTAAGGCCAGGATTTTTACCGGCTGCTGGTCACCGTGAATGTCGGTAATTTCTTGGAAATGTTCCTGCAGGCGTAGGTCCTGGTACTGGTCCAAGGGGTGGCCAGATAGGTTGAGACCGATAGCGGCCTTCTCCCGGGCTAGTTTCTCAGCCTGGGGCAGGTCCGGCACGGTTTTCATCTTGGTTTCTTGCAAGATGAGTTCGCCGAAACCTGCGGCCTCAATTAAATCGGGTAAGTTGGCCAGGAGGTCTCCCCGACTATAACCGAAGTGATCTAAGGCCCCGGCATAGACCAGCTGCTGCAAGGGCTCTAGCTTGCGCATTTTCTCGGGTAGGCGTCGAATCAGGGACTGGACGTCTTGGAAACGGCCACCGGCCTTACGTTCAGCTAATAAGGCTGAAACCAGGTCAGTCCGGAGACCGCGGATGTTATGCAGGCCCATCTGTAACTTGTCCCCGTGCTGCTGCCAGAAGCGACCGGAAGTATTCACATCCGGGCCCTTGACCTGGATGCCAGCCCGACGGGCCTCAGAAACATATAGGCGGACCTTATCTTGGTTGCCCAGGTTAGCGTTGAGTAAAGCGGTAAAGAAGGCCCGTGGATAATGAGCCTTCAGGTAGGCCAATTGGAAGGCGAGCTTACTATAAGCTACCGCGTGGGAACGGTTAAAGCCGTAGTCGGCGAAACGCTGCATGTAGGTAAAGAGCTTTTGAGCATGCTGGCGTTGGTGCCCCTTCTCTACTGCACCAGCCACAAAACGGTCAGCAATCTCAGCCATCTTATCTAAATCTTTTTTAGAAATTGCCCGGCGGAAATCATCGGCTTCTGCCAGGGAAAAACCAGCATAGGCTTCGGCGACCAGCATGACCTGCTCCTGGTAAACCATGATGCCATATGTCGGTGCCAGGATGTCCTTTAAGGAAGGGTCCAAATCTGGGACCGGTTCCTGGCCAAGGCGGCGGCTGACAAAGTCCTTGATATTATTACTAGGACCAGGCCGATACAGGGCGTTAACGGCAACCACGTGTTCAAAGGATTCGGGTTTCAACCGCCTGAGGACGTTTTGAATCCCGTTTGATTCAAACTGGAAGACCCCGTTGGTGTCCCCGCGAGCAAAGAGGGCCAGGGTTTCCGGGTCGTTTAGGGGGATTTGGTTAATGTCAAAATTATCTGGTAAATCAGCCTTCGCGTAATGCAGTGCCTGGTCTAAAATTTTCAGGTTAGTCAGGGCCAAAAGATCAATCTTTAGCAGCCCCAGTTCTTCAACCGGTCCCTTTTCAAACTGGGTTAGGAGCTTGCCCCCACTACCTAGCTGTACTGGAATTTTTTCAACCAGGGGTTGGGCACTAAGCACCACGCCGGCGGCATGGGTCCCAAAGTTACGGGGCAGCCCTTCAAGTTGTTGGGCGGTTTTAAAAAGTAACTGACCGTGGTCAAGCTCCGCGACGGCCTGTCGTAAGGCCGGACTGGCTTCGTAAGACTGGGTCAAGCTGGGCGTTCGCCCGTTTTTAGCTGGTGGAATACTGGCACTAAGCCGGCTCATCGTGGCCGTACTCAGGTTGAAAACCCGGGCCGTATCCCGCAGGGCCTGCTTGGTGGCCAGGGTTCCAAAGGTGATGATTTGGGCGAAGTTACGTTGACCATACTTGTCATGCAAGTAGTCCAAAACCTCGTCACGGCGGTCATCGGGCAGGTCAATGTCGATATCGGGCATTTGGGCCCGCGATGGATTTAAGAACCGCTCAAAGAGCAACCCAAATTCAAGCGGATCCACATCGGTAATATGTAAGGCATAGGCTACCAGGGAACCAACCGCTGATCCCCGGCCGGCCCCAGTGAGAATGTCATGGGTGTGGGCGTAATTTAAAATGTCCCAGACAATCAGGAAGTAGTCACTAAAGCCCAGCTCGGCAATGATGCCCAGCTCGTGGTGGAGCCGATTTTGGTAGGCCGGACTGATGTTTTGACCGGCAAAGCGGGCCCTTAAACCGGCCTCGGCTAGTTGGGTCAGGTACTGGTCACTGCTTTGGCCAGCCGGGGTGGTAAACTCTGGCAGGGCCGTAGTGGTAAAGTCCAAGTTCACCTGAGCCTCGTTGATGACAGTCTCGTTATGCTGCCAGGCGGCCTGCAAATTAGCGTTGGCCTGGTAACTGTTAGCCACTTCTGCCAGGGGCTTTAGGACATTTTCTCCCCTTTGCTGGGCTAGGAAAGTAACATCTTCTAACTTGGTACCGGCGTCAATCGACCGTAAGACATTGGTGGTGAAGGCATCATCTGGGTTAAGGTAGTCGACTCGGTCCCAGGCGATTAGCGGCAGGTTATTTTGCTGACTAAAGTTAGCTAACTGCTGCTGACTTTGACCGGCCAGTTGGGGGTTAATGCCCAGATAAACCGGGTTCTCCCCCACTAGCTCCCTAAGCCGACTCAGGTAGACCTGGGCATCAGAACTTTGTGATAAGATTAACTGGCTCAGCTCGCTGTTAATTGGGAAGGTTAAAACCAGACCAGCTAGGTGTTCGGCCAGCTGGTTCATGGTGACCCCCTGGTCAGGACTAGTCATCTTGGCCGAGCTCAGCCAGAGTAAATTCTGATAGCCCTGGTTAGAAACCGCGGTTAAAACCAGGGGGAAGGCGGTCGCCGTATTAATCAAGCCCTGGACATGGAGGGTCAGAGCAAAAATCGGCTTAATACCAGCCTTTTGGGCCTGGTTATAGAGTTCGATGGCGCCGTACATCACGTTGTTATCGGCCAGACTGATGGCCTGGTAACCCCGCTTTTGGGCGGCATCGACAATTTCGGCCACCGGATTTGGATTCTGTAACAAACTATAACTACTAAAAATTTGTAAGGGTGCGTACATTCTCACTCCTAGGCGAACATCTGTTTTGTTTTATTATAACTTAAAAGCCAACTTCCCTGCTTGTAAAATCAGAAAAAAGGCGTATCATGGGCGGTAAATGAAAGGATGAGCAAGATGAAATATGTAACTGTAGCATTCTGGTCCGCCATTTTCGGTGAAATCCTAGGCTATCTCGTTTCCCAGCTGAACAACGTTACCTACAACTACACAGCTGTGGCTGTTGTCGCGATTATCGTCGGTGAAATTGCCATTATTGCGATTCCAGGCCTATCGGGTAAAGCAGCCAAGGATGCGGTCGATACGAAACAATCAAATCAATAAAAAACACCCTAAGGGGTGTTTTTTTTAGCTTATTTTTCTGAGGCGGCCAGGCTGGCAATCTTAATGATCACGTCTGTCGCCGCTGCCATGACTTCTTCAGCCACGTATTCATAGCGGCCGTGCATGTTTTCCCCACCAGCAAAAAGATTCGGGGTGGGCAAACCTAAGAAGGTGATCTTGGAACCATCGGTGCCACCACGGACTGGTTCAATAATTGGTGTAATCCCCAGGTCTGTCATCGCCTCCTTGGCCAGTTCCACCGGCGCTAGATCGTTTTTTAAGATCTCGCCCATATTGTAATACTGGTCGTGTAAGCTCACCTTCACCCGGTCCTGCCCCAAGGACTCGTTAAACTGGTCGGCCAACTTAATCAGGGTATCCTTCCGGTTTTCAAACTTCTGCCGGTCATGGTCACGGATAATGTAATCCATCTGGGCCTCGTCGGGTGTACCACTCAACTTAATCAGGTGCCAAAAGCCTTCCCGGCCCTCAGTTTTCTCAGGACGGTCATGAACTGGTAAGGCCAGCTGGAAATCAACCGCCAACTGCAGGGCGTTAACCATGGCCCCTTTGGCCGTGCCGGGATGTACGTTTTGTCCCTGGATTTGGACGTCGGCTGCCGCAGCGTTAAAGGTTTCCCATTCCAGTTCACCCAGTGGTCCCCCATCAACGGTGTAGGCAAAGTCGGCACCGAAGGCCTCGGTGTCGAAGTGATTGGCTCCTTTTCCGATTTCTTCATCGGGTCCAAAGGCAAAGCGCAGGGGCCCGTGTTTGATTTCTGGGTGCTGAATCAGGTAGTCAGCCGCCGTGATAATTTCAGCAACACCAGCCTTGTCATCGGCGCCAAGCAGTGTTGTCCCATCAGTGGTAATCAGGGTATCACCGGCATACTTCTTTAGACTAGGAAAGACCGCCGGATCAAGCTGATAGCCACTATCGCCTAAATCAATGACGGACTGGCCATCATAGTTTTCAACAATTTGGGCCTGGATGTTTTCGCCGTTAAAATCGGCGGTATCGACATGGGCAATAAAGCCAATGGTAGGCAGGTCAGCTTGGTCACTAGTGGCCGGCAGGTCGGCAAAGAGATAGCCATCCGGCATGGTGCGCACATTGCTTAACCCAATCGTCTTTAATTCCTGGGCCAAATCCTTTAAGAAGGTGACCTGGTTGGATGATGAAGGCACTTGTTCACTCCCCTCGTCGGACTGGGTATTAACCTTAATGTACTTTAAAAAGCGGGGAATCAACTGCTCATATTGCGTTTCACTCATTACTGAACATCCTTTCAACGATTTTAGAGATACTGGTAAGGGTCGGTGTTAACCGGGCTGACCTCAACTGATAATTCCGGCTGCCACTCGGTTACCAGCTGGGCCATCGGCTTGGCCCCCAGGGCTTCCATGTGGTGATCGGGATCGATGACGGCAAAATCAGCCGCTAAGATATCATGGCCGACATGGTAGTACAGGTCAGCGGTAATGTAAACGTCTGCGCCAGCGACCTGGGCAGTTGGCCACCAGCGACCACCGTCACCGCCCAAAACGGCTACCGTTTGGATTTCACGGTCCAAATCGGGACTGATCACCCGAACCTGGTCAACCCCACAAACCTGCTTGATAAAGCGGGCATAGTCACTTAATTTCTGCGGTTTCTTCAGGTAACCAATCCGGCCCAAACCGGTTTGTGGTTGGGCACCGGGCAAGAGTGGCTTCGGGTCTTGAATGGCAAAGGCCTTGGCCAACCAGTCATTCATCCCGTTTTCAGCGCTGTCCAGGTTGGTATGACTGGCATAAACCACAATGTCATGCTTGAGCAGCTTGGCATACAGGCGGTGCTGGGGGTTGGTTAAATCTAAGTTCTTAGCCGGAAAGAACATCACCTCGTGGTGAGCCCAGATAAAATCAATCTGGTGTTCAATGGCGTAGTCGACCGTTTCGGGTCGAACATCCAGGGTGGTTAGCACCCGTTTTATATCCTGATTAGGATCACCAATTTGCAAGCCAGTTGGGTCCCCTTTTTCAGCTAAGTCCTTCGGCGCAAAGGATTCAATTTGGTCAATTAGCTTCTGTGCGCTTACCATAAGAAAGCACCTCCTGAATTTCCTGGTGGCGGTTTTGCCAGTCCTGATAGGTAGCCGTTTGGGTCTGCTGGGCCTGCTCTAGCCGGGTCAGAATTTGTTCAATCTGACCTAACTTATGCTGCCAGAAGGCCCGAAAGGCCGACCCCTGCTCCTCAAGCAAATAAGGACCAAAGGCCAGCTGGCGGTCGCTAAGTTCCTGGGTCCCTGGTATGGCACTCAAAACCTCGTAGAAATGGCGCCCCTCTTGGACCATCTGCTCCCCGTCAATTTTAAAATCGTGTTGAATCAGCCAGGCCCGCACGGTGGCTACGTCCGTGTTGGGCTGTAAAATCAGATGCTGGTAAGGCAGCGGTTGTGGCGCGGCAGCCAGGATCTGACTAATTAAAACGCCACCCATGCCAGCAATCGTGACCGTATCAACCTGGTCACTGGGGTTAATTGCCGCCAAACCGTTTGCTAGGCGTGGTATCAACTTGCCGTTTAAGCCCTGGCGGCTGATTTCCTGTTTGACATTATCCAGGGGTCCTTGGGCAACCTCACCGGCCAGAGCCCAATCAATCTGACCGGCTTGAATGAGATAAGCCGGCAGGTAGGCGTGATCTGAACCAATATCGGCCAGACGGGCCTGGGGTGAAACATAGTCGGCCACCGCCTGTAAACGATCCGACAATTGAACTTTACGCATACCGCCTCCTAGTAGGTACTCATATTCTAACAAAAAAACGGCCTAGGCCGTTTTTATTTGTTATTTAAGATGTTCTTAACCGGGGCAAATGTCTGCCGGTGTAGCGGGGTCACGCCCTCTTTTTTCAACGCGGCTAAGTGCTCCGCCGTGCCATACCCAGCGTTTTTATCAAAGTGATAGGCGGGATACTTTTGAGCTGCGGCCTGCATCCAATGGTCTCGGGTAACTTTGGCCACAATGCTAGCCGCCGCAATCGAGTTACTGCGGGCATCACCCT
This sequence comes from Leuconostocaceae bacterium ESL0723, assembly GCA_029392055.1. GTDB lineage: Bacteria > Bacillota > Bacilli > Lactobacillales > Lactobacillaceae > ESL0723. The sequence continues at coordinate 689,939 of CP113928.1, read as the reverse complement.
TAATCAGCGACTCCTGCCCCAGCGGGCTGTCAATCTTCATCGCATCAATTAAGAGATAATCCGGTTGGGGATTCAGCTGCTGGACCGCCGCCAGCATGGTCTGCCGGGTTGCCTGGTAAATATTAACCTGATCAATTAACTGGGCTGAACCAAAGGCAGTCGCCACTGTCACCGCCTGGTCCATAATGACCTGGTAAAGCGCTTCGCGCTGAGTGGCTGTCAGCTGCTTGGAATCAATCACGGCCGGGGCGTCAAAGTCGGCCGGTAAAATGACCGCGGCAGCGACTACCGGGCCAGCCAAGGGGCCGCGGCCAACCTCGTCAATGCCCGCAACCTTTGAAAAGCCGGCCTGCCAGAGCTTGCGCTCCCAGCTAAACCGCTCTAGGAAGGCCGCCTGATTGGCTGCTTGCTTGGCGTATTGCCGCTGCCAGCGCTCAACCAGCTGCCGAACGCCCTTACGGTTGTCATTTTGCCACTGAACTAGGCGCGGATCCTGATTATCTGTAATCTGAGCCAGGGCAGCGCGAATTGCTGCGATTGTTAACGCCTTCTTATCCGTCATAACGGTCCAGGGTAAAACGCCCTAACTTCCCTTTTCGCAGGTCATTTAATAAGCGGATACTGGCCTTGTCATAGTCATCTTGAAAGCCTAACTTCAGTGTAATCGTCAGCAACAATTCCACCGGACTTTGGTCCAGCTCCGTCTCACTCAAGTGGTAGCGCTCGCTGAGCGCCTTGGGATAGTGCTCCTTGAAAAATTCCAGTAGAAAGAGGGCGGCATCGTCCTTAGCAAAAATCGTATCCTTGACGGCCCCGGTCAGGGCCAGCTTGAGTCCAACGGTTTGATCTTCAAATTTTGGCCACAAAACCCCCGGTGAATCTAACAACTGGAGGTTGCCAGGTGCCTTTAACCAGGTAATTTTCTTGGTTACGCCGGGCCGGTTAGCGGTCGGCACGACGTTTTTGGTAACCAAGTGGTTTAGCAAGGTGGACTTGCCCACATTTGGAATGCCAGCCACCAGGGCCCGAATCGGCTGGTCGACAATGCCCCGCTCGCTTTGCCGCTGGGTTTGTCCAGCCAGGGCCTTTTGGGCTGCCTTAGCCACTAAGCTAGCCGTTTTAGGACTGCGACTGTCTAGAACCAGGACCTGGTAGCCCTGCTTGCGAAAAGAAGACGCCCACAGCTGGGTTTGCTCGGGGTCAGCCAAATCAGCCTTGGTCATAATTAAGAGCCGGGGCTTATTGCCAATCAGCTCATCAACGGCTGGATTGCGTGAACTGGCGGGAATCCGAGCATCAACAAGTTCAAAGACAATATCAACTAAGTTCAAGTTTTCCCGCATTAGGCGGAAGGCCTTGGCCATGTGGCCAGGGAACCATTGAATTATTTGAGCCATCGGTCAATCCTTTAGCGTTCGGCTTGGAACCGCTCCCAGGCCTGATCAAAAATTGTCATACTCATCAAGTAACTGGTGTTTTCCTCAAGATAATGGGAAATTTCATCAAAGTCCTTGCTCTGCTTGGGAAAGGAACTGTCCAAAAAGGCGTTATTTGCAAACTGCTGGATTTCATCAGCAGCCACCGGGTTACGATTGGTCATCAACCAGTTGTAAAAACTCCGGTCACTTTTTGGCATCAGTCACCTCACCAACAAACTTATACTGGTTCTTGTCCATATCGATGCCAGTGCTCTTAAAGCTGAGCCCTTGCTTGTTACCAACCTTGGACATATCAATCAAGATTTGTTCCTGGTCAGGTTGGAAAATGACATAACTAGGACCATCGTACATCGCCTTGATATAGCCCATCGCCACCTTAACTGGCAGGTCAATTTGACCCAGGGTAATTGACTTAGCCTTCAGGACAATGTTGCCATCTGAATTCGTTTCCGGATCCAAAATCATCTGCGAATTCAAATTCTGGCCCAAAACCTTCACCTGACCAGTTACCTTAACGTCCTTTGGTTCAACGACAAAGTTCAAGTTGCCATTGCCCTGGTCCTTTAAGTAACTACCGGCCAAACCGTTAATTTGGTCACGGTTTAAGGTCAAGTCAAAGCTAGTATCAGGATTAAAGCGGGTCGTGGTAATCGTAGGGTTGCTAGGCTTGAGGGCCAAATAGGCGGTGGTCAAAGCGCCCCCAATAATGGCCAAAATCAGCAGCCAAAATAACCAAAACCAAAGTCCTGAACGTTTCTTCATAATTAATTCCTTCCTAACTCTAAACCCAGACTAGCGGGCCCGGTACAAAATTGCCAGGGCACCTAAGCCAGTGTGAGTCGAAACAATGGGGGTCGTCGTTGAGACCAAGATATCCAAGTCCGGCCAGATTTTGTTCAAGCGCTCAGCCAACTGCTGGGCCTCTTCGGGCACACCAGCATGGGAAATCCCAATCGACAGCATTTCCTTGTACTGCTTCATCTTGTCAATAACCTGGTCGTTGAACTTGGCAATGGTCTTCATTCCCCGACCCTTTAAGGCTACATCAACCTTCCCTTCACTATCAACATAGGCCCCAACTTTAATATTTAAGACGTTACCAATCAGGCCCTGGGTCTTGCTAAGCCGACCGCCAGCCACCATGTTCTTCAAGGAAGTGAAGCTTAGGTAAATGTGAGATTGTTCCCGGGCTTCAGTAGCCGCAGCAATCACTGCATCTAAGTCCTTACCTTCGGCAGCAGCTTGGGCAGCCGCCAAAACAACAAAGCCTTCGGCCCGATCAGCCAAGAGGGTGTCAAAGGTCGTTACCGAAGCTGCGGACAAAGAGGCCGCCTGCTGGGCAGCACTAATCGTACCGGATAAGCCCGATGACAGGTGTAAGCTCAGTACTTCCACGTCAGGATCTTCGGCATACAGGTTATCGTAAGCCGTTTTCAAATCCCCGATTGAGGGTTGGGAAGTCTGAGGTAGGTGGTCGCTTTTAGCCATCATATCCAGGAACTCTTTAGGATGAATTGTTACCCCGTCCTGGTAAACCGTGCCATCAATTTGGACGGTCAGGGGCACCACCACGATGCCATACTGCTCAATTTCTTCCGGGGTCAAAATTGCCGCCGAATCCGTTACAATTCTAATGTTTGCCATCTTTATTTACACCTTTTTCTAAAATGCGTTGGTAACGTTGAACCTCGAACTGGTAACCATGGTCACTGCCCGGTTTTTGGTCAACCAGGGCAAAGACCTGGGTATCGATTGGGGGCATAAAGGTATCCCCTTGGTAATCACCGGCTACCCGGGTGACCACTAGTTCAGTCGCATAGGGCATGAACTCTTGGTATATTTTAGCCCCACCGGCGATAGAAACCAAATCGGTCGGGCTGGCTTCGATTAATGCCAGGGCTTCCGGCAGGCTGTGAACCACCGTGACCTCGGGAAAGCCCGGATCAAAATCGGCTTGTCGGGTCAGAACCACGGTCTGCCGTTTTGGCAGTGGCCGGCCAATCGCCGCCCAGGTGTTGCGACCCATAATCATTAATGAATTAATCGTTTCGGCCTTAAAGACTGCCAAATCGGCCGGAATGTGCCAGGGCAAAGTACCGTCCTTACCAATGGCGCCCCGGTCATCTTGGGCCCAGACCATGCGAATGGTTTTCATGTAACCTGCTCCTGAATAAATTGCTGAATTGCTTCTTTTTGGTTGGCAACCTGTCCGTTCACGACTGCTCGCTCAACTGAATCGAGGACCCGGCCCATTTGCGGTCCAGGGCTCACTAACTCAGCCTGCATCAGGTCACGACCACTAACGGCCAGCTGATGACGGTCAGTCATGGGCAGTTGTCCTAAACCTTGATTAATTGCAGCAAATTGGTCGGGTGCCAGACCCTTGGCGGTTAAAGCTTCTAATAAGGGTTGGCGATAGGTGTAGAGTTGATACAAGTGCCAGGTATCTAAATGGTCAGGGTCACGTAATGCTGGCACCAGGGCAAGAACCGACCGCATTAATTCGCGGCTAAGTTTGAAAGCCCGCAAAAAGGCATCTAGCTCACCGTTATTCAATGCTGTGGGTGCTAGCAAAAGCGCCCAGGCCGCTGCCGGACTAGTGATTGGTCCCCGACTATAATCGTCAATAATTTGCTGCCAAGCGCTTGCTGGCCAGGCAGCCATGTTACCAGGTAGGTACTTGACAACGCCACTGGCTAGCAATTCTTGTAAGGCACTGGCGGCCGCCGGACCCAAAAGCAGTTTTTCTAATTCTACCCGAATCCGCTCAACCGCAATCTTTTCCAAATTAGGCGCGAGGTCAACCAGGGCCTGCTTAGTTTGAGGCTCAATCTCAAAATCGAGTTGGGCACTAAAACGCAGGGCCCGCATCATTCGTAGGGCGTCTTCGGTAAAACGCTGGTGGGCATCCCCCACCGCCCGTATCAGACCAGCTTTTAAGTCAGCCAGGCCACTGAAGTGGTCGACCACTTCGCCGTCAGCCTGGAGGGCCAGGGCATTAATGGTAAAATCCCGGCGTTTTAAATCTTCGGCCAGGCTCCGCACAAAGGTTACCTGGTCCGGTCGACGGAAATCCGTATAAGTCGACTCAGTCCGGAAGGTCGTAATTTCATAACCACTACCGTGGTCTAAAACCATCACCGTGCCATGCTCAATGCCAGTATCAACCGTCCGGTTAAAGAGGTCCTTGACCTCCTGGGGGTAAGCACCACTGGCTATGTCAACATCGTGGATGGGATCTTTTAACAAAGTATCACGGACCGACCCACCAACAAAGTAGGCCGGATAACCAGCAGCATTCAACCGATTTAAAATCGGCAAAGCCGCCGTCATTTCGGGTGGTAATGGTTGAATCTTCAAACCGGGACCTTCCTTCATGATTGCAGTTAATTGTTGGCTGTTACTCAGTGTAGATTGCCACTGGGAAGATAGCCTCCCCTATCTTAGCAATTTTTTGATTATTCGTCATCTAAAAGCAAATCAGCCAGGCGGGCCTGACTATCGCTATCATCACCTTGTAAGCGCAGGTATCGCTCCAGGGCCTGCTTTTCTTGTTTAGGCTGCCCCTGTTCGTGGTACCAATCAGCCAGGTCATGTAAGAAATCGGCCTGCTGGTCATAGGTTAGCGCCGCCTCCTGCCAGTGTTTTTCAGCCAGCTTAGGTTGGTCCAGGGCGTGGTAAGCCCGGGCTAGGTCCCAGTCAAACTTAGGGTCCTGCAGGTCATGGTCCTGGGCCTGTTTAACCAGGTCAATGGCTGCCTGATAGTCGTGCTGGGCTAACTTGAGATCAATTAACATTTGATAGTTAACGGCATTACTTGGGTCCAAATCAACGGCCTTTTGATAGTAGGTTCGGGCACTATCGTCATCGCCGACCTGTTCGGCTGCCTGACCGGCCAAGCGGTAGAGGATTGGGTTGGTCTGATCCATTGAAATCCCTAGTTGGTAGGTTTGCAGGGCAGTCTCCAACTTACCCTCGTGCAGGTAGGCCTGGCCTAAGAGAGGATAGATAGACGTGTATTGTGGATCCACTTCCAAAACTTCATTGAAGAGGTCAATGGCTTCCGCCTCTCGCTCGTTTTCAAAGTACAAAAGGGCGAGTTGGAACTTGGTGTCAGGCGTCATGTCGACCGGCTTAATTTGTTCTAGGTAACCGATGGCATTATCGTAGTTGCCAATGGCAGCATAGGCCGTCCCGATGCGGGCCACCAAATCGACCTGACTAATCTTACGCTGGCCAGCCAAAAGAAGTTCGCGGTACTTGGCAATTGCCGGGCGGTACTGGCCATTAGCAAAGTAGAACTCGGCCAGGGCAAATTGGATGACCGGATTTTTAGGGTCAATTTTTTCAGCCTGGCGAAGGCTGTACTCGGCTGATTCAGTTAAACCTTCAGATTGGTAAAGATCAGCCTTAACCAACAGGGCCTGCAAGTAGGCATCCGAGTCCGGCTTGATGTCGGCCAGGTAGGCCTGGGCCTGGTTAAGGTCATCTTCCCCGATGGCGATATCGGCTAGGGCCGTTTTTAAATCATCTTCATCAGGATACTTGGCCAGCAGGCTGGTGTAAGCCTGGCGGGCCTGGTCACTAAAGCCTAAGGCATACAACTCCTCGGCCAAACTATAGACCAATTGGTCATCGTCATTTTTCAGCGATTTTTCAAAAAGTTGCTGGGCCTGCTCGATTTTACCCTGATCCAAGGCCGTTAAGGTTTCCTGGGCATAGTTTTTGGATGAATCTGTCACGGTTAACCACCTCCTAAAGGATTACCGGTTTCTTCACTAATTTTACCTGAAGGACAGTGGGAATACAAAGGATGAGCTTATCAATTGATAAAAAATAATTGTCAAATAGACCAATTTATGTTACGGTTACTTTGAGTTAAGTATTTGAGAGAAAGGACGGCCATGGTTATGTATTCAGTTACTAAGAAACGCTGGGACGCGATTACCCACCATGACGGTCAGTATGACGGCCAGTTTATTTATGGGGTTCGTGGCGACATGCAGGTATGCAAACCTAGCTGCCAACGTCACCAACACCTAGCCCGTGGCGATATTAAAATTTTTAAAAATCCGGACGAGGCCTTGCTGGACGGTTACACCCCCTGCCCAGACTGCTTCCCCTTTGGCAAACTTAGCCCCCGCGACCAACTTGTCTACGAGGTGAAGAGCTACATTGCCAAACACTATGATCAGCGTTTGACGCTGGAACAGCTGAGTGAGCACTTCCACGTCAGCCCCGGTGTTTTACACCGCAGTTCCCTACTGGTCACTAAGCAAACCCCACAAAACTACCTATTAGAGGTCCGCATGACCAAGGCCCAGGAAATGTTACGGGAAGGCAAGCTTTCAGTGGCCATGATTGCCCTGAAAGTGGGCATCCCAAATGTTTCTTATTTTAATACGGTCTTCAAGCAGCAGGTCGGCATGACCGCCGCCCAATACCGTAAAAAGTTTAATTGATATATGTGAAATACAAGTGTTAAAATTAAGCCAAGTCGTTAACTTGTAAGGAGGACTAAACAGACATGACGATGTTTAAAGATTTAAACCACAAGGTTGCTGTGATTACCGGTGGTTCCAAGGGAATCGGTAACGCAATTGCATTGCGTTTTGCCGAAGAAGAAATGGACGTCGTAATTAACTATAACAGCGACGCTAAGGGCGCTGAAGATGCTGTTAAGGCAATCGAACAACACGGTGGTCGCGCCGTTGCCGTTCAGGCCGACATCTCCAAGGAAGAAGACGTTAAGAAGCTGTTGGACGCTGCCATTGATAACTTCGGTGGTATGGATGTCTGGGTTAACAACGCCGGTATGGAAATCCAAGAGCCAACGCACAAGGTGCCATTGAAGGACTGGAACAAGGTTATCGACATTAACTTGACTGGTGTCTTCTTGGGTACCAAGGCCGCTTTGAACTACTGGTTGGACAATGACAAGCCTGGTAACATTATCAACATGTCATCAGTCCACGAGCGGATTCCATGGCCTACTTTCGCCAGCTACGCAACTGCTAAGGGTGGCGTAAAGCTGTTCACTGAAACGACGGCGATGGAATATGCACCTAAGAACATCCGTGTTAACGCTATCGGACCTGGTGCTATCAACACTCCTATCAACGCTAAGAAGTTTGCTGACCCAGAGCAGTACAAGATCACTCAATCAATGATTCCTATGTTGAAGATTGGTGAGCCTGAAGATGTTTCTGATGCAGCCGTTTGGTTGGCTTCTAACCAATCAAAGTATGTAACTGGAATTACCCTCTTCGTTGATGGTGGTATGACCCTTTACTCAAACTTCCAAGGTGGTCGCGGTTAATTCCCTGCCCCTTAATAAAAAAGCAAGTGACTTTTACGTCACCTGCTTTTTTTTATGTCCTCAGTTGGACCTGTTTGTAGTTGTTCAATCTTACCCCAGCTCATTGTCACACCGATACCAGGTCGGTCAGGAACCGGTAGGAAGCCATCTTCGACGACCAGCTGCTCATTAATCAGGTCAGTCTCAAAGTAACGTCGACTATCAGAAATGTCAGCAGGGTAAGCCCAACCCGGTAGGCTAGCCAGGGCCAAATCAACATGGCGACCTAAACCTGATCCAAACATGCCCCCTACCCAGGCGCTGGCCTGGTACTGGTGGGCAATCTGTAGGGCGTCTTTGGCTGCACTAATTCCGCCTAACATCCCGGCCTTAACCGTAACTGCCCGCCCAGCTCCCATCGCCAGCAACCGTTTTACATCAGACAGACTGCGTAAGGACTCGTCCAGGCTGATTGGCAGGCGTAATTGCTGCTGAATAGTGGTTAGCTCCCAGTCAGCACCGGCTGGTAAGGGCTGCTCAACAAAGAGGACGTTATCTGGCAGCTGGTTCAAACTCAGCGCCTGATCAACAGTCAAACTTTCATTAGCATCCAAAGAAAAGGCCTGTTTAGGAAACTGGGCCAGCAGGTCAATTAACCCAGACAGGGAAAATTCTGAACCAACCAACTTTAACTTAATCCGCTGATATCCCTGTTGCTGGGCAGCTACGATTTTTTTACGCCAGACAGTGCTGTCCTTTGGAAAACCGAGGGCAATACCGACCGGTACTTGAGTCTGGGTTCCCCCTAACATCGTGGACAGGGATTTGTTTTGAATTTTACCCCAGGCATCCCAAAGCGCCGTTTCTAAGCCGGCCCGAGCAAAGGAGTAACCCTTGGAGCCGGCCTGCAGCATCCTCAAAACCTCTGTAAGATTGCTAAAGGTCTGCCCCAACAAGGCTGGCCCCAATTCCTGGCTTAAAAATTGCCGGCTCAAGTTCTGGGTTTCTGGACTGTAACCGACCTGGTCAAAGGATTGGACCTCGCCATAGCCCCAGGCACTCCCCTCACCCCGTGTGTCGGCAACCTGGACTGCCACCAGGGTTAATGGCCGTTTTGTCATAGTGGATTGAGCGGTCACAAAAGGTTGCACCAGGGGCAGCGCTACCGGTCTTAACTGAATTTGCTTAATCAAAAACATGCGAACTAATCTCCTGGGCAAAGGTCGCTGGCTGTTCTAGGTGGAGATTGTGACCGGCCCCATCAATCAAATGCAGATGGGCATTCGGTAGGCTACTGGTCAGTTGCTGAGCCAGACGGGTGAATTTTGGGTCTTCTCGACCAGCTAAAACGTCGACTGGCACCTTGATTTGGCCTAGGCGTGGCCAAAAGTTTGGTTGACTACCAGTGCCCATCACCCGTAAGGAATTCGCCATATTCAAGGGGTTTTGAGTCAGGCGCTGCTGCCTCACTTGAGCCCGAATAGTCGGCGCGAGTTTCGTCTGCGAGGCAAAGAGTGGCGCCTGGGCCCACTGGTCAACAAAGCGGGGATAGTCTTTTAAAATCAACTGGGCCCGCTGCTCATCCAATTGACGCCTGGCTTGTTGCTGGGCTGGGGTTGGCAGACCGGCCGTGGTGCTTTCTAAAATCAAACGATGGATATGTGGTGCGAAGCCGGGATTGAGAGCCAGGGCAATGGCTAGGCGGCCTCCCATTGAATAACCAAGAAGATTAACGTTGGTCATACCTAACCGATCACAGATTTCAGTCAAATCACTAATCTGATTGGCCATGCTGAGCCGATTGGGGTTGACCGGCAACCGCTGTGACCCATAACCGAGCAAGTCCAAACGCCAAACTTCCCCGGGCAGCCGGTCAACAATGCTGTCAAAGTCTTGATGACTGCCCATAAAACCATGCAGGAGGAGCCATTTTTGCTGGCTACCCGGATTTACCTGCTGGTAAAGGTGGTAGTCATAGCCCCCTACTGACACCATAAATTCAGTCATAGTTCTCCTCCAGGTCTTTGGTGTCAGGAGTGGTCAACACTAACAGACGGGCGTGGTCCGACTGCTGGTCTAAGGCCGGTCCTAAGTCGGCTGGTCGTTCTAAGTCAGTGTATGTTAAACCGTACAGCTGGGCAACCAGCTTAAAATCCAAGTCCAGCGGTGTGCCAAAAACCTCTTCAAAGTAGGGCTGGGCCTCGGCCGCTTGCCCCTGAGGAAGGTTTTTGAAAATTCCGCCGCCGTGGTTATCGACTAGGACAATGTCGAGGTTTAGGCCGTACTTTTTCACCAGGGCTAACCCGTTCATATCGTGAAAGAGGGTCAAATCCCCGATTAGAAGGATCGTGCGACCAGGATGCACCAGACTGGCGCCTAAGGCGGTGGAAACGACCCCATCAATGCCATTAACACCGCGGTTAGCATAAACCAAACGGCTATGACTGCCAGCCCAATAGTCATTTAGGGCTCTGACCGCCAGACTGTTTGCACTAAAAATCAGGGTATCAGCGGCACTGTGATTATTTAGGGCTGTCACCACTCGGGCTAGATCATCGCCAGTTTGATGAAGTGATAATTCACCTAACCAGGACTGCCAGGACTGATAATAGGTGGCTTGCTGCTGGCTAGGCTGGCCCTGCACCTGATTCAGAAAATCGGCCACCGCACCAGGATAAACTCGGCTAACTTGGCGACTAGGATCCTGCCCAGCCTGGGGACCAACCTGCCAGACAGTCACCTGGTGCGTCTTTAACCAGGCCAGGATGGCTGGGTCAGTTGGCAGAGCACCAAACCAAAGTACCAGGTCAGGCGTCAGTTCTGCTGGTAATCCCGCTTCAAGAAGGCCTTTAAAGTTATATATACTGTTTTGGTCACGGACCCGACTTAACACGTCAGCCAACACGGGTACCCGGTATTTTTGGGTAAAGTCATTTAAAGCCTGGTAGTAGTCAGCACCGGTGTTTGGTCCAGCCAGCACCAGGACTCGATTTTGATCGAATCCAGGGTCAATCGGCTGGCCATAGGTCCAGTGATTGATTGGATACTCAACTGGTTGAATGTTAAGTGTTTCTCGGTCTCCGAGAACCGGCATGAGCGGCTTTCTCAGGGGCAGGTTAATTTGTATGGGGCCCGGCTTTTGCTGGTGGGCTCGCACACTGGTTTGCACCTTAAAATCAATGTAAGCCGTCATATCTGGATGAGGGTCTTGGAGGTTTAAGGTGACCACCTCGTCCACCAGGTCACCATAGAGGTTGCTTTGCGGTAAGGTCTGGGCCGCACCCAGCCCTTGTAACTCCTGCGGACGGTCAGCGGTCAGTAAAACCAGCGGAATTTGAGCCTGGTTAGCCTCAGCCACCGCTGGCATCAACTCAGCCGCCGCAGTACCAGAAGTCACTAAGACGGCGACTGGTTCCTGGCTGACCTTGGCCATGCCCAGCGCAAAAAAGGCCGCCGACCGCTCGTCGACGTCCACAAAGAGCTTATAATCTGAATCAGTCGCCGCCTGCTCAGCCAGCAATAAGGCCACTGGGGTTGACCGAGATCCCGGTGAAAGCACAAAACGGTTCACTCCTGCCAAGTGCAAGGCCGCAATCAGATGTTTCACATTTTTAGTTAAGGCATCGACCATTATTAGCGAGTTCCTTCTAGTAGTTCAGTCATCGGCTTAAACTTTAAGTTCGTTTCGGCCCACTCCTCCTCCGCGTTGGAGTCTGCCAAGATACCGGCTCCAGCAAAAAGTCGGGCTCGTTGATTAGTAACCATCATTGAACGGATACCAACCGCCATTTCCCCTACCTGAGGCCCCTTAAAATAGCCTAATGGTCCCGCAAACAGTCCCCGCTTGAACTGTTCGTGCTGGTTAATGTATTCCAGGGCTGCTAAACGTGGAACTCCACCCAGGGCTGGCGTAGGATTTAGTTCAGTTAGGACCCGGGTAAAGTCAAAGTTATCATTCACCTGTCCGTAAATGGGCGTGTATAGGTGTTGGACACCTTGAGAAGCCAGCAACTGTGGGCTGTTGGGCCAGTCTAATTGCTGTGTCCAGGGTTTCAGCTGCTGTAGAATCGTATCCCGGACATAGGCATGTTCTTGCTGATTTTTAGCACTGGTCAGCAAGTCCTGCCCTAATGTTTGATTGGTTTTGGGGTTTTGACTACTGGCGATGGTCCCAGCCACCGCCGCCGTCTGTAAATGGCCACTTTCAACCTTGAGTAAGGTTTCAGGACTAGCCGAGATGAAATGTTGGCCACCCCGTTTCAAAACGATGCGGTAACCGCCCTGCCCGTTCAAAAACTGCGGCCAAATGGTCGCTAAATTGAAAGGTTGGGCCAGTTGAATCTGCCGTTGCCGGCCAAAAACTACTTTTTTTAAGTCAGGGTTGGCCTGCAGGTGATTAATCAAAGCGCCCACCCGCTTGGGCCAGTCAGTTTCATCACTGATTTGGGTTATTTGGTTGTGACCGATTTCGCCAGTTTTAGTCTTCCTTAACCAGGTCACTAAATCCCAGCCGTCTGGCAGGATAACTTCGAAATGATTATCCTGTTGAATCACCGTGACTTCGGGTAGGAACCAAAACGAGGTCATCAGGTCGTTGTCAGCCAAATCAGGATTGGACTGATCCGCAAAATTTTGACCACCGACCACGATGTCATGGGCTAAACCAGCTGGCACCCGGTTTAAATCCGACCAACTTTGACGGGCACCAAAGGCAAAGATTTCAAGTTCCCGCCCTGGATTGGTAAAGTAAAAGGCTGGGTCAGCCTGCCCCAATTTTTCAAGCAAACGCTGCCGAACACCGGGGTAATCCGCACCATTAATAATTTTCTTGACGGACATCGCTTAGTTTCTCATTTCTGCTGGGAGGTGCGCCGGCCGGCTGGCCAGACGTCACCACCCGGCAAGTTATCACCCAGTGGAAAACCAGCCCAAATGGCAGCGTTAACAAAGTCCTTGGCATCCGTGAGGCTTTCTTCAACCGAGTAACCTGCCGCTAGGTTAGCAGTAATGGCCGCTGAAAAGGTACAACCTGCTCCATTGGTGAAGGCGGTCTGGTCAAACTTGGGACTGGTTAGAATCTGCACCTGCCCTTGGTCGAAATAAGCATCCTGGGCCTTTTCGCCGGGTAAGCGGGCCCCACCCTTCACAACCGCTGTTTTGGCACCCAGTGCGACCAATTCTTTGGCAGCTTCGCCTAGTTTTTCAACACTATCTAGTCCCTGCTGCTGGGTCAAAGCTTCGGCCTCCGGCAAGTTCGGCGTGACCACCGTTGCTAAAGGCAGCAACTTTGTCCGGTAGGCTGATACCAGGTCTTCTTGCTGCTGGGTCTGCCCCTCCTTAAAGGCCAGGACTGGGTCAATCACAATTGGTAGGTCCTGCTTGGCCAAGAAGGCTGCAATCTGATCTAACTGGTCTAAATTAGGAATCAAGCCAACCTTGATGGCCCTTAAGTTCTTAACTTGGCTAATTGAAGCGAGCTGGTCAGCCAAAACATCCGTTGCAAGTGGGTGAACATCGAAGTGGTCACTAAAAACAGTGGCAATGCTGGTAATCGCACTTAGACCTCCAAAACCATACTCACTAAAAGTAACTAGGTCCGATTGGAGACCGCCACCACCTAGGCTGTCTGAGCCGGCAATTGTTAGGATTGTTCCTTTAAAACCTGCTGTCATAATCCACCATTTGCAAAGTAATCATTTTCGTTAGTATCCAGTATACCAAACATAACAAAAAGCAGACCATGACTCGGCCTGCTTTTGACAGTAAATGGCTTTAATTTAGGCCCGCTTCTTCTTAGCTTGACCCTTCTCCTGACCAGGCGTAGTCCCGTCGGCCAGGGTCTTTTCAGTCGGCTTGTCCCAACTGACAAAGTCACATTCAGGGTAACGGGAGCAGCCATAGAAGGTACGGCCGCGCTTAGTCTTACGCTGCACAATCTGTCCCTTCTTACACTTAGGACAGGTAATCCCGATTTCTTGAACGATGGCCTTGGTGTTGCGGCAATCTGGGAAACGAGCGCAGGCATAGAATTTACCGTAGCGACCCATCTTAATCACCATCGGTGCACCACAGATATCACAGTCCATGCCGGCCAACTCATCGTGCATCGTGACCTTTTCCAAGGTCTCCTCGGCAGATTTAACTTCCTTGCTGAAGGGCTGGTAGAAGGTATCCACGACCGGTACCCAGCGCTCTTCCCCAACTTCAATCTCATCAAGTTCATGCTCAACATCAGCCGTAAACTTGGTGTTGGTGATATCGGGGAACTTGTCATCCACAATGTTTTGGACGACTTCACCCAACTCAGTTGGCACAAACTTACGGGCGTCAATACGGACATAATTACGTCGCTGAATCGTGTCCAGGGTTGGCGCATAAGTTGATGGCCGTCCCACCCCGTTTTCTTCCAAGGCCTTAATCAGGGCCGCTTCTGAGTAACGAGCTGGTGGCAAGGTAAAGTGCTGCTCAGGGTCGGTCTTGACCATCTGAACCTGATCGCCCTCATTTAGCTCAGGAAGCGGGTTATCCTTTAATTTAGCCGCTGGATAAGCCTTGGTGAAGCCTGGAAACTTGGTTTTAGAACCGTTGGCCCTAAACATTACCCCGTTTTGCTCAATGTTAACCGACATCGTATCGAGCACTTCGGGGGTCATCAAACTAGCCACAAAGCGGGACCAAATCAAAGAATAGAGCTTAAATTGATCTGGGGTCAGCTTGTCCTTGATGCTGGCTGGCGTCCGGTTAACATCGGTCGGCCGGATGGCCTCGTGGGCATCTTGGGCCCCTTCGGTTGGCTTACCTTGGACCGGCTTGTGCCTTGAATAGGCAGCCCCCCACTCTTCGTGAATGTAATGGGCCGCCGCGTTCTTAGCCAGGGAAGAGAGACGGGTTGAATCGGTACGCATGTAGGTAATCAAACCAACTTGCCCCAGACCCTTACCCAGGTTAATCCCTTCGTAGAGCTGCTGGGCCGTCATCATGGTCTTGCGTGTCCGGAACTTCAACTGGGTGTTAGCTGTCTGTTGCATGGTTGAAGTGGTAAAGGGTGGCTGTGGCTGCCGTCGACGCTCCTTAGCAACCACCTTGGTGACGTCGAAGTCCTGGTTACGGTCAATGCGCTTGAGTACCTGTTGTACACTATCATTGTCTGGCAAGTTTTGCTTCTTACCATCATAGCCATAAAAAGTAGACTTAAACTTGGTCCGGTTCTTTTTGAACTCCGAATCCATGGTCCAGTACTCTTCGGGGCGGAAGGCCTGAATTTCCTTTTCACGGGCAATAATTAGCCCCAGGGCTACTGACTGCACTCGGCCAGCTGAAAGGCCACGTTTAACGGTCTTCCAGAGAATCGGCGAAATTGAGTAGCCGACCAGTCGGTCAATAATTCGGCGGGCCTGCTGGGCATCAACCAGGTCCTGGTTAATAGTCCGTGGATTCTTGAAGGCGTTTTTCACCGCGTCCTTGGTAATTTCATTGAAAACTACCCGATTGGGTTCCTTGGGATCCAGGTCTAAAATATGCTGCAGGTGCCAGGCAATGGCCTCCCCTTCCCGGTCCGGATCGCTTGCCAGATAAACGGTTTTGGCAGCCTTGGCAGCCTTACGGAGGTCTTTGATAATGGGACCCTTGCCCCGAATATTAATGTACTTGGGCGTGTAGTCTTGCTCCACGTCAACGCCTAAGGTTGACTTCGGCAAATCCCGCACGTGACCAATACTGGCCACAACCTTGTAGGTACTACCCAAGTATTTTTCAATCGTCTTAGCCTTGGAAGGACTCTCAACAATCACTAACTTTTTCTTGTTTTTAGCAGCACTAGTCTTACGCTTGGTGCTTTTTTTTGTACTGGTTTTGGCTGCTACCACGCTTTTTCCTCACAATTATTAGTTATCAATCTGTTAGAAATAGTCATTTCTTTCATTATTATACAGACCCTGTCAAGCCCGCTTTATATAAAAACACATTCTAACTGATAATTTTCAAAAGTCAAAATCAGGATTTGGGCCTAGTCCAGCCGTTTAACGGTCGTTAGTAAATCCTCAACGCTAAGCACAGGCACTGCGCCAGCGGCAATCAGCTGGTTGGTCCCTTCAGACTCACTGGAAAAAATCGAACCGGGGACCGCCAGCACTTGGCGGTTATTCTGTAAGGCACAATTGGCCGTAATCAAACTGCCCGACTCCTGCTTAGCCTCTACAATCAGCGTCGCAGCTGACAAACCAGCGATGATGCGGTTGCGGTCTGGGAAATGGCCCCTTCGTGGTCCAACCTTGGCCGGGTACTCGCTCAGTAGTAAGCCCTGCTGACCCACCTGTTCCTGGAGGGAATGGTGGCTGCCCGGGTAAGCAATGTCAATGCCCGTTCCCACTACAGCAATTGGAACCCCCTGTTGGGCGAAGGTAATCTGGTGGGCCATCACGTCCACCCCCTTAGCCAGACCGGAAACAATAGCCGTCCCCGTTTTAATCAGGCGCGGTAAGAGGACCCGCAGGCAGTTTAAACTATACGGACTAGCCGTCCGGGTCCCAACCACCGATAAACTAGGTAAGGATAAGGCCCTAAGATCGCCACGGTAAAAAAGTACCAAAGGCGGTTCATAAATCTGCCTGAGCCGTTCCGGGTAACTGGGACAGTAGTAAGTCATAAAGGGCTGGTTAAAGGCTTGGGCCCGTTCAATGGCTGGCCCATAGGCTGCGCTAATTTGCTGGTAGGCGGCCGTATTAACACTTACTTCTAAGATATTGGTTAAAACGTCCAGTGGCCAGGGATAGGTCACCGGGGCATAGCCATGGTTGATGGCTCGAATAATGCGAGTCGCCCGCTGCTTACCAATCCCGGCAGTCAAATGTAAGGCTAAGATAAAGTGTTTAAAGTCCATGATTTAATACTCCTTAGCTAATCCTACGAAGACTAGCCAAAAACGTATTAAAAATATGGCAATTATCACTTAATCAGCCCAAATCCTCACTGTCCAGCCGCCTCAACGATTTCGCTCAGGTAGGTCCAACGCTCCAATTTCTGTTCCAAATCAGCGTTAACCTGGTCAAGCTCGTCTTGTAACTCGGCCAACTTAACGTAATCAGAACCTTGCTTGGTCATGGCCTCATTTAGACTAGCCGCCTTTTCTTCTAGGTCAGCCATTTCATCTTCAATGCTGGCCCACTCCCGCTTTTCTTGGTAGCTAAGCCGCGGTTTAGCAGGAGCGGCCTTCGTCGGTGTTGGTTTAGCCGGGCTTGGATTAGCATTTTGGTTAGCAGGATTTGTGGCCTGAGCAGGAGTAGCTAGGATCTCATCCAGGTGCTGACTGAACTGACCATCTAAGCGCTTAATCCGGCCTTCTCCTTGGAACAGGTAAGTTTGATTGGCAACCTTGTCCAGGAAGTAACGGTCGTGGGAAACCGTCACGACTGTGCCAGCAAAGTCTTCAAGAAAGTTTTCCAGCACCGTTAGAGTTTCAATATCCAAATCATTGGTTGGTTCATCTAAAAACAAGACATTGGGCTGTTGCATCAGTAACTTCAACAAGTAAAGCCGCCGCTTTTCACCACCCGAGAGTTTACGAATTAACGTTCCGTGCATGAATGGTGGAAAGAGGAACTGTTCCAGGAGTTCCGACACGCTGGTCTGGCGACCATTCTTATCAGTCACCGTGCTAGCAACTTCAGACAGGTACTCAATCACCCGCTTGTCTTCATCAATTGGCTCGGTCACCTGGGTGTAATAGGCTAACTTCACCGTTTCCCCACGCTCGACCGTTCCTGAATCCAAGGGCAGCCGACCGGCTAATACATTGAGCAGGGTTGACTTACCAGCCCCATTTGCCCCGGTAATACCAATCCGATCCCCGGGACCAATGCGGAGGTTAAAGTCATCCAAGATGACCTGCTGACCCCGCTTGAGGCTGGCGTCTTCAACGACAAAGACCTTCTTTCCCAGGCGCTGCTGTCCTAATTGGACGGAAACTGTCTCGGTCTGTTCGGCTGGTCCCCGCTCTTCAGCCAGTTTTTCAAAGGCATTCTGCCGGCCCTTCTGCTTAGTTGTACGGGCCCGGGCTGACTTTTTCATCCAGGCTAATTCCTGCTGGTACAAACGTTCCTGCTTATGAGCCTGGGTCTGTGACTGGGCTAGACGCTCGGCCTTGCTGCTAACGTAATCCTGGTAATTCCCCTGGTACTCGTAAAGTTTTCCGTGGGCCAACTCAAAGATATGATTGCTGACGGCATCTAGGAAATAGCGGTCATGAGTCACGGTCAAAACCGAACCTGGGTAATGGGCCAGGTACTTTTCCAACCAGGCAATCGAATCAAAATCGAGGTGGTTAGTCGGCTCATCCAAAATCAGCAGGTCTGGTTCTTGTATCAAGATTTGTGCCAGGCCCACCCGCTTTTTTTGACCACCTGATAATTTAGCAATCGGCCGCTGCAAATCAGGCATGTGCAGCTGCATCAGGATGGTCTTAATCTGGGCATCAACAGTCCAAGCATCCTCACTGTCCATGGCATCCTGCGCACTTTGAAAGTGCTTGGCCGCCTGGTCATCATCGGGGTGTTCACTGAAATTTTGGAGGGCCTGTTGGTAGCGCCGAATCGTCTTAAAAACCGGCTGATCACCGGACAAAACCGCATCCATAACCAAGTCCTGGTCGGGTAAATCTGGCGACTGGGTTAGATAGCCCACCCGGTAATCATTTTGGGTGATAATTTGCCCCTGATCGGCCGGGGTAACCCCAGCGATGGCATTCAGCAGGGTGGTTTTACCACTACCGTTAACGCCAACCAGGCCGACCCGGTCCCCCTCGTTAATCAAAAAAGAAAGGTCCTTAAAGAGGGTCTTTTCACCGTAACTGCTTGTTAAATTTTCCACTCGAAATTGTTTCATAGCCCCCATTATAGCGGTTTTTTTTCGTGCATGGCTACTTAAAAATTGTGGAGACTGCTATAATAATGGGAGCTTTAACCACTATCACGTATCGTGCACAGAGGAGATTGTCATGGATTTAAG
Organism: Leuconostocaceae bacterium ESL0723; assembly: GCA_029392055.1. Lineage (GTDB taxonomy): Bacteria > Bacillota > Bacilli > Lactobacillales > Lactobacillaceae > ESL0723. The sequence continues at coordinate 671,201 of CP113928.1, read as the reverse complement.
CGCAACCATTGGTAACTTTAAGTTTGAACACCCCTTCTTAAACGCCGCCGGCGTCATGTGTCAAACGGCAGCAGAACTTGATCAGGTCTTGGGGGATGATTACACCGGCAGTGTGGTAATGAAGTCAGCCACGCCCAGTCCCCGTCCCGGTAATCCTAGTCCTCGCTACTACGAGCTCCCCTCTGGCTTAGGAACGATTAATTCCATGGGCCTGCCTAACGAAGGCTTTGACTATTACATGGACTATGCCCGTCAAAAGCAAACCAATAAGCCCATCTTCTTTTCCATTGCCGGCCTGACCCATGACGAAAACCTAGCCATGCTACACCAGTTGCAAGACAGTGACTTTGACGGTCTGGTCGAGTTGAACCTGTCCTGCCCCAACGTGCCTGGCAAGCCCCAAACGGCCTATGACTTTGAGGCAACTCAATCCATTCTAACTGAGGCCTTCGCCTTCTTTAAGAAGCCGTTGGGGGTTAAATTACCACCCTACTTTGACATCGTCCACTTTGACATGATTGCTAAAATCCTAAACCAGTTCCCACTCGCCTTCGTGAATACGATTAATTCGGTTGGTAATGGTTTGGCAATTGACCCAGACACCGACACCGTAGTTATCAAGCCCAAGCACGGCTTTGGGGGCCTCGGTGGTCCCATGGTCAAGGCTACAGCCTTAGCCAACGTGAACGCCCTGCGGACCCGACTAAACCCTGACATCAAAATTATCGGTACCGGTGGTGTTACCAAGGGGCGCGATGCCTATGATCTGATTTTGGCTGGCGCGGACCTGGTAGAAATTGGTTCCCAGCTGATGGTTGAAGGGTTGCCGGTCTTCCAGCGGGTCGAAAGCGAATTGACGGCCGTCATGCAGGCCAAGAACTACCAAAACCTCACTGAGTTCCGCGCTTCACTCAAGGCCTTGGATTAAGTTTCGTGATAAAATAATTTTAGCAATTTCGTAGCATAGAGTAGGTTCAATGACCAAATGGATTCAAAACAATCGAACGGGCATCATCCTGGCCACCGGCCTAGTCCTGTCCGCCTTTATCCTGATTCTGTCATTGATGAACCAAAATCAGCTAACCACCCGACCTGACCAGGTACCACTGCGGACCGGTCCTAGTATTACCGCCACCAAGGAAGCCAGTCTGAAACAAGGCACCAAGTTGATCGTCTTAGACCGACAGCATGGCTGGTGGAAGGTCCGCCGTAACGATAATAACCAGACCGGCTGGGTAGCCAGCTGGGTGGCCAACAACACCCACCTCAAGAAGCCTACCGCCCTTAGTGAGGCCACGATTGTCCTTGATCCTGGTCACGGCGGTTCTGATACCGGGGCCCTGTCAACTGATCAGAAACACTACGAAAAGACCTACACCCTAGAAACCGCCCGTGCCACGGCAAAGGCCCTGGCACCGACTGGGGCCCGGGTAGTCATGGTCCGTAACTCAGACGTGGTGGTTCCCCTCTTATACATCCCGCGTAAGGCCGATAGCCTCAAGGCCGACGCCCAGATTTCCTTCCACTTTGATTCCTCGGATAAGAACAACACCGCTTCGGGCATATCCCAGTACTATTACAATGAGAATTCCCTGCCCCTGGTTAAATCGCTAAATTCTTCCTTGAATAACCTGCCGCTGGATAACCGGGGCTATGAAACCATTCCCTACCTGGTTATCAAGGACGTAACCCGGCCAGCCGTGCTCTTGGAACTTGGCTTTATCAACTCGGATAAGGATTTCAAGTATATCCGCCAAAGCAGCTACCAGGACAAGGTCGCCCAGGATATCAAGGAGGGTCTGACTAAGTACGTTACCCAGGCTGAAAGTCATACTTAAGTAAAAAAGCCTTTAACCGGCTTACCGGTTAAAGGTTTTTTGTCTGCTTATTCAAATCCCTGGTTAGTCATGGATGCTTGATATAGGTTAACGACATCGGCTACCTGCAGGGGCACATAGGCCCGTTGGTCTAGCCGACCGTTTTTAACCGCGGCCTCAGCCATCGCTTCAAAGTGACTATCATCAGCAATCCCAACTTCTGGCAAGGTTGTGGGTACCTTCAGCGACCGGTTCCAGTCAAAGGTAGCCTGGATAGCTGAACGGCTGACCGAGTCGTCACTGCCATCTAGTCCCCAAACATTGCGACCAAATTGGGCAAAGCGGGCCATGGTGTCTTCATTGAGGATATAACTCATCCAACGCGGCGTCAAAATCCCCAGGCCAACCCCGTGGGTAATGTCATAGTAGGCTGACAGTTCGTGTTCCATCGGATGCACGCTCCAACCATTTTGGTTGGTTACCCGTACAATCCCGTTTAAGGCCATGGTGGCCGCCCACATCAGCTCGCCACGGGCATCGTAGTCCTCAGGATTTTCCAGGGCCAACGGTGCGTTTTTAATCACCGTTCGAAAGAGACCTTCCATCATGCCTGAGGTCACGTCACTGGACCCCTGGTCAAAATACTGCTCGGTCAGGTGACTGAAAATGTCCATAGCTCCTGCCGCTGTCTGCCAGGCAGAAACGGAATAAGTCAGGCTTGGATCAAGGAAAGAAACGGCTGGGGTATGGGGACCAGCGGTTCCTAGTTTCTGGTGAGTTTCGGGATTAGAAATCACGGAACCAGTATTCATCTCGGTTCCAGTCGCTGATAAGGTCAAAATATCAACCACTGGCAGCTGGTCAAGCTGGGCTCGTTTGCTTGAGTCAACGACCAGGTCCCAGGGATCCCCTTGATAAAATTTGGCTGAGGCGATCACTTTGGCCGCATCAATGACTGAACCACCGCCAACCGCCAGAATGACCTGGCTGTCGTGTTCCTGAGCTAATTTTTGTCCTTGCCGGACGGATTCAATCTTAGGATTTGGCTCAACACCACTGAGTTCCACCACTTCAAAGCCAGCCAAGTCTTTAATGACCCGGTCATAGAGGCCCATCTTCTTGATGGAACCACCCCCATAAACTAGCAGAACCCGGTGGCCAAACTGGCCCACCGCTTCAGCTAACTGCTGGTCAATTAAGCCCTGACCGAAGCGGATATCGGTCGTGTTATGAAATTCAAAGCTATTCATCACCATGAAAACCTCCAGTTGGTGCTTGTTCGCCATTACTTTAATGCATAAAAAAACGCCATCACGAGGATGGCGGGTAGGTAGATAGATACCACCCAGTTGGTTACTAGTAGTCTAACAATTTATCGCCAGGCTTGCAATAGTTGCTCAATGGTTAGTTGGCCGGGCGCACTGGACCAGTTCCCTTTTAGGGTAGCGAAGGTTAACTGTGAGCCATACTGGTAACCCTCAATCCGGCTCCGCTCACCCAACTTACCCATGGCCATGGTAATCAATGGCTGTTTAATGGCGGCTGATACTTCCTTAGTGGCTGCTAGCAGCCGGTCCACGTCAGCTTCACTCTGGGGCATCACCGCTAACTTGACCACGTCAACTGCCTCTTCTGACATCTCGGTCAAGAGGGCTACCAAATCCGGTGGCGTCTGCTTAAAGTCGTGGTAGGACAAAATCACCGGAACTTGGTGCGCTTTAGCGGCTGCGATGACCTGTTCTTTCAGGTTCGCTGGCAGGGTGTCTTCCACATCCACCGCTGCAAAGGGAAAGCCGCAACCCAAGGCATCAATCAGGAAGTGGGCAATTGCCTGGGAATCAAGTTCGCCCTGCCCACCCTGGGCCTTGCTACGGTAAGTCAAAACGATTGGAAAGTGACCAAACTCATCAAAGATGGATTTCACCAACTCCTTGATGAGTTGGGCGTTAATGGCCGGCCAATTGGTCAAGAATTCCTGACGGGCCTCGTCCAACTTACCCAACAGGGTGGCTTCACTGAGGGCTGAGAGCGATTCAGCTTCTAATTTCTGACGGGCACCCTCTTTGACTTGTTGCCAAATCACTTCCTGACTAAAGGCATCGGCAATATAATCGGCCCGCCACTCTACTAAATCAGGATTTTGGTCCTGTAAGGCGGCCTGCACTGGACCAAATTTATCATTGGGACCCAGGGTAATTGGCACGGCAATTAGTGGCCGGTTACTAGGCTGGGGAATTTTTAACAAAGTAGCAAGGGTCATGACCCCACCTCCTGAACTTGGTAAACTACCCAGACCATGCTGGGCCGTAAAATTTGGCGGACCTGGTACTGGGCATCCTGGGCATAGGGACTGTGTTCGAACTGGTTGGCCGAAATAATGGTAAACCAGTCCTGTTCTTCAATGAACTGGTCAAAGGCCACCGGCTTACTGGGCGCAAAGACAATCGATGGTCCCCAGACATTATCCAGGTCAACGGACTGCAGGTAGCGGTGCATCAAGCCTTCGGTGGCGGCATGGATAGTCGCCACCTGCCGGGTATGCGCCGTGTTTTCTAAGACCATAAGTGGCATCAAGGGCAGGTTAAAGCTGGTCACAATCTTAGCCCGCTCCCACTCCAAGTAATTAAAATCAGCAAAGTTTAATCCGGGAATTTTGTTCGATTTAAAGGCCACTGGCAGTAGGATTTGGTCCCCGGCCAAGTCGTCTAAGTTCGTTAAAATTTCTTCAAAACTCTGGTGAAGCACCAATTCCTGGTTGGTGCGGTAAAACTCCGCCGCCACCTGGGAATCGGTGCCCACCGGTCCAAGTGTATGTAAGCGCATCCTATCCCTCGTCAATGGCCTGATTTTCACGTTTAATGGCCGTCGTTAATAAAATCTCCATGATTTGATCAATCATTTCATCGGTAATGTGGGGTGTGCCCTTAAAGTCGGTCTTTAGGGCCTTTTTCATGGCAGCCATCCGGTTGGGTTGCACCGTTGCCATCCCGACCTTTTTCTTGTATTCTGCCACGGCTAAGACCACGTCCATCCGGCTAGCAATAATTTCAAAGAGTTGGCGGTCAAAGGCGTCAATTTGTGAACGGAGAGCTGTCACCGCCAGGTCGTCTTCATTCGCACTAAAGAGGGCCACGATTTCGGCCGCAATCCGTTCCGGGGTCTTCCCCACCGTTTCAACCACAAAGTCTGCAACCTGGGTATACTTGGGATCCCGTTCCCGCCAAAGCGCAAAGAAATCGGCCACAGACCGCTCCTGTAGGAGTGGCCGCTGACCTTCGGCTAACATCCGCTTAATCGTGCTTTCCAAATTACCATGCAGGTAAATCAGGGTCGCTGGCGAATCTTTTAACACAGCCAAATTTTCTGGCCGGTCAACTACGCCGCCTCCAGTCGCCACTACCCCGTTAAAGGTCTGGGCATTTTTTAAAACCTGGGTTTCCAAATCACGAAAGGCACCCTCCCCTTCTTTTTTGAAAATCTCCGGAATGGTCATCCCGGCTTTCTTTTCAATTTCACGGTCCAAATCGAGAAAATGAGAGTGATGTTGACGCGCAATTTCTTGTCCGACAGTTGTCTTACCAGCTCCCATAAAGCCTATTAACATCAGGGTATCTGGTTCTTTAATCATCTGTTTCACCTTTTAACAAATTCATCCGGTCCTCTTGGGCCCGCCGAATCATACTTTCTAAACCAGCCTGGTCACCGCGTTCAATGGCCTGGTAAAAACGGTCAAGTTCGTTGCGGTAATGCTTTTGAGTTGCCAGGATGGCATCGGGATTACTGAGTAAGACATCGGTCCACAGCTTGGGGTCACTGGCCGCAATCCGGGTCATGTCCTTAAAACCACCGGCTACGTACTGACCAAAGTTTTGGCTGGGTCCCAGTAGCTGAACGGCACTATTCATCAAGGCAAAGGCTGCAATGTGGGGCACATCCGAAATCACGGCCATTAACTGGTCATGGTCGCCAATCGAGGTCAGAATAAAGTTGGCCTGTAATGGTGCCAGTCGGTCAATTAAGAGTTGAACTACCGCGGGTGGTGTCACCCGGCTTGGAATCATAAAGTAGGCCGCATCCCGGTATAAATCCAGTTTGGCAGCCTGAACCCCAGCTAAATGGGTGCCGGCCATGGCGTGACCGCCCACGAAGTGAATCTGCCGGGGACTCAGGTATTTTTCAGCTGCCTCTAGTATCTCACGCTTAGTTGAACCGGCATCGGTCACAATCACGCTGCGCTTTAAGGGCAGTTCGGCCAAGTGCGCCAGCATAGACTCAATGGTCCGGACTGGGACCGCCAAGATAATCAGGTCGGCCTGGTCAGCGACCGCGTCCAGATTACCGACTCCCTGGCCAATAATGCCGTGTTTAAGGGCATAACTAATTGCACCGGGATCACGATCGACCCCGATGACCTGATTTTTAGGGCTTTGGTTAAGGGCCAGGGCTAAAGAAGCGCCCATCTCACCCAATCCAACCACAACTACTTTCACGATTAAACTTCCCCTGCTTGAGTCTGTGCCAAATCAGTTAAAAAGTTGGGATAAGAAACCGCCATAGATTCCTCATCCTGCAAACGGACAGTGCCATCAGTCACCAGGGCTGCTACTGCAATCATCATGGCGATGCGGTGGTCACCGTGAGCGCTAAGCTCAACCGGCTGACTGGTTTTTAGCGGCGTGCCACCGTGAATGAGCATCCCATCGGGCCGCTCCTCGATATCCGCACCCAGCTGGTTAAGAGTTTCGACCACGACTGCAATCCGGTCAGTTTCCTTCACCCGGAGTTCCTCTGCCCCGCTAATCAAGGTGTCTCCCTGGGCCTGAGTAGCCGCCAGGGCCAAAATTGGTAGTTCGTCAACAACGGCCGGAATGTCCTCGGCCGTGATGGTAATCCCAGCCAACTTTTGTGAGGCAACCGTTAAATCAGCTGCCGGTTCTCCGACAGTGGACGGGTTACTGAGTGTAATCTCAGCCCCCATCCGCTTTAGTAAACGCAAAATACCATCACGGGTTGGATTTACGCCAACGTGACGGAGGGACAGCTTAGAATTTGGCGTAATAATGGCTGCGACAATGAAGAAGGCTGCACTAGAAATATCAGCCGGCACAGTGACATCCTGGGCCTGTAAATCATCCTGGGCCTGGACTGAAACTTTGAGGCCATCAACCTGAAGGTGGCCGCCAAATTGTTCTAACATCCGCTCGGTGTGGTCACGGGAAGCCAAGGGTGAAATCACCGTTGTGGTGCCCTCGGCCTGCAATCCAGCCAGGAGAATGGCACTCTTGACCTGGGCCGAAGCCACTGGCAAGTGATATTCAATCCCCCTTAATTCTTGGTTAGCTAAAATCTTGCCTGGTAGGTAGTTATCATCGGTAAGCTGATACTTAGCCCCCATGGCCGTCAGCGGCTTCGCCACGCGGTCCAAGGGCCGGCGGCTGAGGGAAGCGTCTCCAAACATTTCCATGTCAAAGGGCTGCTTGGCTAAAAGGCCCATTAATAGACGGGTGGAGGTTCCTGAATTTCCCATGTCTAAGGGTTGGGTTGGGGCAGTAAAATGCTTCAATCCCCGTCCTTCAATGGTGGCCTCCGTGCCTTCCTGGGTAATTTCAACGCCTAAAGCCCGCAAAACCCCCATGGTATGGAGGACATCGGCTGAGGTTAAAAAGTTGTGGACCCGGGTCTGGCCATGGGCAATCGCCCCAAACATCAGGGCCCGGTGGGAAATCGACTTATCCCCTGGTACCGTGAGCGTACCGTGGAGACCGGCTGGATTGGCCGCTTGCAATGTAATCATTTCTACTCCTCAAAAACAGGCTATGTACGTAGCCAATCAACTGGCTACTTTAACTTTTAAAAGTGCTTAATCTCTTCGCGGTAAAGGGCAACCTGCTCCTTCATCCGCTCGATGTTGTCACTGTCAAACTTATCCAAAACCGCCTTGGCCAATTCAATGGCGACCATGGCTTCGGCAATTACGGCCGCTGCCGTAACGGCAGTGGTATCTGAACGCTCAATTGAAGCCTTATGGTTCTCATGGGTGTCGATATCAACCGATTGCATGGGCCGGTACAGGGTTGGAATGGGTTTAACTACTCCACGAACGACGATGGCTTCGCCAGTGGTCATACCCCCTTCAAAGCCGCCCAGGTTATCTGATCCCCGGTAAAAGCCACGTTCAGGGTCCCAGAAAATCTCGTCCATCAGTTCATCGCCGAACTTTTCAGAATTATCAAAGGCCGAACCAAACTGAACACCCTTAAAGGCGTTAATGCCGACAATTGCCCGGGCAATTTTGGCATCTAACTTGTCATCAGCCGTCACGTAAGAACCCAGGCCAACCGGCATGCCAGTCGCAATCACTTCTACCTGGCCCCCGACGGTGTTGGCATCCTTTTTGGCACGGTCAATCACGTCCTTGATGGCCGCGTCGGCTTTGGCATCCAGGGCCCGCGTGTCAAAGGACTCCGTTACAGCCCGCAGTTCGTCCAAATTCTTGTACTTGGTCAACTGGCTCAGGTCCGATTTAGCCGGTCCCACGTTGGCCACAAAGCCGTGCACGTCCACCCCAATTTCAGCTAAGAGCTTCTTGGCTACGGCCCCAACGGCAACCCGCATGGTCGTTTCCCGAGCCGAGGAGCGCTCCAGCACGTTCCGTAAGTCTTCGTGGTGGCGGTACTTCATCCCACCCACCAGGTCAGCATGACCTGGACGGGGACGCATCACCTTCCGAAGGGTGTTCTCAGCGTTGGCCGGTTCATTGGGCGCCATAATCTTGGTCCAATTATTGTGGTCATCATTATGCACCTCCAGGGTAATTGGAGAACCCAAGGTCTTCTGATGGCGGACACCGGTCAAAAAAGTCACCGTGTCGGTTTCAATTTTTTGACGGTCGCCACGGCCGTAGCCGTGTTGGCGGCGGGCCAACTGTTTGTCAACATCTTCCTGACTTAAATCCAAGCCAGCTGGAATGCCTTCAATGACCGCAATCTCTTCGGGTCCGTGGCTCTCGCCGGCAGTTACATAACGCATAATTAACCTTTCTGGCCGTTTACAAAGGCCGGCATATCCTCAATAGGTTTCTTCACAATAACTGGCTCACCAATCGCAGCAAGGGCTACCAAATTCAAAACACCACCCCGGTTCTTCTTATCATTGACCAGGTGCTGAAAAAATTCAGGTGTACCAATTAAATCGGAATCGGTTGGCAAGCCCACGGCCGTTAACCGGTCTTTTAGGGCCACAGTAATTCCAACTGGGGTGATGCCATCCCGTTCAAAGCGCTCACTAATGGTCACCATGCCAATGGCAATCGCTTCACCGTGGCGGAGTTTACCATGGGCCAGTAGTTCAATGGCATGACCAAAGGTGTGGCCAAAGTTCAAGAACTGACGCTGGCCAGACTCTTTTTCATCGGCCATGACAATCCGGGCCTTGTAGGCAATCGATCGGGTGGAGAGTTCGACTGCCTGACGGCGGATATCGGCTGGGCTCTTGATTTCACCGGTTAAGGCAAAGAATTCTGGACCATCCAAGGCCGAGGTCTTAACAACTTCCCCATAACCCTCAACTAAGTCGCGGTCTGACAGCGTTTTTAAGTAGTCACTGTCAACCAAAACCAAATCGGGTTGGTAGAAGGAACCGGCGATGTTCTTGGTATCCCCCAAGTTAACCGCCGTCTTACCGCCCACCGAAGAATCAACTTGGGCAGTCAGAGAAGTCGCAATCTGGATAAAAGCAATCCCTCGCATGTAAAGGGAGGCAACCACGCCAGACAGGTCCCCAACGACGCCACCACCCAAGGCAATTACACCATCTTGGCGGGTGAAGCCGGCACTAGCCAGGCGGCCAATCAAATCACCAGCCGTGGCAAAGGACTTGGAGCCCTCACCGGCGGGTACAGTTAATGGTAGGACCTCAAAACCAGCCGCTGCTAATTGTCGCTGGGTCTGGTCCAGATAAAGTGGGCCCACGTTACTGTCAGTAATCAAGGCCACCTTCCGCGGTGACCAGACCTGGGCCACTTCGTCACCTAGGTGTTGACTAATACCCTGGTCAATCTTGACCTCGTAAGTCTTATTAGTCAGTTCAACCGGTACCGTGGTCATTTCAAGGCCTCACGGATCTTAAAGATCTTAGCGGTCATGGCACTGTACTGGTCAGGCGTCAAAGCCTGAGCACCATCAACAAAGGCGTGGGCTGGATCATTGTGAATCTCAGTCATCAGGCCTTGGGCACCAGCGGCAACCGCGGCATAGGCCAAAGGTGCCACGAATTCAGAGTGACCAGCTGCGTGAGAGGTATCCGCCACGATTGGGTAGTGGGTCAACTTCTGCAAAACTGGGATAGCGCCGACATCAAAGGTGTTACGGGTGTACTTGTTATCAAAGGTCCGGATACCCCGTTCCATCAACATGATTTGGTCGTTACCACCGGCCGCAATGTATTCAGCGGCATTGAGCAAGTCATCAATCGTGGCCGACATTCCACGCTTCAAGAGGACTGGCTTGCGCTTTTGTCCCAGGGCCTTCAACAGGGCAAAGTTTTGCATGTTACGGGTACCAACTTGGAAAATATCGGTGTACTTGTCCACCAAGTCCACATCGCGAGTATCCAAAATCTCAGTTACCATGTCCATGCCCAGCTTATCAGCGGCTTGACGGTGAGCTTTGAGGCCGACTTCACCATTTCCCTGGTAAGAGTAAGGAGAAGTGCGGGGCTTAAAGGCCCCACCACGCAAAATCGTTGCACCGGCGGCCTTAACGTCTTCACCCATTTCTAAGACGTGTTCTGGACTTTCAATCGAGTCTGGACCAGCCATCAGGACAAAGTTATCACCGCCAATGACTGAGTGGGGCGTCTTAATGATGGTATCTTCTGGGTGAAAATCACGGGAAGACTTAATAGCGGAATGGTGATCAGTAATCACTGAGTCAACCAAGTCAGCGACTGGTTCCATCTGCTGAGGTTCCAAAGACTTAATGCCAGCCAAGGCAACCCGGTTGTTGTGCACGAAAACCGGATGGATTGGATCATGGGGGTCTAGGGCCTTAGCAATCTTCTCTGCACTGGGGTTATCTTTTGCAACAATAATCATATAACTTACTCCTCAATTTCCTTTTGCATTAATTCAACATCAGCTGGTTGGTTAAACCAGTACTCAAAACTCAAAGCACCCTGACCAACCAACATTGGTAGGCCGTTTTGGTTCGCCAATCCCTGAGCCTTAGCCAAGGCTAAGAGCCGGGTCGGCTGCCGGTAGACCATATCAGCCACCATGGCTGACTTTGGTAGGCGGCCGACGTCTTCAGGGGTTAACAAGGTGGCGGCCTGGTTATCCATCCCCACCGAAGTGGCATTTACGACCAGGTCAGCGTGATCCAGGGCTTCATAAAAGCGGGGCGTGTCGGCTAAATCGACCAGTTCCGCGGTTGGATTCAAGGACGCAATCTGTTCAACCCTTTGATACCAGTCATCGTGGCGCCGGTTAAAGACCGTTAGCTCCTCAACCCCAAAGTCCGGGGCGCTGGCAATCACCGCCCGGGCCGCACCACCGGTCCCAAATAGGACCACCCGCTGCCGGGCCTGCTTGGCAGGTAAACTATGCCAAAAACCGGGACCATCGGTACTGGTTCCTACCAGTCGGTCCCCTTCGCGTTTGACCGTGTTAACGGCACCCAGTTTTTGGCTGAGGGGGCTTAGTTCATCTAATAAGGGAATAATGGCAGCCTTAAAGGGCGTCGAGACGTTAAAACCGCCGGCCCCCAGGGCTCGTAAACCCAGTACCGCTGTCTCCAACTGGTCGGGCTCAACATCAAAGGCCTGGTAATTATTGGCGGTCATGCCCGCGGCCGCCATCATGGCATTTTGCATTTGGGGCGAACGGGAGTGGCCGGCCGGATGGGCTAGCAAACCATACAGCATGAAAGCCTCCTTCAATCAGAAAATTATTCTTCCTCTATTTTAACATGGTCACCAGCCAGGCCCTAACCCAAATTTGAAAGTCCTCATCTTCGCCTCACCCCCACTAATATCCGCCAAAATATCTGAACCTGACCAATTTATTAAAAAACCATTGCAATTCAATTTATCAGGTGATAAACTTAGCCTTGTTATCAAGTGATAAGCAATTATCGTACAACCCACTGAAAAGGAGATCATTTATGTCTGATGAAAAAATCACCACGCGTAGTGGCCAGCCATTCGCTGACAACCAGCATTCTCTTTCTGCCGGAGAACGGGGACCCCTACTTTTACAAGACTACCAATTAGTTGAAAAGTTAGCCCACTTCGACCGGGAACGAATTCCTGAGCGTGTTGTTCACGCCAAGGGTTCTGGTGCCATGGGTCACTTTACCTTGACCAACGACATGTCAGCCTACACTAAGGCCGACTTCTTGAACGGCAAGGGTAAGGTTACCGATGTCTTCGCCCGCTTCTCATCAGTTGCCGGTGAGAAGGGTTACCCTGATACGGCCCGCGATGTGCACGGTTTTGCCACTCGTTTCTACACGAATGACGGAAACTACGACATCGTTGGTAACAACACCCCCGTGTTCTTCATCAATGATCCTTTGAAGTTCCCTGACTTCATCCACTCACAAAAGCGTGAGCCCCAAACTGGTTTGCGTAGTGATGACATGCAGTGGGATTTCTGGTCTAACTCACCTGAAAGCCTCCACCAGGTAACCATTCTCTTCTCAGACCGTGGTTTCCCTTATGGCTACGGCTACATGCACGGCTTTGGTTCTCACACCTACAAATGGGTCAATGCCAAGGGTGAGCAGTTCTGGGTTAAGTATCACTTCAAGACTAACCATGGTATTAAGAACCTTTCACCTGAAGATGCCACTGCAATGATGGCCAAGGACACTGACTGGCACCGCCACCAGATGTTTGACGCCATTGAAAATGGTGACTATCCTTCATGGACTTTGAAGGTGCAGATTATCCCTTACGAAGAAGGTTTGAACTACAAGTACGACATCTTTGATGTTACGAAGACGGTTTCACAAAAGGACTACCCATTGATTGAGGTTGGTCAGTTCGTCTTGGATCACAATCCAGACAACTTCTTCCGTGACGTTGAGCAGGCCGCCCTGTCCCCTGCTAACTTTGTACCTGGTATCGAGCCTTCACTAGATAAGCTCCTGCAAGGTCGTCTCTTCTCATATAACGACACGCAGCGCTACCGTCTTGGCGCTAACTACCAGGACATCCCAGTTAACCGCCCTAAGGCCGGTGTGCCAGTTCACACTTACGAGCGTGACGGCTACATGACTACTAACGACAACGGTGGCGACCGGGTGGTTTACGAGCCTAACTCTAAGGGTGGCCCAACTGAAGATCACCGCGCTGATATCGCTGGTGACCCAGTTGAAGGTCGCACGGGTAACTACCCTGCCTACGACCCAGACTACTTCTCTCAGCCAGGTGCCCTTTACAACCTGATGAGCGAAGAACAAAAGGAAATCTTGACGAACGGTATTGCTGATTCGCTGGGACACATCAACGATGAAGCAACCCAGGAACGTCAGATTGCCCTCTTCACTAAGGCTGACCCTGACTATGGTAAGCGCGTAGCCGACAAGATTCAGGCCATCAAGGACGCTGAAAAGAAGTAAAACCTACTTAAGCTAGCAAAATAAAAACCAGGTAACTTTCGTTACCTGGTTTTTTTGTTTTGTTATTTTAAAAGAAAGTCATGCTGTAACTACCGGTAAAGGTGTCACCGGCGGCCAAGACATTGACGCCAAACTTCTCCTTGAAGTTACCACTGGCATCAACCGTATCGGCAATCCCCCACCATGGTTCTAGGGCGATGAAGGGCGCCTCCTTACCGGCTGGAGTCCAGATACCAAAGTACTGGGCGTTATCGACCACCATCTTCAAACCATGCTGGTTAGCCAGGCGGGCCAAAAGGAAGGAAGTCTTTTGCCGCTCTAGCTTTAAAATGATGGCGTCATCATGGTAGTCTTCCTGGCGCAAGCGCAAGGGAATGTTAGCGGTAAAAGGCGTCGGTGCATAGGGATTAGAATATGGCCCTACTAACCGAATCCGGTCATAGGTAATTTCGGGCTCAATCGACAAATAGTAGTCGGAGAACTTACCGCCATCCAAAGGAAGGTTAAAGGCCGGATGGCCACCAACACTAAAGAAGAGGGTCTCTTCTTCATCCGGATTGTGGACAATGTATTTAATAGCTAAGCAGTTTTGATCATCGAGGTCGTAACGAACATCAAAGACAAACTTAAAGGGAAAGATTCGATGAGTAGCTTCGCTGTCCTTTAAGCGGAAAGTTGCCCCCCGGTCGTCTTGTTCGACAACCTCAAAGGTCATGTTACGGGCAAAACCATGTTGATTCATGTAATAAGTTTCACCATCAACCGTGAACTGGTCACCGCGCAACCGGCCGACAATTGGAAAGAGATTGGGCGCATGACGGCCCCAATATTTCGGGTCCCCGACCCAAATATACTCCAGCTCAGCCGCCTTATTCCAAACACTGGTTAGTTCGGCGCCTTGCTCGCTAATTTGAACCTTCAATTGCTCATTTTCTAATGTAACCATAATTTTAGTTTACTATCTTTTAGGGGCTAAGACAATTGCCCAGTGCCCTTTTTAGCGTTTCGCCCGCGGGAAAAAATTCTGATAATTTTTCTGCAAGGCTTCCTTGGAAACGTGGGTATAAATCTGGGTTGTAGACAGATTCACATGGCCCAATAGTTCCTGAACGGTTCGCAGGTCGGCCCCACGATCTAGGAGCTGGGTGGCGAAACTGTGCCGGAGCATGTGGGGGTGAATTTTCCCGGTTAAGGCGGTCTTAGCCATTAACTGGTCTAAGATATAACGGATTCCGGCTGAAGTAAGACCTTCGCCCCGCTGATTTAAAAAGACAATTTGAGAATCCGGTTTACCAGCCAGGAGCTGGGGCCGACGGTCGGCAATGTAAGTCTGCAAGCTTTGCTGGGCAAAGTGACCAAAGGGCACGTAACGGTCCTTATTCCCCTTACCATGAATCAAGACCAGCCGTTGCTGGAAGTCTAGTTGGTCCAGGTGGAGCTGGGTCACCTCGGTCACCCGGGCCCCGGTTGCGTAGAGAAATTCCAGCAAAGCGGCATCCCGCTGCCAGTTGGGGTGGTCTTCTTTTTGGTAGGCAACTTCAAAGAGCTGGTCCAGTTCGTTTTCATAGAAAAATTCAGGCAGGTGTTCCTGGTGCTTACGCAGGGCGACCCCATCAAAGGGATTATCCTGGGCCAGCCCCTGATTAATCAGGAACTGGTAAAACATGCGCAAGCTGCTGACCTTACGGGCAATTGTCGTCCGGGCCAACTGGCGTTCATAAAGTTGTCCTAAATAGACTCGAACATCCAGGTTTTCAACCTTGTCATAGCGCTCAAAACCGCCATTATCGGCCAAGTAAGTCCGAAAGGCCGTGATATCAGTTAGGTAGGCCTTAGTCGTCTGGGGCGAGTACTGCCGCTGGGACTGGAGATAGTCCCGGTATAATTGTTCCTGGGCGTTTAACATAGGTCCATTATAGCCGCTTCGCCGGTCCAAAGCAGGCTTTGCTAAGCAAAGGTTAAGAACTTCTAAATTTACTTACAATTTATCCAAAGGGCGACCAGTAGCCGTCCTTTTGCCCTATAGTTAGGGTTGTAAACAAAAAAGGAGGTACCTAGATTATGAACGTACCAGTTAACCCTACCCCAACTTCAGCCTACTTCCAAAACTATGCGGCTGAAGCCCGTAACAAGTTCAACCAGTTCTTGGTGCAGTACCGAGAAAATATTCTAAACAACCGTGATCAGCGAGTTGCAGCTACTGAAGGCCGTCCTGCCCGTCCCCGTTATAGCCGGGTCGCTAAGCGCCGGGCCGTTAAGCAGGCACATGCACGTAACGACCGTTACGCTTATGCCCTTGCGGCTGCCATGACTGAAAGTCACGCCGAATAATTTATTTTAAAACTAAAAGCGTTAACCGATTGGTTAACGCTTTTTCTTGTACTAATTTTTAAAGGAATGAATTGGGGCTGGAATATGACCACCGCGGTCAATGAAAGCCGCACTGGACTTACTGTTAACCGGCATGACCGGCGCCGTTCCCAGCAGGCCTCCATAGTCAACCATGTCCCCTACCTTAGTGCCATTGGTTGGCAGGATACGGACGGCAGTGGTCTTATTGTTTTGAACCCCAATGGCCGCTTCATCAGCAATCATGCCACTAATGGTCGTTGCGGGTGTATCGCCAGGAATGGCAATCATGTCAAGCCCGACCGAGCAAACTGAGGTCATCGCCTCTAGCTTGGACAGGGTCAAAGTACCATCCTTAGCCGCATCAATCATCCCGGCATCCTCTGAAACCGGGATAAAGGCACCAGAGAGGCCACCAACCTGCTGGGCCGCCATCACGCCACCCTTTTTAACAGCATCGTTTAAGAGCATCAAAGCTGCTGTGGTGCCATGGGTTCCAACCTGTTCCAGGCCGATTTCTTCTAAGACTTCAGCCACTGAGTCGCCGCGGGCTGGCGTAGGTGCCAAACTCAAATCAACGATGCCAAAGGGTACGTCCAGCCGTTTAGCGGCCAAGTCCCCAATGAACTGACCAACCCGGGTAATCTTAAAGGCGGTTTTCTTAATCGTTTCCGAAACGTCGTTAATCGACTTGCCCGAAACTTTCTCAATTGCCCGCTTAACCACACCTGGTCCAGAAACACCGACGTTAATGACCACGTCGGGCTCACTAACCCCGTGGAAGGCCCCCGCCATAAAGGGGTTATCCTCAACAGCGTTAGCAAAGACGACCATCTTAGAATTGGCAGTGTCAGACTTATCAGTAATGGCCTTAATTGTCTCGCCCATTAATTTAACAGCATCTAAGTTAATTCCGGCCTTAGAAGAACCAATGTTAACACTGGACATGACCAGGTCAGTCTCAGTCAAAGCCCGGGGCAGTGACTTAATCAGGGCTAAATCGCCATGGCTAAACCCTTTTTGGACCAGGGCTGAATAACCACCAATAAAGTCAACACCAACCTCTTTGGCAGCATCATCCAAGGCGTGGGCAATTTGCAGGAGCCCTTCCTCATCACTGTGCCCGGCAATCAGGGCAACCGGCGTGACACTAATCCGCTTGTTCGTGATTGGAATCCCGTATTCGCGCTCAATTTGCTCGGCAACGGGCACCAGGTTCTTGGCATAGCTAACCACCTTCTGGTAGACATTTTTAGCAGTCCGCGCCGGGGTATCACCAACCGTATCCAGGAGGGAAATTCCCATGGTCACCGTCCGGATATCCAAATGATCTTCAGATACCATCTGGATGGTTTCTAATATTTGCTTTGTTTCCATTTATCTTTGGCCCACTTCCTGGTTAGACCCGTGACATGGCATCAAAAATCTCTTCACGCTGAATATGAATAGTCACACCCAGCTGCTCACCGGTCTTAGTCAAATCAGCCTGAATTTGGTTGAAGCGCTCAGGATCTTCCCACTCAACCAACATGTTCATGGTAAACAGGTCGGTCATAATGGTTTGGGACATGTCGATAATGTTAACGTTATGGGCTGAAAGTGTCTTGGCTACCGCAGCCACGATGCCATTCTTATCGCGCCCAACAACGGTTACAACTGCTTGAATCATCTTTATCTCCTAATATTAAAAAGTATCACCAACGTAGGCTTGGACCGGCAACAGGTCAAAGTCATAGTCAACCAAATCTTGGCTGCTAGCTAAGCAGGCCGTTAGCGGCATGGCTAACATCAAATTCAAGGGACCAGGCGTCTCCTTTAGCACAACAACCGGCTTGCGCTTAGCAATGGCATAACCAAACTCCCAGGCCGTTCCTGGATCAACCTCTTCGCCGACATAATCAACGATGGCCACGACGACCTCGGCATCATTCAGGGCATCCACGTCATCATTAAAAGTGGCTACCCGCCATTCATCGCTGTACATTTCAAATTCGTCACGGTTGTGCTGCCGTGGTGAAAATACGGCCGCCACCGTGTCGTTTTTCCCAAGGGCCTGTTCGACCCGGCTGACCCGGTCAATCTGATCTTCGTTAAAAAAGGGACCTGCCAAGTAAACTTTTTTAGCCATGCCAAAAACTCCTTCGTCCTTTATCCTATTTTGACTCTTATTCTAACAGATTGGCCCGGTTAACATTCATAAATTATTAAAAAAAGCCCGTAAATGGGCTTTTATAGTTCGTCTTTAGGCACCTGGTAAAGGCGCTGGCCATCCTGCCAACCCCAAAACTGGGCCCGTAGCGACCGTGGACTTGCTGCCGAACGACTGTTAACGGTTGAATCTAGTAGCTGGCTACTAAAAATGCGTTCGTACTCTGGGACAGAAACCAACTGGCGCCGGTCTAAGAGCCGATTAACTGCAGTCTTAGGTACCTGGTCCTCAAAACCTGGTACCAGGCTCAGGCTAAAGAGTTCCGCCTCAGCCCCCGAACCATAACTGAAAATACCCAGCCGGTCGCCAGCCTGCAAGCTATCATCGTTAGCTAGCAAGGATAGCAGACTCATGTAAACTGAGGCTGTGTAGGTATTCCCTACCCGCCGACTATAAGCCTGACTGGCCGCTAAACGCTGCTTTAAGAGGTCCTGATGACGGTCATCAGCCTGGTCAATCACCTGGTCTAAGGCCTTCTTAGCCATCTTGGTATAAGGGAGGTGGAAGGCCCAACCATCGATTTGGTTAAGGTCTAAGCCAGTCTGATCCTGGTAACGCTGCCAAAGTTTGGCAAACATGGCCTTATAAACATCTGTAGACAAGTGGCCGTCTACCAGGGCCTGGCTACGATCGATTGGCCGCCAAAAATCAGGTGTGTCCTGGGACATGAAGACCGAATCATGGTGAATCACCGCTAAGCGAGGATTAGCGGCAACCAGCATTGCTACCGCGCCAGCACCCTGGGTTACCTCTCCTGGCGTTGCCAGGCCATAACGGGCAATGTCAGCCGCAATCACTAGGACCTTGCGGTCAGGATGCAGGGTAACGTAATCACGGGCCTGCATCAGGCCATAGGTACCAGCGTAGCAGGCCTGCTTGAGTTCAATTGTCCGAATATTAACCGGTAGGTCGAGTAGTTGCTGGGCAAAGACGGCCGCCGACTTCGAATTATCCACGCCAGACTCGGTCGCAAAAATTAGCATGTCTAGGTCCTGCCGGTCAGCGTCGGTCAGGATGGACTGGGCGGCGTTAACCCCCATCGTGACCACGTCTTCGTAGTTGGGGACAACCGCCTGTTGGTCTTGACCAATCCCAATCGTGTACTTGTCCGGTTCATCACCGCGCTGTTTGGCCAGAGAAACTAGGTCTAGGACTAGACCCGGCGTATCAAAACCAATCTTATCAATACCAACTGCCACCGTCACTGGGCCTCCTTTTTATGCGTTTATGCGTACAGTGCCTGCACCTTTTCTTGAATGGCTGGACTGTTAATAAATTCATCGTAGGTTGTATCAACCCGGTCGACACAGCCCTTAGCAGAAACCTCCACGATATGGTTAGCCGTAGTTTCCAAGAACTCGTGGTCGTGGGAAGTCATGATGACTGATCCTTTGAAACTCTCCACGGCATCGTTTAGAGATTGAATGGACTCCAAGTCCAAGTGGTTAGTGGGGTCATCCATAATCAAAACGTTGGCCTTGAGCAACATCATCTTGGCCAAAACAATCCGGACCTTTTCACCACCAGATAGAACCTTAATCTGCTTAAGGGCGTCATCACCCTTAAAGAGCATCTGGCCGAGCATGCCACGCAGGCTGGTGCTATCCTTCTGGTCCTCTTCGGCAAAGTCCCGTAACCAGTCCAAGACAGTCTCATCTTGGTTATCAAAGTTATCGTTGAGGTCCTTAGCAATATAAGACTGAGAGGTGGTTACTCCCCAGGTAATCGAACCACTATCTGGTTCCATTTGGCCGGCAATGATTTTCATCAAGGTCGTGGCAGCCAGGTCTGACTGGGACAGGATGGCAATCTTATCACCAGGCCGACCAATAAAGGAAATGTTGTCCAGAATTTTTTCACCATCAATAGTTTTAGAAATTCCTTCCACCCGAATTAAATCGTTACCGAGCTCCCGGTTCATGGGGAAACTGATGTAAGGATATTTCCGAGATGAAGGCTTAATGTCATCCAGGGTAATCTTGTCCAACTGCTTCTTGCGGGCCGTGGCCTGCTTAGACTTGGAGGCGTTGGCTGAGAAACGGGCCACGAATTCCTGGAGCTGCTTAATTTGCTCTTCCTTCTTAGCATTTTGCTGGGAAGCCAGTCGCTGCGCCAGTTCAGAAGATTCCCGCCAGAAATCATAGTTACCAACGAAGGAAGTGATTTTACCAAAGTCCACGTCCAGGATGTTGGTTGACACTGCATTGAGGAAGTGCCGGTCGTGGGAAACCACGATGACCAGGTTGGGAAAGTCGGCCAAAAAGTCTTCCAACCAGTTAATCGTCTTCACATCCAACCCGTTGGTGGGCTCATCTAAAATCAAGATATCAGGGTTACCGAAAAGCGCTTGGGCTAAGAGCACCTTAACCTTGTCGTTTTCGGTCAGCTCCGACATGAGTTGACCCTGCTGATTTTCATCAATACCTAATTTGGTGAGCATTTGGGCCGCTTCGGCTTCCGCATTCCAACCATCGAGTTCCTCGAACTCCGCACTGAGCTCGGCAGCCTTCACGCCGTCTTCATCATTAAAGTCTGGCTTAGCATAAATGGCGTCCATCTCACTTTTAACCTGGTGTAGGCGCTCGTGCCCCTGCAAAACTGTATCAAGGACCGTGTAGTCATCAAAGGCAAAGTGGTCCTGTTGGAGGGAAGACATCCGCTCCCCTTCCCCGATGGTAATATGCCCCTCGGTGGGCTCTAATTGGCCCTGTAATAATTTCAAAAAAGTTGATTTCCCGGCACCGTTGGCACCAATAATGCCATAAGTGTTGCCGGGCGTTAGCTTCAGGTTTACATCCTGGTATAACTTGGGACCAGAAAAACTAAAACTCATGTCAGCTACCGTAATCAAGGACAGCTCCTCTCTTTCCTAACGCGATTTAATCGTTACACAGATAACCTTATTCTAACAAAAAAAGCGCCTAAATTCGCGCGCTCGTCAGGCTAATCTTTAAGGTCTTGAAAGCCATTCTCAACCGGAATCATGTTTTCATCCGGGTCATCCCGGGTGTCACTGAAAAAGGTAAAGAGACTTAAAATTAGGTACATGGCTGAGAAATAGTAGCCGTACTGAACCGAAACCAGGTCCAGCAAAAAGGTGGTCAGGCCAGCGAAAACCAATGGCTGTAGCAAGAGCCAAGCTGGCATCAAGCCTCGCTGGCGCACCTGCCAACCAAAGTAGAGGGCATAACCGCCATTAAGTAGGAAGTAAATCCAAATAATCAGGTTCAAGTCACGCCAATTCAACCAGCTGCCCAACTGAGGTAGGAAATAGGCCAGCAAAAAAATCACCAGCACCTGTTGGACGATGTAAGTTTGAAAAAAAACCTTTATCTTTTGCATCATGGCGTTTCCTACTTCTTTAAATCCATTCTGTCATTCCCTTAGGAATATTATAGGCAATTAGTGAAGTTCCGACAAGAGGCTGACGGCCGCTAAGAAGTAGAGCGGCGCCGTTTCAGCCCGTAAAATCCGAGGACCCAGCCCGACCTTGGCAAAGCCATGCGCGGTCAAGGCGCTAATTTCCTTCTCAGTTAAGCCCCCTTCTGGTCCAAACCAGGCTACCAGCTCCTGTCCGGCTTGACACTGACTCAGACGCTGATACAATTGGCCATCTTCGCCGGCCTTGGCGACCTCTTCCCAGGCAACCAGACCCAAATCCTTGTTCAGGTTGATAGCTTCATCAGTTTTCAGGTAATCAATCGCTGGTACCTTCAGCCGATGGGACTGCTCGGCAGCCGCCTTGGCAATCTTGCCCATTCGGGTTAATTTCTTAGCTTGTACACTGGGTTTCCAAGCTGCAACCGTCCTTGCCATGTCGGTAAAGACAATCCGGTCAGCCCCCATCTCAGTGGCCTTTTGCACCAGCCAGTCATTGCGGTCATTTTTAACCGGGGAAACGACCAGGGTAACCCGAACGGGCAGTTCCACCTGGGCGGGTACTTCTTCTAATACCGATAGCGTCAAACCGTTAGCATCGACTTCCTTAACCTGGGCAAGGTAGAGCTTTTGGTCGGCACTGACTAACTCAACCTGCTGGCCAACCTTGGCCCGCAGAACCCGGGCCAGGTGCTGGTAAGTGTCACTGTCAGCTGGCAATGAAACCTCATCAGCAAGCGTTTGATCTAAAAAGTACCGTTGCATCCCTATCCTTTCTTGCGGGCAATGTAACCATACCAGGGACCCCGTTGACTGACCTGCTCAAGGTCAAAATCGTGGGCCCTTAAGGCCCGTTCAATTTTGGCCGCCTGGTCAGTGTAGATTCCAGAAACCAGGAAATAACCACCTGGTTTTAAGTTTTGCTCGGCCTGTGGTACTAGGGGTTCAATCACGTCAGCTAGGATATTAGCCACGATTAAATCAACTGGGTCGGTCTGAACCTGGTTTAAACGATCGCTGACCAGGACTTCTACGTCCTTGGCAACCGGGTTTAACGCCAGGTTCTGCTTAGCAACGGCCACGGCTTCTTCATCCAAATCAGTGGCAATTACCTTGCCGACCCCCAAGAGCTTGGCCGCAACCGCCAAAACCCCTGAACCAGTGCCAACATCAATCATGCTTTCCCCGCCACGAACAACGGCCTCTAAGGCCTGCATACTCAAGCGAGTAGTTTCATGGGTGCCAGTCCCAAAGGATAGCTGGGGATCTAAGACAATTAGCTTTTCACCCGCTTGCTCGCGCTGATAATCTTCCCACTGGGGCACCACGGTCAGCTGCTGGGTAATCCGTTGGGCATGGTAGTAGGGCTTCCAGCTATCGGCCCAGGCGCTGTCGTCGACCTCTTGCTCATCTAGTTTCAGTGGTGATAAATCAACCCCATTAGCCTGCAGCTGGTCCAGACGGTCCTGAATCTGTTCTGGCGTCACGTTCGTTTGAGCGTCACGGTCCAAGTAGACGGTGATTTTACTCAGCTGGTTCCCCGCATCCTGAATCCAGGCCCCGGTCAAACCCAGGTCGGTTAACTCAGCGTTAACCAGGTCAATCTGGGCACTGGGGACGGTGTAAGTTAGGGCTAACCAAGTCATTGCTGGTCTTCCCGAAAGTCAATCACGACCTTACCGACCGTGTGCTGGCTTTCAACTTCGTGGTGGGCTTCACGGAGGGCCTCAGTAGTCAGACCGTGATAAACCTTGGTCAAAGTCGACTTTAGAACCCCCTGGTCAAAGAGCCGGCCCATCTTTTCGAGGATTTCACCCTGCTCAGCCAGGTTCTTGCCGTAGTTGGCCCGGGCTAACATGAAGATCCAGGTAAACTGCACGGCCATGTCTTTCAGGGCGCCCAGGTCAACTGGAGCCGTGGTTTCAACAATCGAAGCAATCTTACCATAAGGGGCCACGGCCACTGACATCAGGTCCCAGTAGGCGTTGGTGTCTTGCAGGTTAGCAATGTATTCAAACTGGGTCTGGTCAATCGTACGCAGTTGCTGGGTTAAGTCCTCATGGTAATCAACCACGTAATCAGCCCCAAGCTCTTCCACCCACTTCTTTGAACGGTGAGTCCCAGCGGTCGTCACAACCGTCATACCGAGGTACTTAGCCAACTGAATCAAAATTGAGCCAACTCCGCCAGCACCGTTAATGATAAAGAGGGATTGACCATGGGCAGCGTCCTTAATCACTGGCAGGCCAAAGCCGCGGTGAACAATGTCATAGGCCGTTACCGAAGTCAGTGGTACTGCGGCGGCTTCATCGACACTAAGCGTCATGGGCATTGGGGCCGCCAGGCCAGCGTTAAAGGCCTGGTACTCCGCATTGTTACCA
Source organism: Leuconostocaceae bacterium ESL0723 (assembly GCA_029392055.1). Taxonomy (GTDB): domain Bacteria; phylum Bacillota; class Bacilli; order Lactobacillales; family Lactobacillaceae; genus ESL0723. The sequence continues at coordinate 647,446 of CP113928.1, read as the reverse complement.
GCATCTTGCTGACCACTGACGTAGTAAACTTTCTGACCAAGCTCAAAGCCGGTCACGTTCTTACCCATTTCCTCGATTTGGCCGACACCATCCAGACCAAGAATCCGAAAAATGCCGTCCAAGTGGTACTTGCTGCGCATCTTAGTATCAACTGGGTTTACTGAAGTTGCCAGAACCTTAACTAACAAATCATCATCACCGGGCTTAGGCTTGGCCACGCGCCGACGGATAAAGGCATCCTTTTCCTCAGTCTTGGCCCCCCGGTTAATCCCAATGGCGGTCATTGTCGGATGGACCTTATCAATTAAGTTCTTAATGAAAGACATGTCATTTCTCCTTGCTAAGCCCTAATTTCCGCGGGCAAATTTTTCATCATCATCGGTTTTCAAAACGGCCATAAAGGCTTCTTGAGGGACAGTTACCGTACCAACGGCCTTCATCCGGGCCTTCCCCCGCTTCTGCTTATCTAAGAGCTTAGCCCGCCGGTCAGGATCACCGGTGTGAATCTTAGAGGTCACATCCTTACGGTAGGCCTTAATATTGGTCCGGGCCAAAATCTTGTTGCCGATGGCGGCCTGGACTGGAATTTCAAAGTTTTGCCGGGGAATGATTTCCTTGAGCTTAGCCGTGATAATCCGACCCCGTTCCGCCGCGAATTCACGGTGAACGATGAAGCTCAGGGCATCGACCTTCTCGCCGTTCAACAGAATATCAATCTTAACCAGGTCAGAAGGCCGGTAACCAGCCAGTTCGTAATCCAGGGAGGCATAGCCCCGGGTGCTAGACTTCAGCTTATCAAAGAAGTTGAAGATAATTTCGGACAGGGGCATGTAGTACTTGACGTTAACCCGGTTCTCATCCAGGTACTCCAAGGTATCAAACTCGCCCCGCTTGCGCTGGGCCAACTCCATCACCGCCCCAACATAGTCGTTAGGGACCATGATTTGGGCATGGATGTAGGGTTCTTCAATCGTGTCAATTTGCTGGGTATCCGGCAGTTCGGAAGGGTTATCGATGCTGAGGACTTCCCCGTCCTTAGTCGTAACCCGGTAAGTAACCGAAGGTGCCGTCGTCACCAGGTCCAGGCCAAATTCACGTTCAAGCCGTTCCTGAATCACATCCATGTGCAAAAGACCCAGGAAACCAACTCGGTAACCAAAGCCCAAGGCCTGCGAAGTTTCCGGTTCAAAGGTCAGGGCCGCATCGTTTAGCTGGAGCTTTTCTAAGGCCTCGCGTAGGTCGCCATACCGGGCGTTATCAGAGGGATAGAGACCAGAGTAAACCATCGGCGTCATGGGCTGGTAACCAGGCAAGGGTTCGTCAGCTGGATTATCGACCAGAGTCACCGTATCACCGGAGTGAGTGGTTTGAATGTCTTTAATGGCAGCCGTCAAGTAACCAACATCGCCGGCCATCAGGTAGTCGCGCTTCTGGGCATCGGGTGACATCACCCCAACCTCAGTCACTTCGTACTCGGCACCGGTGTTCATCATCCGAATCTTATCGCCGGGCTTAACCAGTCCCTGGCGGACCCGGATGTTGACCACCACGCCCCGGTAAGGGTCGTACTGAGAATCAAAAATCAAAGCTTGCAGGGGTGCCTCAATGTCGCCGCTGGGGGCGGGAAAGTCAGAAACAATCCGCTCCAGCAGTTCATCAATCCCAATCCCCTGCTTGGCTGATACCAGGACGGCATCAGAAGCATCGAGGCCAATCACGTCCTCGATTTCCTGCTTGACCTTATCAGGATCCGCGGCCGGTAGGTCGATTTTATTAATAACTGGTAGGATTTCCAGGTCGTTTTCCAGGGCCAGGTAAACGTTAGCCAGGGTCTGGGCCTCAACGCCCTGGGCAGCATCAACCACCAAAATAGCCCCTTCTGCGGCGGCTAGGGAGCGGGAAACCTCATAGGAAAAATCCACGTGTCCCGGCGTATCAATCAGGTGGAAAATGTAGGTCTGGCCATCCTTGGCATCGTAGTGCACTTCGACGGCATTGAGCTTAATGGTAATCCCCCGCTCACGCTCCAGGTCCATCGTGTCTAAGAGCTGGTTTTGCATGTCCCGCTCAGCCACCGTGTGGGTCTGCTCCAAAATCCGGTCAGCAATGGTCGACTTACCGTGGTCAATGTGGGCCACAATCGAAAAATTACGAATATGTTTCTGCCGTTCTTTTAGTTCTTGGAGGTTAATTTCTGTCATCAATATGCCATTTCTCAGTACTTGCTAATCTTCGTACCATTTTACATGAAAAAAGCCTGAGTTTGTACTCAGGCTTTGGTTTTCACAGAATTATAAGGATTACTTAACCACAACCTGTTCCAAGTCTCCGAGCTCATATACGCCAGCCTGAATGAGGTGGAGCTGAGCATAGCGATTAGCCCGGATTGCCTGATCGTCATCATTAACCATGGTCTGGTCAAAGTACCGGTCAATTGGTTCAGTTAGCTGGGCAAGGGCCTGGTATAGGGTCTCAGCACCTTGGTCAGCCAGTTGGGCAACGTTCAAGTCCTTGGTCAGCTGATAGAGCTTACTTTCAGCATCGTTGGTGAAGAGGTCAGGGTTAACCTGCTTGGCCCCCTCATCTTTGGCCGCCAGGCGTGAAACTCGAGTTAGGGCCTCCATCACTGACCGGAAATTAGCATCGGCACTGTGCTTCGACAGAACCTGGGTCCGGTCCATGACAAAGGTCACGTCACCGCGCTCAACCAAGGCCGTGCCAGCCGCCACGATATCGGGGCGGATACCAGCATCCTGAGCCAACTTCCGGACTCGGTCAACCATAAAGGCAACGACATCAGCCACATTGGTATCAGCAACATCACCATTGGCCTGCTTGAAGTTGGTCAGAACAGTGGTGAGGTCCAGGTGCCAGTTATGGTCAATCAGGGTCCGAACCACCCCACTAGCGGCCCGGCGCAAACCGTAAGGGTCATTAGAACCAGTTGGGGCCATGTCGGCGGCAAAGAAGGTCATGATGCTGTCTAGCTTATCAGCAATGGCCAGGACCGCACCGACAGCTGTCTTAGCAGTTGGTCCAGTGGCAGATGTGGGCTGGTAGTGCTCCTGAATGGCAGTTGCTACCTGATCATTTTCACCAAACAGCTTGGCATAGTGCGCACCCATAATACCCTGCAGTTCATCGAACTCGCCAACCATGCCAGTCATCAGGTCGAATTTGTAAATCTCAGCGGCCCGCTGCAGATCGGTCTTTTCCTGGGCATCCAGGCCTAGGGTCTGTGCTAGGTTAGCAGCAAGTCCTTGAACCCGCTGCATGTGCTCGTAAACCGTACCAATTTTTTCGTGGAAGACAAGCTTCTTAACCCGCTCCATGTAGTCGCTAATCGTCTTTTGCTGGTCTTCACGGTAGAAGAATTCTGCATCTTCCAACCGGGCCACTAAGACCTTTTCGTTACCGGCCACCACGTTATCTAAGTACTCGGCATCCCCGTTCCGGACAGACAGGAAGTGTGGCAGGAGCTTGCCAGCTTGGTCACGGACAAAGAAGAAGCGCTGGTGTTCCCGCATCGAGGTAATCAATACCTCATCAGGCAGGTCCAGGTACTTTTCATCAAAGTTACCGGCAAAGGCCGTTGGCCATTCCACAATGTTGTTAACTTCTTCTAACAGGTCCTGGGCCGGCTCTGAGGTCAAATCTAACTGCCACCCAGCCTGCTTAGCGATGTCAGTTAACTGCTGGGCGATCACGTCCTTGCGTTCCTTGGCGTCAGCCAAGACGTAGGCATCTTTTAAGGTATCAACGTAGTCAGTGGCATCATCAATCACGACGTGCTCATTTGATAGGAATCGGTGTCCCCGAGTAACCCGGTCAGTGTGGACATCTAAGACCGTGAAATCAACGACCTGGTCGTCCAAGAGGGCTACCAGCCAGCGGATTGGGCGCACATACAAGAAGTCATGGTTCCCCCACTTCATGTAAGTGGAGAACTTCATTTCACTAACGACTTCATCCCCCAGGCGACTGAGAATGTCAGCCGCCGGTTCTCCGGCGATTTCTTGGGTATACCAGAGATAGCCATCCCGACTAGTTAATTCGTCTGGGGTAGTTTTTTGACCGCGGGCAAAGCCTTGGGCGGCCTTGGACCAGTTACCATCATCGTCTTTTGCCCGTTCCAAGGCTGGTCCACGCCGTTCTTCACTGATGGATTCTGATTTTTCCGCGACGTCTACCAGCATTACTGCCAGACGACGGGGCGTCGAGAAGGGTTTAATGGCAGCCACTGAAAGGCGGTGCTCATCCAAAAAATCATGGACCCGGTCGACCAGCTGCTTTTCTGAGCTAGTGACCAAGTGGGCTGGCATTTCCTCTAAGCCAATTTCAAGTGCAAAGTTTGCCATTACTTTTCCTCCTTAGGGGTGTACTTACCATGGGCACCAAGATACTTTTCCCTGAGGTCGGGATCCTTTAAGAGCGGGAAGCCCAACTTAGCCCGTTCCTGAATAAAGACCCGGGAAACCTTACGGGCCATGCTCCGGATGCGGTGCAAGTAACCGGCTCGTTCAGTAACCGAGACCGTACCACGGGCATCCAACAGGTTAAAGGTGTGCGAAGACTTCAAAATGTAGTCATAGGCTGGGTGGACTAAACCAAGGTCTAAGAGGCGGTTAGCCTCCTTCTCGTAGTCTTCAAAGTGACGGAGGAGCATGTCCTCGTCCGATTCTTCAAAGGCGTACTTAGAGTGCTCATACTCCGGTTCCTTGAAAATGTCACCGTACATGACCCCATTACCCCACTCCAGGTCATAAACCGTTGGTACGTCTTGAATATAAGAGGCCAAGCGCTCCAGCCCATAGGTGATTTCGGCAGTAACCGAATCGACTTCAATCCCACCGACCTGTTGGAAGTAGGTAAACTGGGTAACTTCCATCCCGTCTAACCAAACTTCCCAGCCAATACCGGCCGCCCCCATTGAAGGGTTTTCCCAGTTATCTTCAACGAAGCGGATGTCGTGTTCTAAGGGCTTAATCCCCAGCGCTTCCAAGGAAGCGAGGTACAGCTCTTGAATGTTATCGGGTGAAGGCTTCATGACCACTTGGAACTGGTGGTGTTGGAACAAGCGGTTGGGGTTGTCGCCATAACGACCATCGGCCGGACGGCGTGAAGGCTGGACATAGGCCGCATTCCAAGGTTCTGGACCATTAGCTCGTAAGAAGGTGTAAGGGCTTTGGGTCCCAGCGCCAACTTCAGTATCGTAGGCCTGCATCAGGTTCGCCCCCTGGTTAGCCCAGAAAGCTTGCAACTGGAGGATAATATCTTGCACGGTTAACTTAGTAGTTGTCATCGTATTTCCTTTTCCTTAATCCTGCTGATCTCTTAGTTCATCAAACTTAGCCTTCATCGTGGGGTTACCACGGGTGAGCTTTTTAACCGTCAAATCTTCCAGCTTGTTATTCGCAAGCCGGAACTGGTTTTCTGAGGTCTTTAGACTGGCCTTGACCTTCTCCATCTGAGAAATGGCCCGGTCAATTTGCTCAATGGCGTTGTGGTAATTCTTGGCATAGGACTCATAATTCTTGCCAAATTTCTGCTTGAAGTCGTTGATACTACCTTCAAAATTAGTGATATCAACGTTTTGCTCCTGGACCGCCCTTAATTCTTTACGGTACTTGACCGAATTTAGGGCCGCATTTCGTAAAATGCCAATGAACTGGACAAAGAACTGGGGCCGAATCACATACATTTTTTCATAGTCGGGCACCTGGACAATGCCGGTGTTGTAGTAGTCATTGTCAGCCTCCAAGAGCGAGACCAGCACGGCATATTCAGTCCCCTTTTCACGACGGTCCTTGTCCAATTCCTTGAAGAAATCGGCATTCTTATGTTTCTTCTCAGTCGCATCGGCCTCGTTTTTCATGTCAAACATGATCGAGATAAACTCAACCCCATCATCATAGTCCCGGAAGATAAAGTCACCCTTGGAACCAGTCTCCCGTGATACCTCATTGTCCTTTTCAAAGTAGGCGTTAGGGAAAGCATAGGGCCGGATTTTATTGAATTCTTGGTGGGCATAAACTTCTAAGCTCTCACCAATTTCCTTGGTCGATTGGCGGGCCTTAAAGTCCTTGTAGAACTGCACCTGGTCCTGGGCCGCCTTTAACTGGGCTTCGTAGTCAGCCTTGACCTTCACCAGGGCCAGTTCCTGGTTTCGATCCTGGTTTTGGAGCTGGTTTTGTAGGTCGTTTAACCGCTTTTCAAGGGCTTGTTGCTGCTGACTGGCCTGATCCTTTTGGCTCTGGTAGTTGTTTTGCAGGCTTTCTTTTTGTTGAGCTAGGGCTAACTCGGTTTGGGTCCCCTGCTGCTCCTTTAAAGCCGTCATCTCGGCTTTCAGGTTAGCCAGTTGCGCTTGCAAGGCTGCTTTTTCTTCAGCCGCCTGCTCACGCTCGGCCTGCTTAGCCTTAGTGACGGCGAGGTCACCCTCTTGCTTGGCCTGGGCCAGTTGGGCCGCTGCCAGGGCCGCCTGGTCTTTTTCCCACTGAGCCTTCTCCTGGTCAATCCGTTGGGTAAAGGCCGCCTGAACGGCCTCACTGAGTTGGCTGGTATCAACCGACTGCTCATCTTTTAAATCAAGGGTGTCGCCAGCCTTACCGTCCTCATCTAAGACCAGGACCGTTTGAGAAGCAAGGTGATAATTTAGTTTTGCCATAATTCCTCCCCGCCGACACAAAAACCGCGCCTGGGCAGTCTCAATGTCAGTTACTGACATCAGGACGCTCACGCGCGGTTCCACCTGATTTCCGGACCAGAGTCCGACACTTTATCAAGGCCAGGCTCAGTGGTTGCCAACCCACCTCACTGCCTGGTTAACTCGTTTATTATTATGAACAACCCGGTTAAAAAGGTCAAGTCAGACGGCTTAAATCTTAAGCAGTTCGGCTTCCTTGTCACTGGCAATATCGTCAATGGCCTTGGTGTTTTGATCAGTCAATTTCTGGGCCTGATCCTCAGCATCATGAATTTCATCTTCGGTCATTTCGTCATTCTTCTTAATGGCATCCATGACATCCCGGCGGACGTTACGAACAGCAACCTTAGCCTTTTCAGCTTCGGCCTTCACGTCCTTAACCAATTCCTTACGACGTTCCTCAGTCATCTGTGGAATGGCAAGCCGGACAATATTCCCATCGCTGGCCGGGTTGAGACCCAAATCAGCCATGTTAATGCCCTGGACAATTGCTTCCAAGGCCGTCTTGTCAAATGGCGTAATCAGCAAGAGACGGGCTTCCGGAACTGAAATCGAAGCCACCTGGTTCAAGGGCACCATGGCACCGTAATACTCAACTTCAACCCGGTTCAAAATGTTGGGGTTAGCGCGGCCAGTCCGAATTTCAGCAAGTTCGCGCTTCAAAGCTTCTTGGGCACCGTGCATTCGTTCTTTTGTTTGACTAAAATCAAAGGCCATTATTTCTCTCCTGTCACTGTTGTTCCAATCGGTTCACCTTCGATGACCCGCTTAATGTTACCTGGCTGATTCAAATTAAAGACCACAAGGGGCATGTCGTTTTCCATCGACAGGGAGCTGGCCGTGGAATCCATGACCTTGAGCCCCTTCTTTAAGATATCTAAGTGGGTCAAGGTCGTAAACTTGTGGGCAGCTGGATTTTGACGAGGATCATCATCGTAAACCCCATCAACCCCATTCTTGGCCATCAAGATGGCATCGGCACCAATTTCGTTGGCCCGCAAGGCAGCCGTCGTATCGGTTGAGAAGTAAGGAGAACCAGTTCCAGCCGCAAAAATTACAATCCGACCTTTTTCCAGGTGACGGATGGCCCGACCCCGAATGTAGGGTTCGGCAATTTGTTGCATGGTAATAGCGGTCTGCACCCGGGTATCAATACCCTGGCGCTGCAAGGCGTCCTGGAGGACTAAGGCGTTCATCGTCGTCCCCAACATACCAGTGTAATCGGCTCGGGAACGCTCCATCCCAACCTTGGCAGCCGGTTCTCCCCGCCACAGGTTACCACCACCAACAACGATGGCAATTTCAGTCCCTAGGGCGTGAACATCCGCGATTTCTTGGGCAATCTCGTTAACCGTGTCCAGGTCGATTCCCTGACCCTTTTTACCAGCCAAGGCCTCACCGGACAACTTAATTAAGACCCGCTTATACTTTGTATCCGTCATCATAACCTCTTTCGTTGCTGTTTTTTATTATAGCAAATTAAACCCTTCTTTTCGTAAAAAGAGTGCACCTCATCAGTGCACTCTTAATCTGAAATTAGCCTAATTGCTTAGCAACTTCGTCGGCCAAATCGGTAACCTGCTTCTCCAGACCCTCACCAACCTGGTAACGGATGAACAACTTAACCTTAGCATTCTTAGAAGCCATGTACTGAGCCACCGTCTGGTCACCATTCTTGATGAAAGGCTGGTCCAAAAGGGTGATGTCAGCCAAGAACTTCTTCAAGCGACCTTGCACCATCTTTTCCTTGATGTTGTCTGGCTTACCAGCCAAGTCTTCAGAAGCCAACTGCACTTCCTTTTCCTTAGCAACGACATCAGCTGGCACTTCGTCATCTGAAACGTACTGAGGTGCAATTGCAGCCACGTGCATGGCTACTTCCTTAGCAGTTTCAGGGTCGCCACCTTCAAGGACAACCAGGGCTGAGATTGAACCAGCCATGTGGGTGTAAGCACCAAAGTTTTCACTGTCGTCCTTGTTCACAACGGCGAAACGACGCAGGGTAATCTTTTCACCAGTAATCTGAGTCGTGTTAACGATTTGATCGTTAATCGTCTGGTCAGTACCAGGAACCTTCAAAGCTAAAGCAGCTTCGATGTCAGCTGGTTCTTCCAACAAAATCGTGTCGGTTACCGTCCGCAACAAATCGTTAAATTCAGCGTTACCAGCCACGAAATCAGTTTCTGAGTTCAACTCAACGATAGCAGCCCGGTCACCATCAGTAGTAACAAAGGTCATACCTTCAGCGGCGACCCGGTCACCCTTCTTAGCAGCCTTGGCCATACCCTTTTCACGTAGTAAGTCAATGGCCTTTTCGATGTCACCATCGGCCTCAACTAAGGCCTTCTTAGCGTCCATCATTCCCACTGAGGTCTTATCACGTAACTCTTTAACTAACTTTGCAGTAACTGCCATTATTGCACTCCTTGAATTCTTAAATTTATCTTTTAATAGTATACCATAGAAAAACGCCGTTCCCTAACCCAAGTTGAGTAAGCAAACGGCGCCATGTGACGCTTAAAAGCGTCATTATTAAAATTACTTGTTGCCTTCTTCGACAATTGAAGTGATTTCTTCGATTGATTCAGGATTACCGTTGGCGTCTTCTTCAACAAAGACTTCTTCATCAACGTTGTCCTGGCCCTGGCGACCTTCAATGATAGCATCAGCCATCTTTGAAGTGATCAGGCGGATGGCACGGATAGCGTCATCGTTGGCTGGAATCTTAACGTCAACCACGTCTGGGTCGGCGTTGGTATCAATCATAGCAACCACTGGAATGTTAAGCATGTTGGCTTCCTTGACGGCAATTTCTTCCTTCTTAGGGTCAACCACGAACAAAACATCAGGCAGGTCGTGCATATCTTCGATACCACCCAAGAACTTTTCCAGCTTTTCCTGCTGCTTCTTGAGCAAAACGACTTCCTTCTTAGGCAGGCGGTCAAAGGTACCATCTTCAGCCATGGCCTTGATGTCCTTCAAACGCTGAACCCGGGTCTTGATCGTGTTCCAGTTAGTCAAAGTTCCACCCAACCAACGGTGGTTGATGTAGAACTGACCGGCCCGCGTAGCCTCTTCAGCAATGGCATCAGCAGCCTGCTTCTTCGTACCAACAAAGAGAATGTTAGCACCATCAGCAGATGCGTTCCGCATGAAGTTGTAAGCTTCATCGACCATCTTGACCGTCTTTTGCAGGTCAATAATGTGGATACCATTACGTTCCGTAAAGATGTAAGGCGCCATCTTTGGGTTCCAGCGCCGAGTTTGGTGACCGAAGTGAACTCCGGCTTCCAGTAGTTCCTTCATTGAAATAACTGCCATAATAGGCCTCCTAGGTTTATCCTCCGGTAAATTCCTGGTTCGCATCGACATCGCTGCACCCATGCGTTCTCGTTTACCGTGTGTATTTTGCTGTGCGTACACAACAGATAATATTTTACTTGAATAAGGGCCTGAAGGCAAGCTTTTTGCCATTTTTAAGCTTAAAAAACCCTGGAAAATAAAAAACAGCCGCGCGGGCTGTTTTTAAATCTTAGGCCTGGTCAGTATGTTGCTCCTGACCTAATAATTTGGCCAAGACAGCACTTTGTCCGGTTTGGTCCAACTTAGTACCATCAGTTACCACCAAGTTGGCCTGGGACTTAGCCAAGGTTTCAAAGGCGTTGATGGACTGGTTGTTAAAGTAGTTCTGGTCAGCATTTTTCAAGGCCGCCTGAACCCGGTCAATCCGGTAACTCTCAGCATCCGCCTTGGTCTTAGTTGCTTCGGCATTGGCCTTGGCAGTGGCAACTAGGGCCTCATTGTTGGCCTGGGCGCGCAGCTCAATGGACTTAGCCTCACCCTGGGCCTGAGAAATCGCGGCTACTCGTTCCCGGTCAGCCTTCAGCTGGGTATCCATGGAAGCCTGGATGGCAGCACTAGGCTTAAGCTCATCAATGTTAATCCGATCAACATTAATACCGTAAGTATTGGTCAAATCACCAATCGCTTCGGCTAGGTCCTGGTTAATCTTACTGGTTGAACCCAGGGCCTGGTTCAGCTCCATCCGACCGATAATGTCTCGTAAGTGACCGCGGACCAGCTGCTGCATTGATTCAATTGAGTTCGTGTTGCCATAGCAGTACTTAACCGGATCAGTCACGTGAAAGTTCAGGGTAACGGTGGCACCAATGTCAGCGTTATCCTTGGTAATCACGGAGTAGCCAGCCAACTTCAATGGCTGTAGGGCCAACGAAACAACTCGGATTCTTTGAATCAGGGGTAGGCGGAAATTCAGTCCCGTTTGGCGGGTAGTTGAATACTTCCCCAGAGTCTCTAAGAGACCAACGCAATTTTGGGGTACGATTTTAAAACAAAGTAACCCAATGACAACCAAAATGACGATAATCACGCCAATAATTCCAAAAGCCATACTAACCTTCCTCTCCTTGTGGTGCTAATTCTAAAACATTCCCGTGCGCTTGGACAATCACGTAGACATGTCCGGGCTGGGGATTAGAGCCATCGACTAGTTGGTAACGGTAGTAGTCACCAATCACCTGGACGAGGCCCTCTTTTAGATTCAAATCATCATACCTTACCCGACGGCCAATGATGTTGTTCGCTTCAAAAGTCATGGCGGGTACCCTCCTTAATACACATTAAGTTTAGTTTATCACAGCTACCTGGGTTTAGTCCGTTGCCAAATCGCCGCGGCAACGCCGTGTTGCATTAAAAACGTCTCTTTTTGCTTGCGGTTTAGGCGCTTAAACTTAGCCTCAGCTGAGAGGGCGTCATGCTTATTATCAAAGGTTTCCTGGTAAATCAGCTGCAAAGGATGCCGGGATTTAACCCGGGTAAACTTAGCGCCCAGACCGGCTTGGTGCGTTTTGAAGCGACGCCTAGCATCATCGGAAAAGCCACCGTAAAAATAACCATCGGCAGTATATAATACGTAAAAATCATAGTTTTTTGTCACAGGATTCACCTAACGTTGGTCTGATAAGGTCCAGGCCGGCCCATACAAAATTTCCCTTAGCTGAGGTGTGTAATCATTTTGGTTGGTATAGGCCACCAGGGGTGGTAACACCCTGGTTCCCCCACTGCCGCCATCCTTAATGGCCTCCAATAAGACCATGTTAGCTGGTCGATCTGCCTTGCCATAGACAAATTGAAGGCGGCTAATGGCAAAGTTTTTTGTAGCCAAGGCTGCCATAATCTCAGTCAGCCGTTCGGGCCGATGGACGAGGTAGAACTTACCATGATTTTTCAAGAGCTTATTAGCCACTTGGACTAGGCCTGGCAGGTCAATGGCGACCTCATGGCGGGCTAGTTGGTAATGCCGGTCTAGGTTTTGCTTAGTCTTTTCATTAGTTGGAAAATAAGGCGGGTTAGCTAAAACCGTATCGACTGAACCGGGGTTTACCTCGTCAAAAACCGACTTCATATCCGTATTTAAGACCGAAACCCGGTCACTTAAATCGTTCAAGGCCACCGAACGGGCCGCCATGTCAGCTAATTCAGGCTGGATTTCAACTAACTTAACGGGCCCTAAAACCTTGGGTGCATAAAATAATCCGATTGCCCCCGTCCCGGCGCCTAAGTCCAAACTCAGTCCCCGCCCCTTCTTCTTGGGTTGGGCAAAGTGGGCCAGTAAAATGGCATCCAAAGAATAGGCAAACATATCTGGGTTTTGGATAATTTGAATATTCTGGGCGGGCAGGCCGTCCAGGCGCTCACCAGGGCGCAGTTTTGCAGTGGTCATTTGCTTTCCAACTTAAATATCAGTAAAATTAACAAGATTGTGATGACAAACTTAGCAAATAATGAGGAATAACCATGAAATTCTACGCCTTTATCCGGGTCTTTACCGTCACCCTGGTTAGCATTATTAACGGTCGGGTGACCTACCTAAACAAGGACCGCCTCCCACAACAAGGCAACTATGTCCTAGTCGGACCACACCGGACCTGGTGGGATCCAGTCTGGTACGCTATGGCCGCCTACCCTAAAAAGTTCATCTTCATGGCCAAGCGGGAGCTCTTCCGTTTTGCGCCCCTGCGTTGGTTAATTACCGCCCTGGGCGCTTTCCCAGTTGATCGCAACAACGTGGGCCCCAGCGTTATCAAATACCCGGTTAACGAGCTCAAGCATGGTGAGCGTTCCCTCATTATGTTTCCAACTGGGTCCCGACACAGTCAGGACTTGAAGGCTGGTTCAATTATCATTGCTAAGATGTCTGGGCAGCCGATTGTACCAGCCGTTTATCAAGGTCCGGTCAAGTTCAGCCACCTCTTTAAGCGTAATAATACCACAATCAATTTTGGCGAACCAATTGTCATCGATCGTAAGGCCCGCCTCAATGATGAGACCATTGAGCATTACAACCAAGAAATCCAAGCCGCCTTTGCCGCCTTGGACCAAGAAATTAACCCCGACTGGGTCTACCACGATCCTAAAGCAGGGCAAAAAAAATAAGCCGTCTGGCTTATTTTTTTTGACTCTTCAAAGTCTGATTCTTCATCTGAGCCATGACCTGGTTCAACTTCTTTTGGGAAGGCTTTTGCCCCATCGACATCATCATCGACTTCATCATTTCTTCTGAAATAGGTGGGTTCTTAGCCAGGTAATTTTTCATCGTCATCCGGGCCAGGAAGAAACCACCCACCAGACCAACGATCAAGGCTAGTACTACATATAAAATCGTCACGGTTACGCTCCTAATAGTCTAAATTTGACTTATAGTATAGCACAAAGCTAACAGAAAAACCGGAAAGAAAATCCACGGCCCAGTTCGATAAAACTTAAATATCTTTAAAATTGCGAACAAATGTTTGATTTGTCCGAAAATCTTGGGTAAAATCAGGTAATGATTATAAGTTTAGTAGAGATTGTGTAGGGAAAAATCGATGGCCAACAGTTCTGATAGCAAACAAATTCAAGTCCTCCGTTTCATCCATGATGCGCAGAGTAAGAACGGTTTCCCCCCTACTGTCCGTGAAATTGGTGAGGCGGTGGGCCTATCTTCTTCTTCAACCATTCACGGTCACATTGAGCGACTGGTTAAAAAGGGTTACCTCTCTAAGGATGTTAGTAAGCCCCGGGCTCGGGCCATCGAAGTTACGCCGGCTGGGTTAGACATCTTAGGTATTTCGACCAACGCCGGTCGGATTCCGGTCCTTGGATTGGTTACTGCTGGTCAACCAATCTTGGCTGTTGAAGATCAGGCCACTGAATTTTTCCCCATTCCTGATAATCTCATTCAATATGACGGCGACCTCTTCATGCTTAACGTCCGCGGTGAGTCGATGATTAACATCGGTATCCTCGATGGTGACAAGGTGATTGTCCGCCGCCAAAGTAACGCCGACAATGGTGATATCGTGGTCGCCATGAACGAAGATAACGAAGCGACGGTTAAGCGCTTCTTCCGTGAGGCTAGCCATTTCCGTCTCCAGCCTGAAAACGACTACATGGAACCCATTATCTTAGATAACGTTTCCATCCTCGGTAAGGTCGTTGGCCTCTACCGCGATGCCATTTATTAACATAAAAAAGACCCCATCCGGGGTCTTTTTTATTGTCCAGGCTGCCACTGGCTGGGATTTACCCGCCAATCATGCAGGCCTGTACCTGTTCTTGGTCAAGGTCCCCATTTTCGACTGCTTGGGCCATCAACTGAGAATAGTTCGTCAGAGCTGCCAAACCAACCTGGGCATGGGCAAAGTTATCATCGGCAGCAGACAGTTCATAAGAGAAAATAGCTGCTACCCCGACTACGTTAGCCCCGGCCTGGCGGGCTGCATCAACGGCGCCCAGGACCGAACCACCGGTAGAAATCAGGTCGTCAATCAAAACCACCTTCTGGCCACTAACTTCGGCCCCTTCAATTTGCCGGCCAGCACCATGATCCTTGGGCTTGGAACGGAGATAGGCCATCGGCTTATCCAGTCGTTCAGCTACCCAGGCAGCGTGCGGAATTCCAGCGGTAGCCACGCCACCAATTACATCTACATCGCCGTACTGGTCAGTAATCAAAGATGCCAGTCCCTGGGCAATCCGGGACCGGATTGCCGGATAGGCAATTGTAATCCGATTATCAGTGTAAATCGGGCTTTTAATCCCTGATGCCCAGGTAAAGGGCTGTCCCGGTGAAAATTTAACCGCCCCAACCTCTAACAGGTCCTGGGCAACTTCTTTGGCATAATCAGTCATTTGCTTGCCATGCTCCTTCTACTTCTTGATAGGCCGCTACTGGATTAGCCGCCTTGGTAATCGAACGGCCAACCACGATACCGTCTGAGCCCAGCCGACGAGCATCAGCTGGGGTTGTCACCCGCTTTTGGTCCCCCACCGCATCACCGGCCAGGCGAATGCCGGGCGTGATTTTTAGAAAACCAGGCCGGGTGTTATCACCAATTAAACCTGCTTCGTGGGGTGAACTAATCGTGCCGGCTAAACCAGCTTTGTCAGCCAACTGGGCCAGGTGCACTACGGTTTCATCCAGGCTGGCCGCTGAAAGATGAATGTCTTGGACCTCCGCCTCACTAAAGGAGGTTAACTGGGTGACTGCCAAAAGCTTCAGCTGATCCCCGGCCGCTGCCTGGGCCTGGGCCAACATCGCTGCGCCGCCAGCCGCATGCACCGTCAGGTACTGAACATCTAATTTTCTAAGAACTGCAACGGCTTGCCCAACGGTGTGGGGAATGTCATACAATTTCAGGTCTAGAAAAACAGTAAAGCCATTCTGCCGGAGGGCTTGAACCAAACTGGGACCGGCCGCGTAAAACAACTCCATGCCTACCTTCACCGCCGGCTTTTGAGGTAATTGCTCAAAGGGAGTCAGGAATTGCTGGGCCTTGGCCGCGCTGTCAAAGTCTAAGGCAATAAAAATGGGGCCGGACATGGAATTCTCCTTTACTAGGGCAATTAAAGTTCGTTAACGGTGAAACTGCGACTTTCAAGGACATCCAAGAAGGCCTTGACCGTATCCAGGGCGGTAAAGAGTGGTACGCCGTTTTCAATGGCCGCGGCACGGATGCGCTGGCCATCTTCCTCAGCTCGGTCATCAACCTGAGTCGTGTTCACCACGACCTGTAACTTCTGGTCACGGAGAGCCTGGAGCGGATTATTATCCGACTCATCAATCTTGTCTAAGATCTCAACCGGCAAACCGTGGTCAATCAGGTACTGGCCGGTGCCAGCGGTAGCGTACAGTGAAAAGCCAAGATCGTTGAAGCGTTGGGCCAGCTGCAAGGCCTCTTCCTTGTCGCCATCCGCCACTGTAAAGAGCACGTTGCCATACTGTGGCACCTGAATATTAGAAGCGATAAAGGCCTTATAAAGCGCTTTAGGCAGAGTGGTATCGGAACCCATTACTTCACCGGTGGATTTCATTTCGGGTCCTAAGAGGGAATCAACGGCTGGCAACTTGGTGAAGGAGAAGATTGGGGCCTTAACGTGGACCTTGTCATCTTCGGGTGCCAGACCAGTCTTGTAACCTAGGTCGGCCAACTTTTCACCCAGCATCACCCGGGTTGCCAATTGGGCCAAAGGAATGTGGGTCACCTTGGAAATAAAGGGTACCGTCCGGGAAGCCCGGGGGTTAACCTCGATGACATAGGCTTGATTATCATGAATGACGAACTGAACGTTCATCAGTCCAACCGTGCCCAAAGCCTTAGCCAGGTTGATGGAGGCATCCACGATTTCCTTGCGCACCTTTTCAGACAGGTACTGGGGTGGATAAACTGACATTGAATCACCGGAGTGAATCCCAGCCCGCTCGATATGTTCCATGATACCCGGAATAACCGCCGTTTGACCATCTGACAGGACATCGACCTCGGCCTCTTGACCAACCAGGTAAGAGTCAATCAAAACTGGATGATCATGGGAAACTTTGACGGCCCGCTGCATGTAATCCTTTAACTCATGATCGTCGACCACGATTTCCATGGCCCGGCCACCCAAAACGTAGGAAGGCCGAATAAGGACCGGATAACCAATCTTTTGAGCAGCTTCCAGGGCACCATCAACGGTCGTCGCAGTCATCCCCTTTGGCTGAGGCAGGTTTAATTCCTTAATCACCTGGTCAAAGGCTTCACGGTCTTCGGCCCGGTTCAGGTTCTCAACTGAAGTGCCTAGAATCTTAATCCCGTGTTCAGCCAGCGGCTCAGCCAAGTTAATCGCCGTTTGGCCACCAAACTGAACCACGACGCCCATTGGCTTTTCTAAGTCAGTCACATTTAAGACATCTTCTAAGGTCAGGGGCTCAAAGTAGAGCTTGTCTGAAATCGAAAAGTCAGTGGAAACCGTTTCCGGATTCGAGTTCATGATAATGGCTTCATAGCCCGCCGCTTGAATGGCCTCCACAGCGTGAACGGTAGCGTAGTCAAACTCGACCCCCTGCCCAATCCGGATTGGACCAGAACCCAGAACTAAGACGCTTGGACGGTCAGAAACAATCGATTCATTCTCCTGCTCGTAGGTACTGTAATAATAAGGGGTCTGCGACTCAAATTCGGCCGCCACCGTATCCACCATCTTATAAACGGGCGTAATCCCCTGCCCCTTACGAAATTCACGGACATCCTGGGCACTCTGCCAACCCCAAAGCTTAGCAATGGTCTGGTCCGCAAAGCCGTTTTTCTTGGCATAGTCTAGATAGTCCGCGTCACCAACGTGGTCCTTTAGGTCCTGCTCGATTTCAACCAGGTGGGCCACTTTGTCCAAGAAGAACTCGTCAATCTTGGTAATTTTATGCAGGGTCTCAATGCTTTCACCCCGCCGTAGCAATTCAGCCAGCATGAAGAGCCGGTCGTCCCGGGCTGGCATCAAATTGTCCAGAAGGTCCTCCGTTGACCAGTCTGGGAAGGTCATGTCATCTAAGCCAATCACCCCAATTTCCAGGGAGCGGACCGCCTTTAACAAGCCTTCTTCAAAATTACGGCCAATGGCCATGACTTCACCGGTCGCCTTCATCTGGGTACCCAAGTGACGGTCTGCAGTGACAAACTTATCAAAGGGCCAACGTGGAATCTTGACCACGACATAGTCCAGGGCCGGTTCAAACTCAGCTTTGGTCGTACCGGTAACTGGATTGATGATTTCGTCCAGGGTCAGGCCGACCGCAATTTTGGCCGAAACCTTAGCAATTGGGTAACCAGTTGCCTTCGAAGCCAGGGCTGAAGACCGGGAAACCCGGGGGTTTACTTCAATGATGTAGTAGTTATAAGACTTAGGGTCAAGCGCCATCTGAATGTTAACCCCACCCTCAATTTTAAGGGCGCGGATAATCTTTAAGGCGGCATCCCGCATCATCTGAACTTCTCGGTCTGACAGGGTCTGGACCGGGGCGGTTACGATTGAATCACCGGTGTGAATCCCAACCGGATCAAAGTTTTCCATCGAGGCCACGACCAAGGCATTATCGTGGGCATCGCGCATGACTTCAAACTCAATCTCTTTGAAGCCGGCAATCGAACGCTCAATCAAAACCTGGGTAACTGGTGATAATTCCAGTCCGTTGCTGGCAATTTCAGCTAGTTCCTGGTGGTTGTGGGCAATCCCGCCGCCAGTTCCACCCAGGGTGTAGGCGGGCCGAACAATCACGGGGTAACCGTACTGGTCAGCGAATTCCAAGGCCTCGTCCAAATGAGTAGCAATCACCGATTCAGGAATGGGCTCGTGGAGACGTTCCATCAATTCCTTGAACTCTTCCCGGTCTTCAGCCTCTTCAATGGCCGACAGCTTAGTACCCAGCAGTTCAATGTGCAGTTCGTCCAAAATCCCGGCTTCAGACAGGTCTTTGGCCAGGTTCAAACCAGTTTGACCACCAAGCGTGGGCAGGATGGCGTCCGGCCGTTCCTTACGCAGAATCCGCTCTAAGAAATCCAGGGACAGGGGCTCGATATAGACCTTATCAGCGATTTCTGAGTCAGTCATGATAGTGGCTGGATTGGAATTAACCAGCACCACTGAGTAGCCCTCTTCCTTTAAGGACAGAGCGGCCTGGGTACCAGAGTAGTCAAACTCAGCGGCCTGACCAATCACAATCGGACCAGAACCAATCACTAGAATTTTATGGATATCTTGACGTTTAGGCATGGGTCACCCCTTTTTTCTGGTTTTCCTCAATCGACTTCAAAAACTCATCAAACAGGTACTCAGCATCGTGGGGACCAGGCGCTGCGTCGGGATGGAATTGGACGGAGAAGGCATTGTGATCCTTCAAGTGCAACCCTTCGACCGTGCCGTCGTTAATCTCCTCGTGGGTAATCTCTAAGTCAGTACCCGCCAAGCTGTCCCGGTCCACGGCGTAACCGTGGTTTTGGGAGGTAAAATCTAGGCGATCCTGCCCTTCACGCCGAATGGCGTGGTTAAAGCCACGGTGCCCATACTTCATCTTGTAAGTCGTAGCCCCGTTGGCAATGGCAAAGAGCTGGTGGCCCATGCAGATTGCCATCAAAGGTACGGCTTCCTGAAGCTCTTGAATCATGGGAATGGCGTAATCCACGTCAGCAGGGTCACCAGGTCCATTAGAAAGCAGAACCCCGTCGGGATTAGCGGCCAAGACCGTCTTTGCGTCCACCGTGGATGGGAAAACCATCACGTTCACGCCCCGCTTAGCTAAAGAACGCAGAATCGAATTTTTTAGGCCAAAGTCAATCAGGGCCACCGAGGGACCATCGTTAGGGCTTTGGTACTGGGTCTTGGTAGTGGCATCCGCCACCATGTTGGTGTCCTTGTTAAAGGCTGCCAAGCGCTCCCAGGCCTCATCAGTTACTTCATCAACCAGGGCCGCCTTCATCGCTCCCTCTTCCCGTAACTCCTTTGTCAAGGCCCGGGTATCAACCCCGGTAATACCTGGCAGATCATTTTTCTCGGCCCACTCGGGCAGGCTCATCATCTTACGCCAGTTACTAGGACGGCGGGCAATTTCGTGGACCACAATGGCAGCTGCGGCCGGATGTAAACTTTCAAAGTCATCCCGGTTAATACCGTAGTTACCAATCAAGGGGTAGGTGAAAACAATCATTTCACCTCGGTATGAGAGGTCAGTAATTGATTCTTGGTAACCAGACATACCCGTATTAAAAACCAGTTCGGCCATCACGTCGTGGTCAGCACCAAAGCCCTGACCCTTGTAGACTGAACCGTTTGCTAACATTAAATACTTGGTTTTCATTTTGCCGTCCTTTCATAGACACGCTTGCCAGCCACCCAGGTAACCAGGGTGCTGCCATTAACCTGCCAGCCAACAAAGGGAGAATTCTTGCCCTTAGAGGCAAAGTCATCAAAGTTAATGGTGGTGGTATCGGTTAGGTCAAAGAGGGCTAAATCAGCCACTTGCCCAACCTGAATCTGTTTAGGGGCTGCCAGGCCAAAGGCCTGGATAGGTCGGACTAACATCCGATCAATTAGGGTCGCCAAGGTCATCACCCCGCTTTTAACGAGATGGGTATAAAGGAGCTGGAAACTGGTTTCAATGCCAGTAATGCCAAAGGGTGCAGTTTGCATGCTCTGGGCCTTTTCACTGGCGGTATGGGGGGCATGGTCAGTCGCCACCATGTCAATGGTGCCATCAAGCAAACCAGCTACCAGGGCCTCCCGGTCAGCCTCCGACCGTAGGGGTGGGTTCATCTTAAAGAGCGCGTTATCCCCCACAATGTCTTCATCTGATAAAAGTAAGTGATGGGGCGAAACTTCAGCCGTCACCTTAATCCCCTGCTCTTTAGCTAGGCGGACCAGGGTAACCGACTCCTTTGTCGAAATATGAGCCACGTGGTAGTGGACCCCGGTAGTCTGAGCCAAGACCAGGTCACGGGCCAGTTGGGAACTTTCGGCTAGGCCGGTAATGCCGGCTAAGCCCAGGCGCTTTGAAGCGACGCCCTCATTAATGACACCGTGGTTAATCAGGGAGTTATCTTCCAAATGGGCAGCCAGGGGCTTATCGACGGCAGCGGCACCCAGCATGGCCTGATACATGGTCCCCGCATCCTGGACCCCCTTACCATCGTTACTAAAGGCGACCGCCCCTTCAGCGCTCATGGCCTCGAGATCACTGACATTTTTATCGGTTAGGTTAGCAGAAATCGCACCGTACTGAAGCACGTTAACCACGCCTTCGGCCTGGTTTAAGCGAATCTGAGCGGCTAATTTCTCAGGGGTATCTGGCACTGGATTTAAGTTCGGCATGGCCAAAACAGTCGTAAAGCCACCGTGGGCAGCTGCCTGGGAACCAGTTCGAATCGTCTCCTTGTCAGTAAAGCCAGGATCACGGAAGTGAACATGGACATCGACTAAGCCTGGGGTTAAAAAGGCCCCATGAGCGTCAATGACCGACACCCCTTCGACTGGATGAAGATGGGGTCCCACTGCTTGGATGTGACCGTCTTCGATTAAGACATCACTGTCGACCAGTTGGCCGGCCGTGTCTAAAATCTGAGCATTTTGAATCAACTCCGCCATCATCTTCTCCTTACCGGCTCTCAGCCGTCACATATTCTAAAATTGCCATCCGGGCATAAACCCCGTTTTCCATCTGTCGAAAAATCCGGGATTTAGGTGCTTCCACCAAATCGCTAGCAATTTCAACATCCCGGTTAACCGGGGCTGGGTGCATGATAATCGCACTGGGTTTAAGCTCTTGGTAGCGTGCGGGCGTCAGCCCATAATGCTGGTGGTAGTCCAGGACTGAAAAGTTCTGATTTTCCCGCTGGGTAATGCGCTCATGCTGAACCCGCAAAAACATAACTACGTCCTGCTGATTCAAATCATCATCTAATTCAGCATAGTGGCCGTACTGGTCAAACCAGGGTGCCCGCCATTGTGGCGGTGCCACAAAGGTTAGGCGGGCGCCTAACCGGTTAAGGATTTCAGCATTGGAACGGGCTACCCGCGAATGTCTGAGATCACCAGTAATGCGAATGTTTAATCCGGCAAAGTGCCCAAATTCCTGGTAAATCGTGACCAGGTCTAAAAGACTTTGGGAAGGATGCTGACCGTTGCCATCGCCGGCATTGACCAGGTGGGGCACTGGGTAGCCCTTATTTTGAACCATGTCCTGGTACCAGTCGGCTTGCTGGTGGCGAACCACCGCGACGTCCACGCCAATGGCTTTTAAGGTCTTTAAGGTATCCAGTAGGCTCTCACCCTTGGCCATCGAACTAGCCTGGGGGTCGATTAAAATCTGGGACCAGCCTAACTTGTTTTCTGCCATTTGGAAGCTAGAGTGGGTCCGGGTTGAATTTTCAAAGAACAGATTAGCGGCGGCCAGGTGGCGACTAGTGGATTTAGCCCCCTGTTTTAGCGCCAGGCTGCGGTTAATCAAGCGCTCAATTAGTGGTAGGTCCAATTCATTAATATTTAGAAAATCGGGCATCATCTTCTCCAAACAAAAAGCCAGGCAAATCACGACCGACCTGCCTGGCTTTCATAAAAAATTAGCCCGAGAAAGTGGATAGTCCCCACCCCTACTTGGAAAAAGTTTATGAAACCTTGCAGGCCTCACAGGACCTGATTAAAGGTGTTCAATTGATTGCTTACAATATATCATTAAAGGTCCCTTTGCACAACTGTTAAGCCCAATACTGCTGACGGCCGTCATTAACGGCCTGACGCTGTTGACCGGTACCAGCCCAGGCAGGCAGCGTCACCCGACCTAAGACCGCTTTTTGACTGACAAAGCCAAAGTAGCGGCTGTCATTGGCCTGGCTGCGGTCATCCCCAAGAACAAAGTAGGCACCCTTGGGAACCCGTTTTTGGTTGCGGTCCCCCTTTTTCCAGAGCTTGCTAGCCGATAAGGATTGCAAATCCCAGCTGTCACCAAACCCAAGAGCAGTGCCGGGCCCTTTCTGGTCATCAGCAATGGCTTCCTGCCTAACCCGATGACCATTAACGTAAAGCTGACCATCCTGGAACTTAACCGTATCACCACCAACTGCAATTACCCGCTGGACATACTGACCGGCGTGGGCATGCCGGGGATCGACGACCGAGCCCTTAAAGGCGATCACGTCACCCCGCTCCACCTTACTGACCCGGTTAATCCAGACGTACTGACCAGCTTTTAAATTCGGCTGCATGGCCGAACCTCGTACAACGCCGCCACTAAACAAGAAAAAGTGCACTAAAAGACCTAAAATCAGGGCCACTAAAACAGTGGGCAACACCCGTCCCAGCCAAAAAGAATCTTTGATTTTTAGCTCACTGAATCGTGACACCAGGGCCTCCTACAAAGCAAAAAAGCAATTCCAAAGAATTGCTTTTTATCACTAACCTTACTGAGCATCAGCGTAAGCCTGAGAAATAGGCTTAGTTACGATTTCATTGAGTTCACCCAAGAGCCCGTTCAAGTTCTGCTCAGCCGTCATCAGGTTCTTAATTAATTCGTTAGACTGCACGTCCTTAGCGACAGCGTCCCATTCCTTTTCCTGCTCAGGCTTAGGGGTTTGCTGGGCCTGCATCAACTGCTGAACCGTGGCCTGAATTTTTTGAAACTGGGCAAAGAGGTCCTTGGCTTCCTGGTCGTCTTGGACGGCACCAAAGGCATTCTGCCAGGCAATGTACTGGTCAGTTTCAGTCAAAACGTTAGCCATTTCATTAGCATTATCGTAAATATTAACGGTCATGGTACTTCCTTTTTGCATTCATTCTAGGGTTACACGGTTACTAATCAGGTTCTAATTATTGAACCAACTCCTGATAGTATCCCATACTTTACCAGCCCCATCAACCGTTTTATCAATCCCATCGTTAATGGTTTTACCAGCATTATCTAACCAGTTAGAGCCATTGTTGTTACCATTGCCAGTCGTCTGATTATCGGCCGGCTGGTTGGGATTGGTAACGGTGAAGTTCTGCTCACTAGTGTTAGGTAAAATCTGACCCATTGAGGCCTTCACCAGCGGTCCAATCGTACCCATCAAGCCCAGTGGCAAGGAACCGGTATCGTTACCTTCCAGACCCATCCAAGAAACTTGGACAACATCCTTGGTATAAGCAACTGCCCAGGAATCCTTGGACGAGTTGGCGTTATTGGGATCATTAGGGTTTTCGGTCGTTCCGGTCTTACCAGCAATGGTAAAGCCAGACGGCGCTGCCCCGGCACCGGTACCGTTCGTATAAGTACCCAGCATCATCCGGGTCATATTATCGGCCACCTTGCTAGAAATCACCTGCTTTTGCTGGTAATCCGGCTTGCTAACGACCACGTTTCCGCTGGCATCAACAATCTTATTGATATAGTGGGCCTGGCTCATCGTCCCGTTATTGGCAAAGGCCGTGTAGGCCTGGGCCATTTGCTGGGGCGAAACGCCCTTGGTCAAACCACCCAGGGCCAAGGACAAAGTCTTATCCTGGTCAGTAACGGGCAGGCCGAACTTCAAAGCACTCTGGTAACCGGTGTTAATGCCCATCTTATTTAGCAGGTAAACGGCCGGAATATTATAGGAGTGCTCCAGGGCCTGATACATGGTCACATCCCCAGTTTCAATGTTTAAGGCATTGCTTGGCGAGTAGCCATTCGTCCCAAAGGTCAGACGGTGGTTAGGCAACTTGGAATTAATCGTATAACCACTGGATAAGGCCGGCGCATAAACCACGATTGGTTTGATAATCGATCCGGGCTGCAGGCTGGCCTGAGTCGCCCGGTTAAAGCCACGGAAGGTGTGCTGGGTCTCCCGGCCACCAATCACGGCGCGGACGCCACCATCTTGGGCATTCAAGACGACCGTGGCCGCCTGGGCGCTATTTTGATTACCAAAGAGGCTGTTATTGAGATAGTCCTTTTGCAGGTTATCCTGGTCCTTTTGATTCAGGGTGGTGTAAATCTTGTAACCACCGTTCATGATGGCCTTTTCATCCAAGCCATACTTATTGACAGCTTCGTTAATCACCGCATCAAAGAACCAAGGGTAGCGGTAACCCTCGCTACCGGAATAGGTATCGTTGAGGACAATCGGACTGTTAATGGCCGCTTGGGCATCCGACTGGCTCAATTTCTTATTAGCAACCATGGTCTGCAAGACCAAGTCGCGCCGTAATTTCGACCGGTCGGGGTGATCAATTGGGTTAAAGCCACTCGGGTTGGTCAACATCCCAGCCAAGGTCGCTGCCTGGGCCGTAGTCAGGTCACTGGCATGGACACCAAAGTACTTTTGGGAAGCATCTTCAACCCCCCAGACCCCGTTACCAAACCAGGCATTGTTTAAGTACATGGTTAGAATCTGATTTTTGCTGTAAACCTGCTCAACCTGCATGGCCAGGAAGATTTCCTTGGCCTTTCGGCTAAAGGTTTGCTCCTGGTTGAGGTAGGCATTTTTAACCAGCTGCTGGGTAATGGTCGAGCCACCCCCAGAAATCACCTTGGACCCAGTCAGGCGGTTTTTAACCAAAAGATAGGCCGCGCGGGCCAGCCCTTTCACTGAGAAACCATGTTCGTGGTAAAAATTACGGTCCTCAATCGATAGGACGGCGTCGCGCATGTTGGGTGAAATCTGGTCGTACTTAACGTAAGTCCCCTTTTGAGAGTAGAGCTGACCAGCCTGTTGGTTATTGTTATCGTAGATGTTAGTCGTTTGGGATAAGGAGGCCTGCAAATTGCGGACGTGGGCGGTCTTCGCCACCCCGACCAGATAGGCACTACTTAAGAAAAAGAGGGCCAAAAAACTAACAATTAACAGGCGGCCAAGCTGCCAGCGATTCCAGACGGCAGCCATCGACTGCCAGGTCTTAGACGCCCTTACTTGCTTAAAAAAATTCATAGGGTCTCCCTACAATTAACTGCCCATTAGTACTTACATTTCCTTCGGTGCTTCCACGCCGAGCAAACGTAGGGCTTCGGTCAAAACCTGGGAAACGGCCGCCACCAGGGACAAGCGCGCGTTTAACTGGTCATCGTCAACTAAAATCTTGGAATTAGCATAGTACTTGTTAAAGGATCGCGCCAGGGATAGGGCATACTTAGCAATCACACTGGGTTCCCGCCGTTCCCAAGCCCGGCTAACCGTGGCTGGGAACTGGCTTAAGGCACTAACAATTTCCCAGGTAGCCGGATCATCGAGCTGGGTGTCATCAGGCTGAACGGCTCGCTCGGCCTTGCGCAGGATTGACTGGGCCCGGGCGTTAGTGTATTGCACGTAAGGGCCGGTGTCCCCTTCAAAGCGGACCACTTCTTCCAAGTTAAAGTCGAAGTTGTTAGTCCGGTCGTTCATCAAATCATGGAAGACAACTGCGCCCGCCCCAACCTGTTCGGCGACCAAGTCCTGGTTGGTCAGAGTTGGATTCTTTTCTTGAATCTGGGCCAGGGCCAATTGGTGGGCGTCGTCTAAGACGTCTTTTAGGAGGACCACATCTCCCTTACGGGTTGACATCTTCTTGCCGTTGAAGGTAATCAGACCAAAGGCGATGTGTTCAATATCATCGGCCCAGTCATAACCCATCAGGGACAAAACTGCCTTGAGCTGGACAAAGTGCTCCCGCTGTTCGCCACCAACGACGTACAAGGACTTCACAAAGTTGTAAGTTTCCTTACGGTAAATAGCAGCGGCCAAGTCCCGGGTCATGTACAGGGTCGCCCCGTCAGAACGCTTAATCATGGCTGGGGTCAGATTTTCGTTAACCGATGAAAGGTCAACAATCTCGGCCCCCTGGGACTTAACGAGCAGGCCCTTATCAGCCAGCTGGTCAACCACGCCATCCATCTTGTCATTATAGAAGGCCTCACCATTATATGAATCAAAGGTAATGCCCAGGCGGTCATAAATTTCGGTAAACTCCTGCAGAGAAGCTTCGCGGAACCAGCGCCACAGCCGCAGGGCCTCTTCATCACCATCTTCAAGCTTCTTGAACCACTTACGACCCTCATCATTGAGGCTATCGTCCTTTTCGGCCCGTTCGTGGAACTCGACGTAGTACTTCAGCAGGGTGTCAATTGGATTAGCCTTGACTTCGTCCTCACTACCCCAGGTCTTGTAGGCATAAATCAACTTACCAAACTGGGTTCCCCAGTCACCAAGGTGGTTGATTTTAATAGGCTGGTAGTCATTTTTAGCGGCAATATTAGCCAACGAATTACCAATCACGGTTGAGCGCAGATGGCCCATGGACATTGGCTTAGCGATGTTAGGTGAGGACATGTCGATGGTGACATTGCCCCGCTTGGGGCCAGTTTGGTCACCATAGTGTTCCTGTTGACCTAAGATGGTGGTCAACACTGAGGCCGAAGTAGCCACCTTATCCAAAAAGAAATTCAGGTAAGGGCCAGTCGCAACCACCTTTTCAAAACCAGTCTGATCAATGTCATCAGCTAATTTAGCGGCAATTTGGACCGGTGACTGGTGCATAATCTTAGCCAGGCTAAAGGCTGGAAAGGCAACATCCCCCAGGTTACTGCTCTTGGGCTCTTCTAACTTATCTTGGATTTCAGCCGGGCTCAAGTCCGGGATAACGGCAGCCAAGGCTGCAACAACTGCTGGATTTTCAACCATTCCTGTCTTTCCTTTCAACACCTAAAACAAGGTCATTATACTGTAATTTAAAATAAAAAGGGCCGCCCCATGATTATCTCAAGAGACGAGCCCTGCCCGCGGTACCACTCTCATAGTTTCGATGAAACCACTCAAAATTAATCACTTGTTCATGACCAGTACGCGCCGCTTAACACTGAGGGTCCGCCTCTCATCAACACGGACTTGCTAGGCCACAGTGTTTAAGCATCTTTACTCGCCGTCCTCTTCCTTAGGCTGAGGAGCCGCCTGGATGACTTCAACTTCAGACATCCGCACTACAGCCCGGTGGTTCATTTCATTGACCGCAGCCTGATCAGCGGGTGCATTTTCAATGATTTCAACCAGGAGCGCATTGTCGTAAACCTTCTCCACCTTACCGGTAAAGGGCTGGTCGAGGTTGCCGTATGCGGGTGCTAAGAGCACATCTCCTACATGAAAACCTGAAGCATTTTCTTCATCTGCTTTAGCCATTGCTGCCTCCATTAACTCTTAATAGTCGTTCTATTCTAGCATAAAAACTAAGTTTAAACTAGTCGACCGGCAACCGGGCCAGGATTAAGCGGGCCACGGCTAACTTAGACTGACTTTTAATCACCTGAGGTTCACGGTTAGGTGCTAACAGCGTCACAGCATTCTCGTCACTATCAAAGCCAATCTTAGCATTGCCAACGTCATTAGCGACTATGAGGTCGGCTCCTTTTTGTTGGAGCTTATTCTGGGCATTGGCTAGTAAGTCGTCGGTCTCAGCGGCAAAGCCCACCACAACCTGATTAGGTCGCTTATGGTGGCCCGCCCAGGACAAAATATCTGGATTGGTTACCAGGGATAGCTGCCAGTCACCACTGCCCAGGTCTTGTTTCTTGATTTTGTGGTCGCTCGCGCTGGCCACTCGGAAATCCGCCACCGCGGCGGCACTGATAAAGTAATCGGCTTGGGGAAAATGTTCCTCGACAGCTGCCAACATTTGCCTAGCATCAGCCACCATCATGCGGTTAATCCCGTAGCTAAGCGGCCGGGCAACCGTCGTAATTAAGGTCACATCGGCACCAAGTTCAGCCGCCGCCTGGGCCAGGGCGTAACCCATTTTACCCGAAGAGCGGTTGGTCAGGTACCGGACGGGATCAATGGTTTCCCGGGTTGGCCCAGCGGTGATTAGAACCTTTTTACCTTGCAAATGCGGATTTTGCCGAGCCATTAAGCGCACCGCCGCCTGGTTAAGAATCTCCTCAGGTTCGGGTAGCCGGCCGACGGCCGCATAGCCCTCAGCCAAAAGTCCCTGATTGGGCTGGATAACCAAGACGCCGTCAGCAATCAACTGCTTAATATTACGCTGGGTAGCCAGATTTTCCCACATGCCATCGTTCATGGCCGGGGCAACTACCTTAGGCGCCCGACTAGCCAAAAGCGTAGTGGTCACCACGTCATCAGCTAAGCCATGCGCTAGCTTGGCCAAAACATTAGCTGTCGCCGGCACCACCAGGATTAAATCAGCCCAACGGGCCCAATCTACGTGGGTCACAGCCTGACTCGGGTTTCCCCAGACCTGGTCAGTCAGCACCTCGTTGCCAGACAGGACAGCCAAGGTTTTGGCCGTGATAAACTCCTGAGCAGCCAGAGTCATCATCACCCGAACCTGGGCCCCATCCTTAACCAGGGAACGAACCAAACTGGTAGCTTTATAGGCCGCAATCCCGCCCGTTACCGCCACCAGCACCTTTTTATCTGTGTAAAAATTAGTCATGACCTTCCTCAGTTGGCTGCTCAGACACCTGTTTGGGTTGCACTGAAGCACTTAGTTCTTTGCGGTAAGCCTTGACCACGCCATAGTCGCCCAAATAAGGGACATCTTTCCCCTGAATTTTTTGATAAGGGTCCTCTCCCTTACCGGCCACGACGACAATGTCTTCGGGACCCGCTGCATCAATGGCTGCGTGAATCGCCTTGATGCGATCCATTTCAAAGTGGACCTGCACCTTGGGATTGGTGATATGTTTAGCAATCACATCCGCAATGTCTTTAGGATCCTCATACTGGGGGTCATCAGCGGTTAAGTAGACACTGTCGGCAAACTGACTGACTACCTTACCGAAGTCAGCCCGGCGGGAAACCCCTTTATTTCCTGGCGAACCAACGACCACAATCACCTTGCCCTGCGGATACTGGTTCTGGGCAAAGCTCAGTAAGGCCTTCATGGAAGCATAGTTGTGGGCGTAATCTACGAAAACAAAACCGTGTCCCCGAATAGGCAAGCTAATCATCCGACCAGGGATGGTCACGGCGTCCAAACCAGCGACCATATCAGCGTGCTTAGCACCGGCCAGGGCCGCAATAATCAGGGACGCCATGGCATTGGATTCATTAAAATCACCAGGTACATTCAAGCGGTAGTCCCCAGTCATTTCCGGCAAGTCACTGGGCGCCACGGTAAAGCGGCTCTCGTGCAGGCCAGAATTAAGGGATTGGTAGGTGTATTCCCCACCTTTACCATAGGTGTAAACCTTGTCATGGTCAGCTCGGGCATGGCCTAAAATGGTGTCTAAGTGGTCACTTTCCGCGTTAATCACCACCCGGTCCGTGTGATCAAAGAGCATCAACTTATGGGCCAGGTAGTCCTCAAAATTAGGGTGTTCGTTAGGACCAATATGGTCAGGCGAAATATTTAAGAAGGCGCCAACCTGGTAATTCAACCCGTAAACCCGCTCCCGCAGGTAGGCCTGGGAACTGACTTCCATGACCAGGTGGGTCATGCCGTGGTCAACCGCCTTACGCATGTCTTTAAAAAGCTCGTAAGACTCTGGCGTGGTTAAATCGGATTTTTTGCGGTCAGCGGCACTGGGACCAGTAATCCGGTCCACCGTTGAAAAGAGGGCCGTCTTCCCCTTAGTGGTCACCTGTAAAATGGCGTGGGCGAAGTAGGCCGCGGTCGTCTTCCCCTTAGTACCAGTAATACCAGCAATCCACAGCTGTTCCTGCGGGTTATCAAAGAAAGCCATCGAGAGGACTGAAAGGGCCTTTTGACTATCAGTCACGACCCACTGGGGCAGGTCAACTGGCATGGGATTGGCGGTTACCAGGCCAGTAATTTGATCCTGTCCCTCCAGGTATTCCGGCTTGAAAGCCCCCTTCACCACAAAGAGCGTATTGTCCTGCAATTGGCGGGTATCGTAGTGCATAAAGTCAAAAACCCGGTCTCCCTCTGGAGCGGCCTTTAACAGGTGGTGCTGGTCTAGTAATTTAGTAATTAAGGTACTGGTGAGTTTCATGATTTCATTATAGCAAATTAGGGGCTAAATTAGCGCCGAGGAGCAAGTAAAGGTCGCAGGGCTAAGGGCGTAAAGACCGTTGTTAGCAGGATAACCACCGCCAAAATGGTGTAGGTGGTGCCATTAATTAGGTTAAAGCCCAGACCAAGGTCGGCAATAATCAGGGCCATTTCACCCCGGCTGACCATGCCGATTCCAACCGTCAGGCTTTCCCTTTGGTTGAGTCCCTGCCAGTAAGCCAGACCACCGGCACCAATTAGCTTGGTGGCGATTGCCAGGACCGTTAAGAGCCCAATCCAGGCCCAGCTGTGACCTAGGCCCGCAAAACTCATTTTTAAACCAATGCTGACAAAGAATACCGGGGCGAAAAAGAGGTCACTGACCGGCGCAATTTTCTGGATACTTTCTGCTTTAAATGTCGAGGAGGACAGACCCAAACCAAGCAAGAAGGCCGCAATCACCGCCGAGGAACCCAGGTGTTCAGCTAGTTCTGCCAGGCCAAAGACAATAACCAGGATAAATAAGTAAGCCAAATTTAAAGACCAGTGGCTTTTGATGAAAGCGACCAGACGGGGCAGGACCAACCAGGCCACCATCACTAGGACAACTAGGAAGACCAACTGAACAACTAAGCTAATGGCCAAGTTTCCACTGGCATTTCCCAGACCAAAACTACTGGCAAAGACACCCCAGGCCAGAACGGCCAAGAGATCATCAACCACGGCCGCTCCCATAATCACCACACCCGGACGGGAATCTAGCTGTTGGTATTGGGCCAGCACCTGGGCCGAAATCGCCACGGACGTCGCTGAAAATAAGACCGCCCAAAAGAGGGCAATTTCCGTTGACCAGCCCAGGCTTAGTCCCAGACCGGCAAAGACGGCAATCGGTAAAAGCATGCCACCCAAAGCAGCCCAGACCGCCGGCTTAGCATAGCGCTTTAACAAGTCCAGGTCACTTTCCAGACCAGCTAAAAACATGATTAAAATCACGCCCAGGTGGGCCAAACCATTGATGGCACCATTGACCTGGACCCAGTCCAGACCAGCCGGCCCCAACACTAGGCCCGCTACAATCAAACCAACCACGGCCGGCATCTTAATTGATTCGGCCAGGCCGGCAAAAATCAAGCCGGCACCTAAGATTAAAATTAAGGACATCATTATGTTCATCAAACCCTCCCAAAACATAAAAAAATAGACTCCAAGACCGACCAACGCTCCCCCACGTTGGTTCAATCCTTGAGTCTACCTCAACCAATTAATTACAAATGTTTATTTTAAGCTGACCGCTGGTCCTTAATCAAACCAGACTGCCAGAGTTGCTCACGGACTTCCTGGGTGCTGTGCGTTTCCATCAAGGCCTGACGCAAGTTGGAAGCATGGGCAAAGCCCCGCAGGTAAATCTTAAAGTAGCGCTTTAAGGCTTCAAAGTTCTTAGGCGTTACCGTGGCATTCACTTCATCAAAGAGGTCCAGCTGCAAGCGCAGCAGGGCTACGGACTCGGCCAAGCTGTGGCCATCGGTCTGCGGATTAAAGGCATAAGGGTTTTCTAAGACCCCCCGGCCAATCATAATGCCATCAATACCAGGGTGCTTTGCGGCTAAGTCCAAGCCAGCCTGACGATCCTTAATGTCACCATTAATTTGAATCAGAGTATTAGGTGCTAGACGGTCACGCATGGCCAAGATTTCATCAATTAGCTCATAGTGGGCTGGCACCTTGGACATTTCCTTACGAGTGCGCAGGTGAACTGTCAAGACGGCTACGTCCTGCTGCAAAATGTATGGCAGCCAGGTCCGAAATTCAGCCGGCTTGTAAAAGCCCAGCCGGGTCTTAACTGAAACTGGTAGACCACTTTGCTTGGCCGCTGCAATGATGTCCTGGGCCAGGTAAGGATGGCGAATCAAATCCGAACCGGCGCTGTTTTTAATGACGGTCCCATCCGGGCAGCCCATGTTGATATCAACGGCCTCATAACCCATAGCCGGCAGGAGACGGCTGGCTGCCGCAATATCAACCGGCCGAGAGCCCCAAATTTGGGCAACTGGTTGCTGCTCACCGGGTGCCACTGCCAGACGGCCCTGCACTGAAAACTTAGCCTTGGGGTGGACCATCGAACTAGCATTGGTAAACTCGGTATAGTAGACGTCGGGCTGGCCAGCTTGTGCGACTACTCGACGAAAGATGGTATCGGTGACCGCTTCCATTGGTGCCATGCTAAAAAAGGGACGCCCTTGCATCCGCGCCCGGTTAGCGATGGTTTGCCAGTATGTATTTGCTTGGATAGTCATGACAGTCCCCTTTAACGGCAATAATTACTCGAACAATTCTAGCACGAAATACAGAAATTACAAAGTCGCCACCAGTTCTTTCAGGGCCCGGGCCCGCTGGTGATAGGCCACGACCTCATCTAAATCCATCTCGGCTAGGATTTTCTGATTCTCGGCTACTAAGACATTGTCCAGACCACCCAGGTAAGGACCGTGGCCAATGTGATTGGCAATCGCTACCCCACCCTTGGCCTGGGCTAGGCGCTGATGGCCGTCAGGAGTAACCAGAGCCATGTCAGCCAGCAAGTAAGCGGAACGGTCTTTTACACCTTGGTAAAGATCAATCAGGTAAGCCTGTTCATCGGCAGCCTCGTAAATTCCCAGTTTGGCAAATTCACGGGAGGTCACCACCCCAAACCGTTCTGGAAAAGCCGCCAAGTAGAGACCAGAATCATCCGCTAAAATATACTCATCTGGCAAAAACTGATGAATGTATTCCGCCTTAGCCATGGCGTTTTGGGGCTGGGAATCAGTGGTTTCGTCCGGGAAATCCAGGCGCCGCCCCAACAGCTCCTGGTAGCCCACCACCTGGTAACCCATTTCCTGGGCAAGGGTAGTGATTTCCTTAGTTTTACCGGCGTTATTCGATGCTAGGACCAGGCGCATAAACTTCCTCCATTTGCTGTCTTAAATGCTAATGCCATCTTAGCAAATTTCTAGGACAAATAATTTTTATCAATTCGCAGGCTTACTCTTGCTATTCTCCGGCAACCTGGTATCGTTGTGCTTATAGTTTTAATAAGAATTTTCTAATAAAAGAGGTGCTAACCATGACTGAGCAAAAAGCAAAACCTACCGATTTTAAAGACTGGGGCGATTTAGGCTTCGCTTACCACGACTTGCCCTACCGCTACCGGGCCTATTTTAAAGACGGCCAGTGGAACCAGGGTGGCTTAGAAACTTCAGCTGAAATTCCAGTTCACGAAGCGGCTACCGGCCTGCACTATGGCCAAGACATCTTTGAAGGCCTCAAGGCCTACCGTCGCAAAGACGGTGGGATAAACCTTTTCCGGCCGGACATGAATGCCGCCCGCCTGCAGCGGTCCGCTGACCGGCTGATGATGGCCCCCTTCCCAGCTGACCAGTTCGTAGATGCCCTTAAACAAGTGGTCAAGGCTAACCAGGATTTCGTGCCGCCTTATGGTACCGGTGCCAGTCTCTACTTGCGGCCCTTTGAATTTGGTAACGGCCCGGTGGTCGGCGTTCATCCAGCCGACGAATATGTCTTCTCCGTCTTTGCGACACCAGTTGGCGCCTATTACAAGGGCGGTCTCAAGCCCAATGCTTACGTGACTAACGAGTACGACCGAGCGGCCCACGGTGGGACCGGCCAGGCAAAGGCCGGTGGTAACTATGCCGCTTCCATGCTACCTGGTGCCCAAGCCCACGAAGCCGGCTATGCGGATGTGGTTTATCTCGATCCCCGCCTGCACGAAAATATCGAAGAACTGGGCTCAGCCAACTTCTTTGGTATTACCAAGGACGGCCGCTTCCTAACCCCTAAGTCCCCTTCCATTTTGCCTTCGGTAACCAAGTACTCCCTGATGGAAATTGCCAAGGAAATCGGCCTACGGCCTGAAGAAACCACCATTTCAATTAATGACTTGGACCAGTTTGCCGAAGCCGGTGCCATGGGTACTGCCGCTGTCATTTCACCAGTTGGCTCCATCACCCACCACGGTAAAAAGCACGTCTTCTACTCAGAAACCGAGGTTGGGCCTTGGACCCAAAAGCTGTATGACCGCCTGACTGCCATCCAAACTGGCGATGAAGTTGGACCTGAAGGTTGGGTCGTTGATGTACCGTTAAAATAAACACAAAAAAGCAGCCATGGGCTGCTTTTTTATTCTATAAATTAGGATGATTGTTGAGGTGAACCTTGGTCACATCCCCACTATAGATGCCCTCTTCGTGACCATGGTCATCCTTTAATATCAGGGCGCCCTGGTCATTAAAGCCGGTTACCGTACCAACTTTTTGGTCCTGACCAACCTGGATAGTAACCATCTGCCCAATCATTTCCTGGGCTAATTGACGATATACTGGCAGATAACGACCGTCCTGATAGTCCCGACTAACCAATGTAATGTTTGTTAGCAAATCAGCCAGCAGGTGGTTAACATCTAGGCTGGCCTGACTATCGGTCAAGATACTACCCGCCTTCTGTGCTAATTCAGCCGGAAAGTCAATCGGCCATAGATTAAGGAAAAAACCCAGAATCACCGCTGACAGGTGATTGTCTTCTAACTCCGTAATGGCTTCAGTAATGATACCGCCGACCTTGAGACCGTTTAAGAGAATGTCATTAACCCACTTAACCCGGAACTGATCTTTGGGAAAGTAGTCCTGTAAGGTATTGACAATGGCAACTGCCGCAGCGGTCGTTAGCAAACCAGGATGCAACTTGCCTAGTACCTGATTAGGCAAAATCAGGCTGACATACAGTCCCTGGTCCGCCTGGGCAAAAAATGGTCGTTGGTGGCGACCATAACCAGCGGTTTGCTGGCGGGCCACCACTGCCACCGGCTGGTCCAAGACCTGCTGGCTCACAATTTTCTTGGCCTGAAGCTGGGTTGAGTCTAGTTGATCAAAAACCTGGACAGCGATGTGAATTTCGGCTGTCAGCCAGTGCCGCACCGCCTGGGCACTAACCTGGTGACTACCCACTAACCGGTACCCTAATCCCTTACGACTTTCAATTTCTTGGCCTGCCTGCTTCAATGCTCGGACGGCTTTCCAAACACTTTCCCGGCTAACACCGACCTGGTCGGCCAGTTGATCACCAGAAAGCCAGTCCGGTTGGCAAGCTAGTAAGGCAGCTAAAATCTGATCCTTAACCGTCATGAGCGCACTCCGGTTTTAACCAGACCAAAACGCTGCACAGCCCGGTACAAAATCAGAGCAATCACGACCTTAGCCGTGTCGCCCAAGATAAAGGCCCAGTTAGCCCACAGGCTGGGCCAAAATGGCAGGTGGGTCTGTCCCACCAAAACTAAGGTTCCCAACAGGTAAGAGCTTGCTACTGCTCCTAACCACAGGGCCAGGGGCTGGCTAAGTTTGCCGCTCCAGCCAACCAGTAATCGCTGGCAGGCAAAGACTAGGACGGGCGTTAAGGCCCAGGCCAGTAGGTAGCCGGCCGTGGGTCCGCTTAGAACGGCCAGACCACCACGACCGCCCGAAAGGACTGGCAAACCAGCTGCCACTAAGGCAAAAAAGGCGACCATAGCCGCGCTACCCCAACGAGGTCCTAACAAAAGGGCAATCAGCATTACCCCCAGGTTTTGCAAGACAATCGGGATTGGTAGAATCCCGGTCGGCACGGCGGGCACCATGCCCAGCACAATTAGGAGTGCCAATAGCACCGCAGTCTGGGCCAAGGCCTGTACATTATTTTTTCGCATAAAAAACCCCTGTGATTTGATGCTTGTATTGTAGCAATTAGTAACCCATCTTTCAATTAAAGGGTTACTGTTTAAATCACTGGGGTTATCTATTATTCACTTTTCTTGATGGTAAACTGGTGGTTCCGCTTTTTTTGACTGGCCGACTGGCCGCCCTTTTTATGAGCATTGTTGTTTGGAGCCTTAGCTTCGCCACCCTTGCTGCCATTAGTGCGCTTGCCGCCGTTATTGCGGGACCGATTCGTACGACGGCGCCGCTGCCGACCGGACTTACTTGGCTTTTTAACCGGTTTAGGGGTGAGATTTTCCAGAATAAAGTAAGGCGCCCCAAAATTAACATACTCGTAAAGATAATCCTGCAGGGCTTCGGCCCGCTGCTCCCGTTCCCCACTGTGGTTGTCCCGGTAAAATCCTTTTAACCGGAGCTGGTCAGCGGATATATCCCCGACCAGCAAGTCATACTGGGCCAAAATGGGCGTGTAACGCATGGCCAGTTTACCAGCGTCAAAGGCCTCCTTGACATTGGTCACCAGGCGTAACTGCAAGCCATCAATGCTGACTTCATCGCCAAAGGTTTCCACTTCATAGTCGGCCTGACGCTTCTTTTGCTGCTCGAGGGTCCGAGCTTTTAGGGTTTCATGATCCATAAATTCTAATCCTCTTAATCGGCTGGACCATACTTCTGCTGGTAGTAATCAGCCATCAACTCACGCAGCTGCAGGTCCAGGTGAATCTCAACCGGCACGTCGTTTAAGACCGGGAAAAAACTAATCCACTTGTAGTGGTCTAAGGCTGCCAGTTGATAATTTTCCTGGTCAGAAACTGCTTTTCCTTGGTAATAAACCTGACCGCTGGCCGGGTCCTGGTGCAAATCCTTGAAGACCATCTTACCAAAAATCCGCCCCCGAAAACCGCTCCCTTTCATTGGATAATCCAGGAGCTCCGATTGACTTTCCCTAATCTCAGCCAGTAAGGTTTTTAACTGTGCGCCCGTTAAAGTAAAGGTAGTGGGGTTAACTGAGTGAGGCATACTCTCCAGCAGTTCATACCGGCTCAGTGGCCCGGCTGGTAAGGTTTCGACAAACATCCCCGTTGACACCATGGCCGCTGACACCTGTAAGAACTCACTCAGTGCTGCCAGAGCATCCTGGGCCTGTTGGTCGGGCTGCAAGGCTGCTGGCAAGTGGGTTACCACCTGGCGCCGTAGCTGGCGCTTACCCAGCGTCAACCAGTCACGAACTTCCTCTAAATCGTGGGACTCAACTGGCAATTTCACTGCTGGAATCGCCCGGGCTGACTTGGCCTGGACCTGGTGCTGGTCGTCTAGCTCTAAGTCGACCACACCGACGTGGTCCCCGTATCGGCCGGCTGCGCCCAGAATGGTCCCCGCCACCATTTCCCCCTCAGGCAAAACATGGTGGGTATGGGCACCCAGAATCACATCCAGGTCGTATTTTTGCGCCAAGCGCCGGTCAGTCGGAAGGCCCAGATGGGAAAGCAGCACCACCACATCACTTTCCTGCCGTAGCTCTGGCAAGTACTTATCCAGGGTCTGGTCCACATCTTCTGGCTGCCAACCCATCAGGGGGTAAGTTAGCCCGTAAGGAGCCGTCATCCCAATTACCCCAACCTTTGTACCGACCTGACTCTGGTAAACCGCGTAGGGCTTGGCCCACTTGGGTAGCTGCATTTCCGGTTTTTCTAATAAATTAGCCAGTAAAACATCAAAGTTAGCGTGCTCATAAAGAACATTGAGCTGTTCGTGGTTGAGGCCTAATCCCTCATTGTTACCAATCGTAACCGCCCGATAGTGGGCCTCATTCATGAGCTGAATGTTGTCCTGGCCTAAACTAGCTTCGGTCATCGGGTGGAGGCGGTCAATGGCATCCCCAATATCAAAGGTAAAAACTTCGCCGGCAAATTGATCTTGTTCCTGGTGTAAAAATCGGACAATCTGGGGCCAATTTTCCAAGTGGGAATGTAAATCATTAGTGTGCAGTAGGCGAATTTTTTCCATAGGTACCTCGTTTCCTAACCATATTTTACCATTTCAGCTGGTCCGAACCAATTCCATCCGCATAAAAAAGAGCCTTAGACAAAGCGTCTAAGACTGCTTTATTTAAGCTGGAATAACCACCAAATCCTTGGTAATGCCAGCGGTTAAGTTTTCATGTCCTTCAGGGGTAACCAGGATATCATCCTCAATCCGGACACCACCCTTACCGGCTAGGTAAATACCAGGTTCAATCGTTAGCAAGTTGCCGACTTGAACCTCATCACCTGCAGAACTACGCAAAACCGGTCCTTCATGGATATTTAGACCAACGCCGTGTCCAGTTGAATGCTTATACTGCTCGCCATAACCGTGCTCGGTAATGTAGTCCCGGGCCACCCGGTCAATTTCATCAGTTGAAATGCCGGGCTTGATGATATCAATGGCATCGATGTTAGCCTGCTTGACGATTTCGTAAATCTTTTTCAGTTCGGGATCAATCTCGCCAATGGCAATTGTCCGGGTGATATCAGAAGTATAGCCGTCTAGATAGTAACCAAAATCAATTGTGACCAAGTCACCAGGTTCCAGCACCTTGTCAGTGGCACTGCCATGAGGCAGAGCTGCCCGGGCACCAGAAGCAACAATCGTGTCAAAGGAAGGCTTAGAGCCGCCATAATGCTTCTGCAACCGGTCTAATTCATTGGCAACTTCTAGTTCAGTTTGACCGGGCTTAATAAACTTCAGGAGGTCATTAAAGGCCCTAACTGATGCTGCCGTAGCCGCCTTCAACGCCTTAATTTCCAAGTCATCTTTGGCTTCACGCAGGGCTTCGATGGCCTCTGGGACAGCGTCAAAGCTCACATCCCCAGGCAAGTTTTCATCAAAGTACTCAAAGACGTTATAAGGCATGTCGGCTTCAAAGCCTAACTTCTTCACGCCCATCTTTTGGACCGTATCCACGGCCTGACCAAAGTAGTCACGGGTGACTGCAAAACTGACATTTTCAGGCAGCGCCTCACGGTACTCGTCTTCGTAACGGGCATCAGTAATCAACTGGGCTGAGTCTGGTCCCACTACGACAATGCCGTCGCCGGTGCCGCCAGTAAAACCAGTCAGATAGTCCATATTAAAGCCCTGGTAAACCAGCATGCCATCCAGGTCTAACTTCTTGAGCAACTTTTGCAACTTCTTAATGCGATCTTCTAAATATGCCATGTAAACTCCTTTGTTATAAAAGTGTGATTGGCTTTCTTCCCACCTATTGTAGCACAGCAACTGCCCCACCGATTTACCCGCCGTCAGCTATTTTAGGCAACAAAAAAACAGCCGAAGCTGTTTTTGAAAGGGTTTTACTTAGCCACAGCGGCTTGGTATTCTTCGCGAGAATATACCGAAACCTGGCGCTTGTCGCGACCCTTACGCTCAAACTTAACCACGCCGTCAGTCAAGGCGAACAAAGTATCATCGCCGCCCTTCTTAACGTTGGCACCTGGGTAAATGTGCGTACCGCGCTGGCGGTAGATAATTGATCCGGCAGTCAAAGACTGACCATCGGCAACCTTAGTACCCAGACGGCGACCAGCTGAGTCACGACCGTTGGCAGAAGATCCACCACCCTTGTGGTGGGCAAACATCTGTAAGTTATCTTGGTTCATTAACATAAGTCTATCTCCTTTACAGTGACCTTAAGCAAGTGAGTCAATCTTAACCCGTGTATATGGCTGACGGTGTCCCTGCTTAGTGTGTGAGTTCTTCTTTGGACGGTACTTGAAGGTAACCACTTTCTTTTGCTTACCCTGCTTCTCAACCGTTCCTTCAACCTTAGCACCTTCAACAAAAGGTGTTCCAATCTTAGAATCAGTAAGCACAACCTGATCAAAGGTAACCTTATCACCTTCTG
Source organism: Leuconostocaceae bacterium ESL0723 (assembly GCA_029392055.1). Taxonomy (GTDB): domain Bacteria; phylum Bacillota; class Bacilli; order Lactobacillales; family Lactobacillaceae; genus ESL0723. The sequence goes on along the minus strand of CP113928.1, from coordinate 607,359 downwards.
CTGCTGCTAACTTTTCAACGTAAATCGTGTCGCCTTCGGTAACCTTGTACTGCTTACCGCCGGTAACAATCACTGCGTATGCCATTGCTGACGTCTCCTTTTTTACTTAGACTCACCATCCTAGGCGGCCAGCTAAAGCTGACAAACTTAATAACCTATTCTGAGTGGTTGTAGCCACGCTATCAACCGTTAAATTATAGCAAAGTTCCCAGCCCTTATCAAGCCGGCGTGGTGAAATCGAATAATTGCAAGCCGGTTTGCCCAGTCGTGCTAATATTTAACCGCCAAATCTCGGCAAACTCGTTCAATAAATCAGGCTGACTCATATTCATACTGTCATCCAACCACTTGGCCACGCAGGCAAAGAAACCGGCCACAATGGCCTCCCACTGATAGGCCAGATGCTGACGCAGACTGTCATCTTTCACCTCAGCCAGTTGATGACGCATCTGGGCTCGTAAACGGGTCATCAGGTCCTGGTAAAAAATCTGGTCCACCTGCTGGTTCAGGACTGAATTATAAAAAACGGCCCGCTCACTGATAACCGCAATGACCCGGGCCACGCGAAACTGTTCCTGGGTATGTTGACTCAGCTGTTCAATTAGGACCCGGTTAATGTCAGCTACCAAGTCTTCCTTATTACGGTAGTGGCGGTAAAAGGTTCCCCGGGTGATTTTAACCCGGTCCAGTAAGGTTGAAATTGAAAAGTCTGGTTGGCTGGTCATCAGATCCAAGCCAATCCGACGAATTGTTTGCCTGGTACGAATAATCCGGGCATCCTGCTTATTTTCTACCAATCTTAACTCCCTCAGATCAGTGTTGTCTTACACTTTTTGAATATATTTTCACAATTCTCCAAATATAGACCATAGTATAACAAACACGTGGGATTTTCATGGGCAAACCCCGAAATTGGCATAATTGACCGCTACCAGGCCCTACTCATGGCAGTCTGGGGTTAGCGACCGCCAAAAATGGCCTGCCACATCCGTAAAAAGAGACGGAAAGGCAGGGTCACAATCCAAAAGATGACGTAAATAAAGATTTCCCACATGGTGAAGGCGAAAATAAAGAGTGCGATGATGAAAAATACGGCAAAGGCCCCTTCTAGCATACTGATCTCCCTGGGTTTCACGGTTTAAATTGATATTATTTTACGATAATCAACGTGCTGGCGACAAGCATAAACAATCTACGTAGAAACAAAAAGACAGTGCGCCTATCAATGCGTCACTGTCAGAAATGCACTGAGGGGGAGTCGAACCCTCGACCTGCCGGGTAGAAACCGGCTGCTCTATCCAGCTGAGCTACCAGTGCTAAGTGCCCCATGCTTGGGACTACGCTCTAAATTCTAGCACACCCTCAAAATTCCGCCTAGCCACCTTGCCAAATCCAAGGCGGCTAATGACAAGGATGATTTTTTACCCGATAAGCATGGTAAAATAGAATATGTCTAAGGTTAGTTTCGTTAACATCCTAACCAATCTTAAGAAAGGAAAACAAACAAAATGCCTCAATATAATTTAATCATCAGCAGTGCCCGGGTTGAGACTAATATCCAGTTACCCCAGGCCCCTCAGGTTGGCGATATCATCTCGGTCAGCACCGACGTTAGTTCCCCACACTACCTGGTGCACCGCATTGAACTCTTTGTTGACAGCGATGTGGTTAATCTCCACGTCCAACGCTTTGCTGACCAACTGTCGGCCAAGTTAGCCGTGGATGGCTTCCGCAATAACCGCGACTTTCTATAATTACTAGGAGAAAAAATGGCTTGGTTACTTGTTTTGGCCCTGATTGTGGCCATCGTTATTACGGCTGTAATGGCCCTGATCCAAAGCAGCTGGTTCTTAATTCGCTGGCTGCTCGTTCCCCTACTTATCCTGCTTTTGTTGACCTTCATCTTTAATCCGATGCTGATTTTAATTTTACTAATCATTATTCTCGCCGTGGTCTTTTACCGGCGGACCGTTAGCTCCAACCAGTCTGACAGTGCTCATGATGACAATGTCATTGATGGTGAGTTTACTGAAATTAACCCTGAAGAACGCACTGATAATGGTCACCGCGACCAAGATTAGGAGTCTCTATGCGTAAAGCCTTCATTGCCCTAGGTGTGGTTCTAATTGCCCTGGTTATCGCCCTTTTGGCCTTCAACCAGCGACCCAAGTACGCCGGGGTATCCCTCCCTAAAAACGATTACCGCCATATTCAAACCAGCCGGACTGAAATCAAGTCCCTCCTGGCTGACCTCAAAAAGTTTGATTATAGCAAACCTAAAACCGCTGACCAGGTTGAAACCGATGCTAAGAAGATTTTGAAGCTTAACGAGTCAGTCCTAAGCAGCCACGATTATGACAAGCTCAAGGCCGCTATCTACGGTGCCGGCGGCGTAGTCACCACGGTCAAAACGGCCCAGGCCGGCCACTACAACATTGACCCTAGTGTGGCTTCCACCCTGCACAATGACTTTACCGAGATTATTAACCGCTCGGTGGCCGGCATTAGCGCCAGTTCATTGCAGCGTGAGGAAATTGCTAAGACTTTGACCCAACAGGTTAACTTGGACCAGGCCCTCTATCAAATCGGCGTTCAACACCAATAAAAAAAGCCCCTATCGGGGCTTTTTTATTTTTAGAAATGAGCCTTTACCTTGTAAATTGGCTGACCCTTGGCCAGGAATTTTTGTTCATACTCGGTCTCGATATTGCCCGCTACCTTATCAGGGTCGGCGTGCAAGTCCAAAGAGTAGTCTTCTGGTTGCCAACGCATACCAAAATTCATAAAGCTCACCAAGGAGTACTCAAAGAGATGCCGGTTATCGGTTTTAAACTCCACCTCGCCACCATCAGGCAAGACCTGCTGGTAAGCCTGTAAAAAAGTCTTGTAAGTCAGACGACGCCGCTCATGGCGAGTTTTTGGCCAGGGATCAGAAAAATTAAGATAAATCTTACTAACTTCTCCCTTGTTGAAGTAGGTATCTACCCCACTGCCATTACCGTAAATGTAACGTAAGTTGGGTAGTTTGCCATACTGGTCAAAACTTTTCCGGGCAGCAATGGCTACCGCCGTTTCTTGGATTTCCATCCCAATAAAGTTGATTCCGGGATGGGCTACAGCCTGGTTCATGATGAACTGGCCCTTACCTGAACCAATTTCTAACTGGATAGGCTGCTCTTTATCAAAGATATCCTGCCAGTGACCAGCCATGGTTTCCGCTTTGTCCTGGCTAATAACGATATCGGGGTGGTCCTGGAGCCAACCTTTGGCCCAGGGCTTTGACCGTAAATGCATCAACGTGCTCCTTTGTTTACTTTCTTCAAGGCATGGGGTACGTAATACCACTGCAAAAAGGCAGTCATCAGCAAGCTGCCGACAAAAATTCCCAAGGCGCGCAAGGGTTGGGCCAGGTTGGCCAGGGAAATAATCACTGCACTAATCAGGCTCCATTGGAGGAGCAAGCGTCCAAAACTCTGGCTGCGTTGGGCAGCAGTCAGCGGCATTAGACGGGTCCACAGTGTCTTTTGCGTTTCCTCATAAAGTGGGAGAATCTGAAAGTTAATCAGGTAAATCACCACCGCTGCAACGACAACCGTCAGCCAGAACGGAGCCTGAGACAGGCTCAGCAAAATCACTATGCCGACCGCAATTAACCGGATAATCAGCGGTAGAATTTCATCGTTTCGAACCAAGCGGATGGCATAAAGCCGATAGAGACCGCTACGACCGCCTGACATCCAGGAAATCAACCAGTCCAGGTAAGGACGGCGCTTAATGGATTTAGGTAAGTGTGGCACTTCAGCAAAGAGTGAGTAGAAGTGCAAAATCTTTTGCTCATGTAACTGGGACTGCCGAACGGTGGGCGTCCAGTCGATGGCATATACCTGCCACTTTTCGTGGTTGGTGCGGAAGTGAAAGAGCCAAACCCCAGCCAAGACCAACAGCCACAAAATCAGGGTTGCTGCTGAGAGGTTGGGTTGCAAGAACAAAATCAACCCCAGGACAACTGCAGGATATAAGAAGTGGTAAAGCAGTTCCTCGGGCACCGTGTTACGTTCAAAAATAATAACGTCAGGCTCGGTCCGGGGCTTTAAGAACAACTTTTCCCGGGTTTCCATCAGCATCAACAGTTTATAGGTCATGATAAAGATAATCATCGACCCAACTGAAATGACATTGTTAATCCCAATCCGGGTTAGAATTGGGGCGATACTAATGATAAAGGCTAGTTGCCACAAAATCGCATAGCCATAGCTAACCTTTAAGGCCTGTCGAAAATACCGCGACACCATAAAGCGGTCATTGCCCAATAAAAAAAGGCGGTCAGCCGGCTTAACGTAGGTCACGAAATCGCCGAACTGCAAACCAATCAGCAGCCAGGCCAGGGTGCCATACTGCCACCAGCCGGTCTGCCAGAAAGGATTACTGGCTGGCATCCCCAGCAAAATCCGATAACAGATAATTGCTGCACCCAGCAAAATCACCAGAAATATAATGAAGTGGTCATTAAAAAGCAGGCGCATGTACCGGGCATTGCGGGCCTGGTGTTTAAAGAAGCGCCGCCAAAATAAACGATCAAGACTCATAAATCGCCTCTTCCTGTTGCGCTAAGTTAAAGAAGTCATCCAGGGTTTCAATGGTCAGACCGTGACTAGCCGCCAACTCAGCTGGCGTACCAATGAATTCGATTCGACCGTCCCGCAAAACGACAAAGTCATCGACATAGCTAGCAGCGGACGCCAGCAAGTGCGTGGTTAACAAGACGCTTCTGTCAGCCTGAGCTTGTTCTTGCATCATCCTAATCACGTCCTTTTGGGCCAGGGTATCTAGTCCCAAGAAAGGCTCATCAATGACCAAAAGGGGCGCATTTAACATGAAGGCCGCTACAATCATGACCTTCTGCCGCATCCCCTTTGAGAAGTGGATGGGTAACCAGTGCAGCTTGTCATCCAGCCGAAAATTCTTTAAGAGGTCTTGCACCTGATCCCAGTTCTCCTGGTCGTCTTTGCCATGAGTAGCCAGCATTAAATGTAAATGCTCAGCCAGAGTTAGCTCCTCATAAAGAATGGGCTGCTCTGGAATGTAGGCAATTTGTGACTTGAACTTGGTCGGGTCGGCGGCGATGTCGGTCCCGTTTAATTCAATTTTGCCGGTGTAAGGTTGTTGCTCACCAATGATATGGTTGATTGTCGTCGACTTACCGGCCCCATTTAAGCCAATTAAAGCGACGATCTTGCCATTTGGCACTTCAAAGGAAACATCCCTTAAAACGTTGTTACCGGCGTAGCCACCGGATAAATTATTTACGATTAATCCCATGGCTATTATTATACCAGGCTGCTTTCCTTTTGTTATAATAATCGTTAGAAATCCCACAAAGGAGTCGTAGGCATGGCAGACATTTTTGACAAGATTATTGCGGGCGAAATCCCCGCCTACAAGGTATATGAAGATGACGACGTTTTGGCCTTCTTGGATATCTCCCAGGTAACGCCGGGTCATACCCTCCTGGTCCCTAAAAAACACGTGGCTGATATTTTTGATTACGATGACCAGACTGCCCGTGAAGTGCTCTTGAAGCTGCCTATCTTAGCCCGGGCAATTAAGGCTAGCAACCCCGCCATCACGGGTATCAATATCCAATCTAACAACGGCCCTTCTGCTGGTCAGACTGTGATTCACTCCCACTGGCACCTGATTCCCCGCTATGACGACGACAATCTCAATGCGCAGCTGGCACCAACCATTGATCACAGTGCGGATTTTACCCCAGCCCGCTACCAGGAAATTGCCAACCAAATTGCTAAGGAAATGGAGGCCGGCAAGTGAAAATTATTAACGATATTAAAGGCATCTTCGCTGAATTCAAGGAACTAGGTGAATTATCCCGCCAGTTCAAGGCTCAGTTAAATGAATTGCAAGCACAATTGCCAGACGATAACCGCAACATCAGCGACCTCAAAATTTCAATTGACAAGTTCAACTTCAAAAACCGCCCTCACCTGGAAAGAATCAGTCAGGCCCAGGAAAGCATGCGGGCCGTTCTGGGAAAGTCACAAGCGGACCAGTAAGCTTTATGTTAAAATGACAAGCAATGCTTAAGTAATGGAAGGAACTTGATTATGCGTAAATTTGCATGGCCGGCCCTGATTTTGGTTTTTGTTGCCGGCCTAGTCTACCTGTACTTTAATTCATCGAAGACCTTGATGAGTTCTAACGCAGGAAAAATTACTGAGAAAGAATACTACGACGACGTGAAGAAGTCTTCGGCCGGTCAGCAAGAATTTGCTAACATGGCCATCAACAAGGTCTTAAACGCCAAGTATGGTAACCAGGTCTCAAAGGCTGACTCCGACAAGGCCTTTGAAACGCAAAAGGCTCAGTACGGTTCACAGTTTAATGAAGTTTTGGCCCAAAACAACATGACGGCCGATGAATTCAAGACGCAACTGCGTAACAAGATGGTGATGTCAGCAGCTATTAAGGATAACTACAAGATTACCCAAAAGCAGGTTGATGATGCCTACGCTGACTACCAGCCTGACACGACGATTTCCCTGATTACTGCCAAGGATTCTGATTCGGCCCAGTCAGCCATTGATGACTTGGGCGCTGGCTCAAGCTGGTCATCAGTGTACAAGAAGTACAACACCGGTACTGACAAGGATAGTGGCAAGGATGGTCAGCTACCAGCCTTTGATTCAACCAGTACCAGCGTTGACAGTCAGGTTCAAAAGGCCGCTGCCCAGATGTCAGTTGGTGCTACTTCAGACTCCCCTGTCCAGGGTGCCAACGGTAAGTACTATGTTATCAAGCTCGACAAGGTAGCTTCCAAGCCATCCGAGAGCAAGGTTGAGTCACGGTTGAAGGATAAGATTGCCAGTGACTTCATGAACAACTCAAAGAACTCAGACGCAATCCAAAAGATTATTGGTGGTATCCTCCGCAAGGCTGATATCAGCATCAAGGATAACGACTTGAAGAATGCGCTTAGTGGTTACCTCACTTCTGGGGTTTCCTCATCTAGTTCTAAAAAATAAAGTGCAATCAAAAAGCGACTCGTAATCGAGTCGCTTTTTTTATTCCTCTGTCCCCTCTTCTTGCGCCCGATAGAAACGTCGGTTATCGAGGCCAAAGATTCGTTGAGAAAACTCACCACTAGGCGTGGCAGTCATGGCCCCGTCCATCATCTGCAAGCTGGCATCCAATTCATCTAACTGGTGCAGGACTTCTGCCTCCGGCACCATTGGCCGGACCGGTGAGCCATATTCAAGTAGACCGTGATGGGCTAAGACTACGTGCCGCAAGATGACCAGGTCCTCGCTCATCAAGTCCAGGTGCAATTCCTGGGCCACTAGGACAATTTGCTCATCCACTAGGGTAATGTGGCCAATCAAGTTACCGGCCAAGGTGTACTGAGTGGCCACAGGACCGCTCAGTTCAATCACCTTACCCAAATCATGCAATAGTGCACCGGCAATCAGGAGACTTTGATTTAAGGTTGGGTACTGCTGACTAACACTGTCTGCCAAGGCCGCAATTGACAAGGAATGAAAGGCCAGGCCACCATTGAAAGCATGGTGGTTTTTCTTTGCCGCTGGGAATTGCAGGAACTGATCATGGTACTTGGTAAACAAACGCCGGACAATCCGGTTCCATTCCGGCTGGGTAATCATCAGAATATAATCGTTGAGTTGGTTTTCCAACTCGTCGGTCTTTAATGGCGCATGGGCCATAAACTCAGCCGGATTAGTTGGTTCCCCACTTTCACTCAGGCGTAACTCAGTGATTTGCACCTGGGGCTGACCCTTAAATGAACCTCGCACCCCGTGTAATTTGACGACCTTACCAGCCACCAGGTTATCCATCTGCTCCTGGCTGGCATCCCAGAGGTTACCAGGCAAGTTGCCAGACCGGTCACTAAAGACCAGGCTGATATAGGGTTTACCAGTCTTGGTGGTACGCACATCAGCGCTGGTAATTAAGGCAAAGTTGTCGATACTATCATTATCGTGGTACTGAGTCAGTAATTTAGCCATGGTTAGGGCTCACTTTCTTTAATTCAAAAATTTTAGCTGAGCGGTTAACCGGGTGTGATTTAGTCAGGTAAATAACCTGATGCTGCTCAGCAATCCTTGTCAGTAATGATATCATTTTGTCCGATCGGTCCTGGTCAAAATTCAAAAACCCATCGTCGATAATTAGGGGTAGGTCAATCTGGCCGGCTAGGTTCATGACCAGGGCTAATCTCAGCGCTACATAAAGCTGGTCACGGGTACCAGTTGATAGCTCAAAGATGTCAAAACGCTGGCCTTCCTGGCTAATAACTTGAATTTGTTCGGGGGCAAAATCAATGGTCTGGTAGTGACCATCGGTGAGGTCCTGGAAATACTCCTGGGCCTGGGCCTGCATGGCCGGCCAACGCTGCTGGGTTAGCCGGTTTAGGGTAGTCAAAATGGTCTTAGCAGCCAGCTGATTGCCTAAATACTGCCGGAAGGCATCGGTCAGACTAGCCGCCCGGTCGGCCTGCTGCTGGAGGGCCTGGCCGTATTGGTCACCATCAATTAACTGGTTTTGCTGGGCTTTTTTTTCAGCAATTGTCTGGCCTAAAATCTGAATTTTTTGTTCCAAATCTTGGACTTGGCCGGTCACTGCTGCTAGCTGACCTTGCAAACTGTCCAAATCAGAATAGTCCGCTAAGGCCGTCCAGTTCTGATCACCAATCTGCCCTTTTAAGTCGCGCCAACGTTGCTGATTGCGGCCCTGATTTTCACCTTGAATCATACGGCTACGTAGCTGGGCTAGGTCACTAACTTGGTAATGCTGCAAAAGCTCACTGAGTTCCTGGGATAAGGCGGCCCGGGATTGGACCGACTCTTGTAAGACCGCAGTCCGTTCTGCCTGCATCCGCTGATTCACCTGGCTGCGGATTTGAATAACCTGGGATAAGGACTGGTAGGTGCCCAAGAGGTCGCTAGTGTCGATGCCAAGGCCATACTCTTGGCACAACTGCCCGAGTTGGCTGGCAAAGTAATCCAACTGAGCCTGACTATCTTGATCAGCGGCTTGTTGGGCCTGTGCACGTGCTAACTGCCTTAAGCGGGATTGCATGGCCAAGGTTTCGGCTGCGCCTAGGGGCGCATAGGCGGCTAACACCCGTTGAACCTGGCCCCGTCGCCGAAATGCTAAGAAAACCAGGACCACCGTTGCCAAGCCCAGAATAATCGTTAACCCGCTAAATTGGCCACGCCACGCTGACCAGCCCGTCAGGATACTGGCTAATACAGCTCCCCACTGAAGGGGCCGATATTGCCGCAAAGCAGTTTCCTCGGACGCTGTGATTGCAGCTGGTCGGGGCCCCTGAAACTGATTGTTAAGGGACTCCTCATTCTGCATCAGCCGTCGTCGTTCTTCAATAATCCGGCGAATAGCAGGTAACTGGTTGGATAGGGCTAGCCAAGCTTCAGAAGGGACGGGTTGATCGGCGGCTTGATTAGGATTGTCATCGTTGGACTGGTCATCATCGAGGTGGTCCAAGTTTTCACTAATTTGCTGAGCCCGGTAGAAATCCTCCCGACTGACAATCGACAAATGGTTCGTCGAATTCGCTTGATTAACTTTTTGCGCTTCCTGGTATAAAGGGTACAGGTGCACTAAAGACTGTAATTCCCCTGTCCTTTTCCTAAGCTGGTCAAGCTGGGTTTGCAGGTCAATAACTTGTCCCTGGTCAGCCGCAAGCGACTTTTGCCCTTCTTGGTAACTAGGTATTTGCTGCACTAGCTGCTGTAATGCCGTTTCACCCTGCCGGTACGCCCGGACCATCTGATTCAAGGGCCGTTTACCGGTCTTAGAACGGGCAAATTGCTGGCTAGCAGCCGTTTCCAACTGTTGGGCCTGATTTAAGCTGTCACTAGCACGAGGTGCGCCCAAACTTAGTAAGAGGCGCTGCAAGTCTGCCGGTGCCAACCGACGCACTTCGGCCAGCGCTTGATGGTCAAAACTAAAAACCGCCTGGTAAGTACTTAGGTCCACCGGGGCTAGCACCTGGTCTAGCCAGGACTGGGGATTTTCAATGGCAGTATGGTCGGACAACCGGCTCACCCTCAAGGTCGAAGGCTTACGTCCCATTCGACTAATTTCGTAACGGCCTGTGGGCAAGGCAACCGTCAAACTGCCTCCATAGCCTTCCCCATTTTTTGGTAGATAAATATTTTTATCCTTGGTTTTGCTTGGAAAACCAAAGAGAACCCCAATGATAAAGGCCCGTAAGGTCGATTTACCGGCCTCATTACCGCCGGTAAAAATCTGGAAATTAGCCAAGTCCAAAAATTGGGCATGGGACCAGCGACCGAACCCTTGAATATCAATCGCTTCAATTTTCATGGTCGGCCCCCTCTCCAAGCTGGGTGGCGTTCACCCATTCCCTTAAACTCGCCAAACCTTCATCGCTTAGAAAGTAATCCCGCAGGAAGACTGGTAAGTCGTTGGGCAATAATTCTGCCACCGCTGTCGGGGTCACCACTTCAGCTAAGCTGGTCTGCCAGGCCGGTCCCTTCAATTCACCGGCTGCTACTTGGCCGTCGTTTTCAGATCGAATCGTAATCTTAACTGGCCAAACTTGGTCTGGACAGTCGGCCCGCAGCTGGTCAACCGTGACCCCGGCCAGAATGAAACGTCTTAACTCTGCGGGTAAGTCAGCCGGCAGCGTTAAGGTTAAGAGCGTTGGCTGCCTAACCTTTAATTGCTGCACCTGTTCCTTAAGGTCAGCCAAGCTCCCCACCTGGTACAAGGCCACTGTCTGCCAGACCACCGGGCTCACCGGGACAAAGTTTAACTCAGGAGCCTGGGTAAAATCACGGTCCTGCTGAACTAGGTAAAAGCCCTTGGGACCACTTTCCTTAGCTGATAACCCTTGTAAACTACCGGGATAAAGGACTGGTGGTACCTGGTTAATCACCTGACGCTGGTGAATGTGGCCCAGGGCCCAGTAGTTATAGTTCTTGGCCAGTAGGTCACCCAAGCTGGCGCCAGCATAGTCACCAGTCCGGCTACCCACATCACCGTGGTAAAGGCCCAGATAATAGGCTGAACTACCGGGCGTCCGATTTGGAAAATGATCAATTTCGGCCTGATTCTGGTGGCGGTGCTGGTAACTAAAACCGGTTAGCACCACTGAGACACCAGCCTTGGTGGTCAGTGTCATCGAAGAAACTTCTGGGCCAAAAACGTGGACATTACTTGGCCAATCCGGACGAACCTGGTTACCAAAGTCGTGGTTACCAAAGCTCAAATAAACCGGAATGCCCGCGGCAGCTAGGCGCTCAAACCCAGACTGGACAACTGCTTCAACCCGGGGGCTAACGGCCTGCCGGTAAAACAGATCCCCTGCTAGGACCACCAGGTCAACCGGCTCAGCGACCGCCCGGTCAATTAAACTGGTGAAGGCTTGCTGGGTTGCCCTTTGGACCCGGTCTGCCCAGACCGGTGGTAACTGGCCGTCTAGCCCTTGAAAAGGGTGCCCTAAATGTAAGTCAGCCGCATGGATAAAGGTCAGCATCGGTGCCCTCCTCAGAACAGATGTTCGATAATAATTATACGAAATGGTCCCCTTTTCTTCAAACAAAAAAGAGGTGCAGCTTGCTGCACCTCTTTAAAATTATGATTAATAGTTGTCCAAGTAAGTGTCCAATTCCCACTTACTTACATACTGGCGGTATGAAGTATACTCAATCTTCTTAGCTTCGATGAACTTGTCCGCAATGTGGCGGCCAATAGCATCCACGATGACATCATCGGCAGCCAAATCTTCGACCGCATCCAGGAGCGTGTCAGGCAGGTCAGTGATACCAGCCTTCTTACGCTCAGCCTCGTCCATCAAGTAGATGTTCTTATCAACTGAGGCGCGTGGCTCGATCTCACGCTTGATACCATCCAAGCCGGCCATTAACATGGCTGCCAGAGAAGTATAAGGGTTAGCCGTTGGGTCAACCGAACGCAGCTCCAAACGAGTTGCCTGACCGCGTGAAGCCGGTACTCGAACCATTGGTGAACGGTTTGAAGTTGACCATGCCACGTAAACTGGGGCTTCAAAGCCAGGAGTCAAACGCTTGTAAGAGTTAACCGTTGGGTTAGCCAAGGCCGTAATCGCCGTGGCGTGGGTCAAGATACCACCTAGGAAGTGGTAGGCCGTGTTTGACAGACCCATCTCATCCGCCTTATCTTCAAAGGCGTTCTTACCATCAGCGGTAAAGAGTGACATGTTGGTGTGCATTCCTGAACCGTTAATACCAGAAACTGGCTTTGGCATGAAGGTTGCATAGTAACCGTTCCGACGGGCCACCGTCTTAACTACCAACTTGAAGGTCTGAATCTTATCAGCAGCTTCCAAGGCGTTGGCATACTTGAAGTCAACCTCGTGCTGTCCTTCGGCCACTTCGTGGTGGGCTGCTTCAACTTCAAAGTTCATCTTTTCCAGGGTCAAAACGATTTCGCGACGAACGTTTTCACCCAAGTCCAGGGGTGCCAAGTCAAAGTAACCACCCTGGTCGTTGAGCTCAGTGGTTGGGTTGCCCTTATCATCAAGCTTGAAGAGGAAGAATTCTGGTTCAGTACCGACGTTAAACTGGGTAAAGCCAGCGTCCTTAGCCTTAGCCAAGGCCTCGCGCAGTACATAGCGAGGGTCGCCAGGGAAAGGTTCGCGATCGGCCGTATAAACATCAGCAATCAAACGCGCAACCTTACCACCGTGGCTATCAGTTTCCCAAGGGAAAATCATGAAAGTCGACAAATCAGGGTACAGGTACATGTCGGATTCGTTAATCCGCACAAAGCCTTCGATGGAAGAACCATCAAACATCAGGTCGTTATCCAAGACCTTATCCAACTGTGAAGTAGGCACCTCAACGTTCTTGATGGTTCCCAGAACGTCGGTAAAGGTTACCCGAATAAATTCAACGTTCTCATCAGCAACAATCTGCTTGATATCTTCCTTAGTGTACTGCGTACCCGCCATGGTATTTTTCTCCTATCTACTGCCCAGTCAAAGTTCTTAGTGGTGTCCAAAGCGTCCAATCTGAGCAAATTCGCCCTGAAGGGAACGCCGGAGGGCCGCTTCCGAATCTTTGGCCTGCTGCAGCTTACGGTCCTGCTTAGCAAAAATTTCTTTAATGTCTTTTGTGGAGTCGCCAGCGTCTAAGTAATCCTTAATCGTCAGCAAGCGGTCAACGTCATTTAGGGAGAAGCGCCGTTGACCCCCCTTGCCCCGTTTAGGCGCAACCAGCTCATGCTGTTCGTAATAACGAATCTGACGGTCGGTTAACATCGTCAGCTCACGGACGGTGCTAATCGGTAAAATCGCTAAATTGCGTCTTAGCTCGCGTCCACTCATCGCTGCCACCTCCACTCAACATAGCTACATTTTAATCCAAAATAGCTAGCTTTGGAGATGTTTGTTAGTTTTTCTAACACGAACGGCCAAAATCACTTGGCATCGTACCAGGTTGGCCCGTCATGACTCTCGACCTTAAGCGGGATATCGAGCTTAACCGCTGAATCCATCACCTTGGTCACCACCTGATTGAGTTCATCGATTTCGTCCGCTGGGGCTTCAAAGACCAGTTCATCGTGGACTTGCAGGAGCAGATTGGCATGTAAGTTATGTTCACGTAAGGCCCTTTTGACCTTAATCATGGCAATCTTAATAATATCGGCCGCTGATCCTTGGATTGGTGAGTTCATCGCGGTCCGTTCAGCAAAGCTACGCAGATTAAAGTTCTTCGCATTGATGTCCGGCAAGTAGCGCCGCCGTTCGGCAATGGTTGTCACATAGCCCTGCTTGTGGGCCAGGGCCTTAATGGCATCCATCCATTCGTGCACCTTAGGGAACTCGTGAAAGTAGGTGTCAATGAACTGCTGGGCTTCCTTACGGGTGATACCTAGGTTTTTAGCCAAACCATAATCGGAAATACCGTAGACAATCCCAAAGTTAACCGCCTTAGCCGTCCGCCTTTGCAGCGGGGTAACTTCCTCGTCATCTCCCAGACCAAAGACGGCCCGGGCGGTTTCGGCGTGGATATCTTCATCATTTAAGAAGGCCTGCTGCAAGTTTTTATCCCCGGTGACATGGGCCAAAACGCGGAGCTCAATTTGAGAGTAATCGGCCCCAAAAATCAGCCAGTCTAGATGGCTGGGCACAAAGGCTTGACGGATTTTACGGCCCTCTTCGGTCCGCATCGGAATGTTTTGCAAGTTCGGGTCAACCGAAGATAGTCGGCCAGTTTGGGTCAGGGTCTGTAAGAAACGGGTGTGAATCTTACTGTCCTTAGGATTAATGACACTCAGCAAGCCATCCACGTAGGTGGACTTAATCTTGTTGAGCTGACGGTACTGGAGGATGTCGTCAACAATTGGGGCCTGGGGCGCTAACTGTTCTAAAACATCCACCGCCGTCGAGTAACCGGTTTTAGTCTTTTTGATGACCGGCAGGCCCATTTTCTCAAAGAGGAGCACGCCAAGTTGCTTGGGTGAGTTCAGGTTAAACTCGCCGCCAGCCTGGTCATAAATGCCATCTTTAAGGGCTTCAATCCGCTTGTCCAGGTCGGCGCCCATCTGTTCCAGACGTTCTGGCTCAACCTTAAAGCCCTGGTATTCCATTTCAGCCAGGACGTAAGCCAAGGGCAGTTCAATGTCATCGTAGAGATGGGTTTCGTCTCGTTCCTTTAACTTGGCCAGGGTTGGTGCCTTTAGAGCAGCAATGGCTGCCGCTTCCCCACCCATGTGGTCAATTACCGCCTGGGTATCATCGGGTACGGCAAACTTAGCCCCTTTACCGTAGAATTCCTCATCAGAGGTCAGGTAAATGTCAAAGCGCTGGGCCAAAGTCGACAGCAGGTTATCATTACCAACCGTATCTAAGAGATAGGCCACCAACAAGAAGTCAAAAGATACACCAGCTAAGGACAGTCCCAGCCGTTTCAACAAGACCAGGTCGGCCTTAACGTGAAAGACATTTTTGACAACCTTTTCATCGGCTAGGAGCTGCTTTAGGGCTGGTTCTTGCAGGAGGCTGATGTCACAGCTGCCATAGTAGCCGACTTCATCATTTCCCAGGGCAAAGCCAATCAGGTTGGCCCGGTGGTAGTTAGGGTCATCAAAGTCAAAGCTGAGGGCAATTTCGCCGGTCATTTTTTCAAGGACTGACAGATTATCAGCGGTCAGCTCCGTAACTGGTTGCGCTGGCTCAGAAGTCTTTTTTTCTTCTGGTTCCTCCAGCCCACGTAGTTGGCCGGACTTTTGCAGGGCGTGTAACTTAGCCAGAGCCTGTTTAAAGTCCAGTTCCTGGTAAAATGGCACCAGCTCATCTGGATTAAGGCCGGTGTAAGTCAGTTCATCAAGCTTAATTGGCAGGTCAGCATCAGTAATAATGGTGGCCAATTTGCGAGCAGTATAGGCCTGATCCTTGTCATTGATCAGGTTTTCCTTTAGCTTAGACGGCTTCATTTCATCAACATGGGCGTAAAGATTATCCAGGTCATGGTACTCATGCAGGAGCTTAATGGCCGTCTTCTCCCCTACCTTGGTGACACCCGGATAGTTATCGGAGGTATCACCGGTTAGGGCCTTTTTATCAATGATTTGACTGGGGTCCAGACCAAATTTTTCCTTGATAAAGGCCGGGGTGTAAGTATCGACATCTGAAATACCGCGGCGGGTAACCTTAACACTGACCCGGTCGTTGACCAGCTGGATTAAGTCCTGGTCCCCAGTGACAACTACCACCTCGTCTCCAGCCTCTGCGCCCACCTTGGCTAAGGTACCGATAATATCGTCGGCTTCCAGGCCTAACTGCTCATAGTTATGCAGGCCCATGTAGGCGACCATCTTTTTCATGTAGGGAAATTGTTCCCGGAACTCTTCTGGGGCCCGGGCGCGACCCGCCTTATAATCGGCAAAGAGCTGTCCCCGGAAGGTGTCACGGCCAGAGGAAGCATCCCAGGCCACCAGGGCCATGTCTGGATCAAGCTTTAGAACCATGCCCTCCAAAAAATTATGAAAGGCTACCAGGGCATTGGTGTGCAGACCCTCGTGGGTAACCATCCGGTTTAGCTGGTTGTACATGGCGTAAAAGGCTCGGAAGGCTAATGAATTCCCATCAATTAATAAGAGTTTTTTTGGCATAACTACCCACTTTCTCACTTTATTCGCTAGCTTTAGTGTACATGAAAAAAGCCCGCATCGGCGAGCTTTTTAGGTGGTACTTTAGTTGTTGCTGTCACCGGTTAAACGGATCAAGGCGTAGAACATATTGATGAAGTCCAGGTACAGCGTTAAGGCACCGATAATGGCCAAACCAGTCATGTCTTCTTGACCCTCAGCCGACAGCTGGGCGTACAAGGCCTTCAACTGGTTGTTGTCATAAGCCGTATACAGGGCAAAGAGGACAACCGCAATCAGTGAAACTACGAAACTCCAAAGGCTGCTAGCAATGAAGATGTTCAAGACTGACGCCACGATTAGGGCAATCAGGCCACCGAACAAGATTGGACCCAAGCCAGCCAGGCTGCGCTTGGTGAAGTAGCCATAAGCGGCCATACTACCAAAAATTGCAGCCGTGGAGAGAAAGGCGGAAAGCACTGATGCGTGTGTGTAAACCGCTAGGATTGAACCGAGGAACAGTCCTTGAATCACCGAGAACAACATCATCAGGCCAAAGGCCCGCCCTGGATTTTCAGCACTAGCACGCTGAATACCATAAATGATGGCAAATTCCGCAGCAATGATTACAATCAAGCCGATAAAATTCCCAGCAAGCAGCCGGTTTACGGCAGACAAGAAGAAAGCCTCTACAATCCAACCCGTAATTGCGGTGACACCCAGAGCAATCGTCATGTAGGTGTACATGCGCTGGAAGAAGGCCCGCAAGCCCTCGTCCGAACCGGTCACATCACGGCGAGTATTAAAATTATCCATGAATAGGTATCCCCCTATAAATTTTCATTAGTAACATATTAGCAAAATAACCTTAAGCCAAGATTAAATCAACTTAAATCAGGTCGCAGTTGACCTAATAATTTCTGGTAGGCAAATTCATATTTTTGAATATCGCCAGCCCCCATAAAGACCATCACGGCATCATGGTAAGGTGCCAAGGCACTGACATCGTCTTCACTGACCATGCCGGCAAACTTTGAGATGGCGG
Source organism: Leuconostocaceae bacterium ESL0723 (assembly GCA_029392055.1). GTDB lineage: Bacteria > Bacillota > Bacilli > Lactobacillales > Lactobacillaceae > ESL0723. Next base: position 590,162 of record CP113928.1, on the reverse strand, counting down.
CGCCCAAATCTTCAGAGGTAATGGCCCCCTTCTGTTCGCGGGCCGAACCGAAGATATCGGCCAGGTAGACCTTATCAGCGGCCTCCAAACTTTTAGCGTACTCATCCTTGTAGGCAATCACCCGCGAGAAGGTGTGGGGCTGGAAAATTGCCACCACTTCCTTATTCGGGTATTTTTGCCGGGCCGCATCCAGGGTAGCCGTGATTTCAGTGGGATGGTGGGCATAATCATCAATGATGGTAATGTCGGCCAACTTCTTTTCGGAAAAGCGCCGCTTAACCCCCTGGTAACTAGCCAAGTACTCCTGGATACTGTCCAGGTCAACTTTTTCAGTGTAGCAAACCGCAATCACCGCTAAGGCATTTAAAACATTGTGCTGACCAAAGAGTGGCACCCGGAACTCACCCAGTTCTTTGCCGTGGAAGAAAACCGTAAACTGCGATCCGTGGGTGTCTTTGTGGATATTAGTGGCCACAAAGTCATCCTGGTCCGGGTTAGTGCCATAGTAGTAAATCTTGGCCGTTGAAGTCAGCTGCCGTAGGTGGGGGTCATCCCCCCAGGCAAAAATCGCTTTTTTAACGTGGCCGGCAAATTCCTCAAAGGCAGTCGTGACGTCATCAATGTCAGTGAAGTAGTCTGGGTGATCATAATCAATGTTGGTCAGGATGGCATAGTCAGGGGTGTACCCTTCAAAATGACGCCGGTACTCATCAGATTCAACTACGAAGAACTGGGAGTTAGGTACCCCCCGGCCAGTTCCATCACCAATCAAGTAGGAAGTTGGCGCCACGTTTTTTAAGACATGGGCCAGCAAACCAGTAGTCGAAGTCTTACCGTGGGCCCCAGCGACGCCAACCGAGGTACTTTGTTGAATCTGTTCCTCGACCGCCTCTGGATAGGTAATCATGTCCACGCCAAGCTGTAGGGCCCGGGCCACCTCTTCTTGTTCATCATCAAAGGCGTTGCCCCGGATAAAGGTCGCATCCTGGTTGTTATCGACGTTTTTAGCATCGAAGGGTAAGATTTCAATCCCTGCTGCCTCCAGGGGTGCCTGGGTGTAGGTAAAGGCCGTAATGTCCGAACCTAGCACCTCATTTCCCTGGTCATGCAAAATCTGGGCAAGCGGACCCATGCCGGTCCCCTTAATACCAATAAAATAATACTTTTTTTGCATTGTGATTCCTTAATGTCTAGCACACTAGGCGGTTTAATAGTTTAAATCAATCTGACCGTCGCGGTACAGGTTCTGGGCCTTTTTAAAATCGAAAGGCTCCCCCACCGAACCAAAGTCGTCCGGCAAAACCAGGGCGCCCGGTCGGTTGGGGGCTTCTGGTAGCTGCAATTCCCGACCAGACACAATCATGCCTGCCGAAGGGACCCCACGCAACTGGCCGTCCCAAATCAGGTTACCAGAGGGCATCATCGCCCCAGGCGTGGCAACGACCACCTTAATGCCGGCCCGCATGTTGGGTGAACCCGACACAATTTGTAACACCCGGCCGTCCCCGACTGCAGTTTGCGTAACGTGCAGGTGGTCAGAATCAGGGTGGTCAGTCATTTCCAGGACTTCACCGACGACCAGGCCACTCTCAGAGTTGGTGACCTCATCTTGGAAACCAGCCGCCATGATGGCCTGGTTAACCTTGGCCAGTTGGTCGGGCGTCAAAGCCACCATGCCGCGCTGGTCGCCAAGGTCAATCAGGTCACTGATATGAAAAATATTAATCCCAGTGGTAAAGCCGGTCTCCGCATCGCTAATTCGAGTAATATTACCCCTGCTTTCAACCTTTTGCTGGTCTGGATTAGGCCCCATAAAGATTAGCAAGGCATCGTTGGCGATTTTAGGATTGTAAGTCATAATCATGGTATGTATACCTCATTTACCACTGGGTGCTTGGTCTAAAAACTGCAGGAGGAGCTGGGCAGAGGCCCGGCCAGCCGTGACTACGTATTCATCAAAGGTGACCCCTGAATCCCCATTAGCTAGGTCTGAAACCCCGCGTAAGATAATAAATGGTACCTTGAACCGGGTTGCTACCTGAGCCACGGCGGCCCCCTCCATCTCAGCTACTAGGGCTTTAGGAAAGTGGTTCAGGATTTGTTGGCGACCTTGGTCTTGGACGAACTGGTCACCAGAGACAATCAAACCGGGCCGGGCCGAACCCAGTTTTTCAAAGGTTGTTACTAAGTCTGGGTCAGCCTCAAAGTAGGTTGGCTGACCGGGCAATTGCCCGTAATCGTAACCAAAGACCTGGACATCGACATCCGAGTAAGCGGCCTGCTGACCAATCACTAAGTCGCCGATTTTCAAATCTGGCTGCAAGGCCCCGGCCGAACCAGTGTTAATCACCGCCTCAACCTGAAACTGGTGAATCACCACGGTCGCCGCTACGGCGGCCGCCACCTTACCAATCCCTGACTCCGTCAGGACAATCTCATGGCCGTGATACTGGCCAGTAATGACTTCCATGTCACCGATTTGACTGGTCTTGGCATCCGTCAGGGCGGCTACCAAGGCCCCCTTTTCTTCTGCCATCGGGGTAATAATACCAACTTTCATGGTTAACCTGCTCCTACTTAACTTAGTTTACGAAAAAGAAATAAAGGTAAAGGATGACAATCATGACCCCCAAAATAATCATCGCCCAGTTATAGCGATAGGATAGGCGGTCGGTCTTACCCTTGGTCGTCAACTGACCGTCAGAACCCATTTCAAAACGGCCGTGATGAGTCAGACGCATTTCAGACCGGTTTTCCGGTTCAACGACCTCAATGGTTTGGGGGTGTTGACGGGCGTATTCCCGCTCCACCTTTTGCCGAGCCTTCATCCGCTGCCGCTTGTCGGCTTCAATCTGGTGGCGCTTAAAGAATGAATTCTTCTCCGGCATCTTGTCTCCTTAGCTGGGCCCAGTATAGATAGGCCATAATTGATTTTTGATCTTTTAGACGGCCACTGGCCAGCCACTGACCAAGTTGGTCAAAGGTCACTTTTTCAACGTCCAGGTTCTCATCCCAGTCTTGCTCGTCTTGGTCCTTAACCGGTAACTTATCTAATCCCTGTGCGACCCATAAAGACATTTCGCCATCGGAAAAGCCCACCGCCTGATAAAAAGAAAAGGCCCGGGTCAACTGCTGGGGTTTCACCCGCAGTTCCTCGTTTAACTCACGAATGACAGCCTGATGGGCATCCCCCGCATCCCGGCTATCGAGCTTACCGGCTGGAAATTCATCGACTACTTTAGCCACCGGGGCGCGCCACTGACGCACCATCAGGGCGTGGTCCGCGTCCAAAAGGGGCAATATCACGACACTGGGTCCATGATGGACAATGTCCCGTTGGGCGGTTTCATTTTGATTAGGTAAGGCGACCAGCTCCTGTTGAACTGAAAAAATCGGGCCCTGGTAGACCGTTTTCTGGCTTAAAACCCTTTCTGGTTCAGCTGTCATTGCCTAGTCCTCCAGCGGTTTTACCCGGGCGGCCTGAAAGGCATCCAGTCCTTGCACCAGGACGTAGGAAACCTTCTCGCCTGGAATCAGGCGCTTAAAGCCTTCGCCGGCGATGCCGTTAAAGTGCACGTACACATCGTCGCTCCCGTCATCGGGGGTGATATAACCGTAACCGCGGTCTTTTTGCCAAATTTTTACTGTGCCAGTTTTCATAGTGTTAGTATACCAAATTCCCCCTAGTAAAACAGCGCCCGACTGCTTTAGTCGGGCGCTGTTTTGACTTATTTCATCAGGGCTAAAATCACAAAGTTAACTAGGAAGAAGGCCGAAACGATGACCAGCACCGGCGAAATTTCCCGCCACTTACCCAAGACAAGCTTGACCAGGATAAAGAAGAGAAAACCGGCCGCGATTCCATAAGAAATCGAGTAGGAAAAGGCCATGAAAATCGAGGTGAAAAAGGCCGGCAGGGCAATTTCCAAATTGTCCCAGGCAATCTTACGGAACTCCCCCATCATCATAATGCCCACTAGGATTAGCAGTGGTGCGGTAGCGGCGGTTGGTACGACACCAACCCAAGGGGCCAAGAAGACCATCAGGGCAAAGCCAATCGCTGTGACTAGGTTAGCCAGGCCTGTACGGGCTCCAGCAGCCACCCCGGTCGCTGATTCAATGAAGGTCGTCGTATTGGAAGTACCCACCACACCGGCCAGGGTTGTGGTGAAGGTGTCAACGACCAGGGCCCGGTCCATCTTGGACTGGAAGCCCCGTTCGTTTTCAAAGGCATGTTGGTCTTCCTTAGAGAAAATCCCAGTTTGGTTTCCAATCCCAATCAAGGTACCAATGGCATCAAAGAGACCGGTCAGCCCCATGGCAAAGACCGTAATTAGGGCTAGGGCCGTATGGCTCCAGTTGTTAAAGAGGCTGCCCATCCCGGCCGAACCAAAGGCCTGGCCAAAGACACCACCGAGGTCCTTAAAGGAACTGGCAAGGGAGGTTCCAGCACCGATATGGGTCTGGGTAACCCCCATTGGAATTCCGATTAAGGTGGTTGCTACCAGGGCAATCAGAAAGGCACCAGGCACCTTGCGGATGACCAAGACCACCAGGATAATCAGACCAATCAGGGCTAACAGGACCGGCGCCTGGTTAAATTTGGTTAACTCGGGCGTGACGCCCCCGTTAGCCAGGATTGAATCAACCGAACTTGCCGACCCACCGTGGTAGGCTTTACCATTTAAAGTCAAGATATTAGCGCCATCAATCATGAAGTTGATGAAACCGGCATTTTTAAGGCCAATATAGGTGACAAACATCCCAATTCCGCCACCAATGGCTGCCTTCAATTCAGCCGGAATGCCCTTCACAATTGCCCGTCGGCCGTGGGTCAGGGTAATGACAATGTCGACTAAGCCGACCAAAAAGACAATCGCCAAGGCTTGCTGCCACTTGAAGCCAAAGCCAAAAACGATGGTATAGGTGAAATAGGCCTGCATCCCAATCCCGGGTGCCAGGGCAAAGGGCACGTTGGCAAAGAGCCCCATCAGCACCGTGCCAAAGATGGCCACAATAATGGCGGCCAAGAAGACTGCGGCAGCGGGAATGCCTGCCTGACCCAAAATTTGCGGGTTCAAGAAGAAAATGTAAGCCATTGAAACAAAGGTGGTTAAGCCACCAATGACTTCCCGGCGGACCGTGGTGTGATTTTCTGATAACTTAAAAAACTTTTCCATATAACGCCGTCAACCGCTTGACGCTCCTCTCTATATCTTTGCTAGTGCCTAGAAATCAAACAGGCTCAACTGGTTTTCATCTGGCAGGTCGTTTAGAACCGAATGCTGACTCAAAAAGTCGATAATCGTTTGGGAAACATGGCCCCGCTTCTTCATATCTTCCTTACTAATAAAGGCCTGTTCAGCCCGGGCAGTCACAATCTGGCGGGCCACGTTATCACCCAGTCCCGGTACCGCTGAAAATGGTGGAATCAGGGTGTTATCCTCAATAACCCACTCGGTGGCCTGGGAACGTTCCAGGTCAACCATGGCAAAGGTGATGCCCCGTTCCAGGGCCTCGTTGGCCATTTCCATCACGGTTAACAGGTTGCGATCACCAACCGTTGCGTCATTACCAAGACTGCGCAAGCGGGCAATGGCCGCCTTGGTGGCTTCCTTACCCCGGCTCATGCTGACAATGTCAAAGGCATCGGCCCGGACGGAGAAGTAGGTTGCATAGTAAATCGTTGGGAAGTAAACCTTGAAATAGGCAATCCGCAGGGCCATCAAAACATAGGCCGCGGCGTGGGCCCGAGGGAACATATACTTAATCTTTAAGCAGGAATCAATGTACCACTCTGGTACCCCCTTTTCCCGCATCAGGGCCTGGTACTCGTCGGTAATCCCCTTCCCCTTCCGGACCTTTTCCATGATGTTAAAGGCGTCTTCGGCGGGCAGACCCCAGCCAATCAGGTCGGTCATGATCTTATCTCGGGTTCCAATCACCGAGCTAATTGTCGCCGTCCCCTCTTTAATCAGTTCCTGGGCATTGCCCAGCCAAACATCGGTCCCGTGGGACAGGCCAGAAATCTGAAGGAGCTCGGAATAAGAGTGGGGCTGGGTGTCTTCTAGCATGTTGCGGACAAAGCCAGTCCCAAATTCGGGCAGACCCAAGGTCCCCGTTTTGGAATAGATTTGTTCAGGGGTAACCCCTAGGGCCTCCGTTGAGGTGAAGAGCGAAATCACCCCGGGGTCGTTAGCCGGAATGGTCTGGGGATCAATCCCCGACATATCCTTGAGGGTCCGGACCATGGTGGGATCATCATGGCCTAGGATATCCATCTTCAAGAGATTATCGTGGATGGCATGGTAATCCATGTGAGTTGTTTGCCACAGTGAATTCTGATCATCGGCCGGGTATTGGACCGGCGTGAAGTCATAAACCTCGTATTCACGGGGCACAATCAGGATGCCGCCGGGATGCTGACCAGTGGTTCGCTTAACGCCAGTTACACCCTGGGCCAGACGTTCCACTTCGGCACCCCGGTACTGGTAGTCATGGTCGCGTTCAAAGGCCTTGACGTAACCAAAGGCCGTCTTCTCAGCCACGGTCGCAATCGTCCCGGCCCGGTAAACATTGTGCTCACCAAACATCACCTTCATGTAGTTGTGGGCAATGGGCTGGTAGTCGCCGGAGAAGTTCAAATCAATATCGGGCACCTTGTTTCCAGTGAAGCCCATGAAAGTTTCAAAGGGAATGTTCTGCCCATCCCCAATCAGCATTTCGCCGGGATGGTTAGGGTCCTCTTTTGGAGGCAAATCATAGCCAGAACCGTACTGCTTGGAATCTGCTAATTCAAAATAGTCCCCGTGCTTAGAGCGGTAGTGTGGTGGCAGTGGATTAACCTCGGTAATACCAGACAAGGTCGCTACCAGTGAAGAACCGACCGAACCTCGGGAACCAACCAGGTAGCCGTCCTTGTTGGACTTGGCTACCAGGCGCTGGGCAATCATATAGTGTGGCGCGAAACCGTTACCGATGATGGCATCCAGTTCCTGGTTAATCCGGTCTAAAATCAAGCTTGGCAAGGGGTCGCCATACATTTCCTTGGCAGATGCCAGGGTCTTTTTACGGAGATCATCCCCGGCGCCGGGGATGTTAGGCGGATAAGAACCGGATTTCAGTGGCGTGACATCGTCTAACTGATCCGCAATGACATGGGTGTTGTCAATTACTACTGCCTTGGCTTCCTGGTCACCCAAGAATTCAAATTCATCCAAAAGGGCCTGGGTCGTCTTAAAGTAAACCTCAGGTAGCCCGGTCCGATTTAAGGGATTACCGGGCTGCGTCCCAATCAAAATGTCTCGGTAAATCTTGTCCTCAGGGTTGGTATATTTCACATCCCCGGTGACCACGACGGGCTTGTCCAGCTCTTTGCCGATGGCGACCATTTCCGTCAAGATTTCCTTTAACTTGGCTGGGTTAGCAATCAGGGCCGTCGCCAGCATCGGTTGGTAGTTTTCTAAGGGCTGGATTTCTAGGTAATCGTAGTAGCGGGCCTTCTTTAAAGCCGCCTGATAGCCCTTCTCAATCAGGGTCACAATTACATCACCATCTGTGTCCCCACTACCAACCAGGAGACCATCCCGGTAACGGTCTAAGACCGAACGCGGAATCCGCGGAATCTTAGCAAAGTAGTCAACGTTGGATTTGGAAACTAATTTGTACAGGTTCTTAAGACCCTGAGCATTCTTAACCAGGAGGGTGGCGTGGACTGGCCGGCCGTGCTTCCAGGCGGCCCCATCGGTCATATGCTGGTTAAGTTGATCATGGCGCTCAACACCGTAGCGTTCGTTGGCCTCTTTAATGAGCTTCCAACCCAGATGCCCGGTCGTTTCCGCATCAAAGATGGCCCGGTGGGCCTGTTCCAAATTAATGTTAAAGCGCTTGGCCAGGGTCCCCAGCCGGTAGGACTTAAAGTCTGGATAGAGCCAGCGGGTTAGCGACAAGGTATCAATGACTGGGTTTTGAATGCCAGGTTCGTCATAACGGGCATAGGTCGCATTCATGAAATCGACATCAAAGGTGACGTTGTGGCCAATTAGGACACTGTCACCAGCCCACTTCCTAAAGGAGTCGATAACCGTTTGCTCTGGTTTGGCATCCGCCACCATGGCATTGGTGATTGAAGTCAGGTTGGTTGTAAATTCGGACAGTGGAAAACCAGGGTTAATGTACTCGGAAAACTTATCGACGACATTTCCCTTTTCCATCTTAACCGCTGATAATTCAATAATCCGGTCACTAACGGCCGACAGACCAGTGGTCTCCAAGTCAAAGGCCACGTAAGTCGTGTCATCGCCAAGCAAATCAACTGGCTTTGGGTTAAAGGCAATTGGCTCTCCATCCTCAACTAGGTTGGCCTCCATGCCATAAATCATTTTTAAATCATTCTTCTTGCCAACTGCGGCAGCGGTCGGATATCCTTGCACGTTGCCGTTGTCCACCACGGCCAGGGCAGTCTGACCCCACTGGTGGGCCAACTTACCCAACTGGTCAAAGTCGGTAACGGCATCCATGGCCGACATATTGGAGTGGGCGTGCAGTTCAATCCGCTGTTCAGGCCCCTCATAGGGTTCCTGACGGTTTTGGTGGTCAATGACCGTTAGGTCATAGATATTTAACACTAGTTCCCGGGCATACTGATCCTCTTGGACATTGCCGCTCAAGCGAACCCACATGCCAGTTTCTAAACCATCAAAAACGGCCTCATCCCCGGCATTGTTCGAGAATTTTTTAGCACTGATGGAACTGGTGTAGTCGGTAATTTTCAAGGTTAGTAACTGACGGCCAGAACGCAGTTCCCGGATGTCCTTGTTGAAAATGTAACCTTCAACGACCACCCGGTTTTCTTCCCCATCAATTTCTTTTAAGGGAGTAATTTCAGCGTTTTTAGCGATATTACGCCCTAATTTTAGGGCAACGCCATCACTGCTCTGGCTGGCGGCAGCCTGCTTTTGCTGGGCCGCCATCGCCTTCTTCAGGTTTTCCTGGGCCTGGGCCTGGTGCTGAGCGACCTGGTCTTGAACCTCTTGGGCCAGCTGGTCATCCAGCTGGGCGGTAAAGGTTAGCTGAGCAAAGCCGAGTTGTTGATAGGTTTGGCTAATTTGCTCCAAAACGGCTGGGGTCAAAGAACCCAGCAGAAAATTACTGGCCACTCCAACTGTGACGGTTTGATTGTCCTGGCTGGCCAAGCGACTACCCTCACTCAACTGCTGAACAATGGCATGATTCAGACCAACCTGTTGTAGGGCTATCGGCCAGTAGGCCTTGACTAGGTCGGCATTCGTACTTGGTTGGTCAACGTCAATGGTTAGTTCGGTTTGGGCAATGTTAGTAAAGGCCTTAGCCAGACCTTGGCTGAAATTCAAATACACTTCAGCCGGCAGCGCCTGGGCTAGGTGCACATAAAAATGCCACAGCCGACGTTTAGGGGCAACATCGACCCGTTCTAACTGACCACCTTCAAAGGGAGTCCGCATTTCAGGGGCCAAACCAACATGGTTTAACAGTTGCTGCAATTGTTCTGTGTTGTTTAAGGCCATAAGCCCTCCGATATCCTCTAAAAAAGCCGATAAAATCGGCTTTTTTAGTAATCAGTTAATCTTTTTCGCCGGCTAGCAAAACGCTGACTGAGTCAACAATCTCACTGACCCGCATTTCAAAGTTAGTATGGCTGGCGCGGACTTTCACTTCCACGACCTCTTCGGCGGCCTTCTTACCAACCGTGACCCGAATTGGTACACCAATCAAGTCTGCATCGGCGAATTTGACGCCAGCTCGTTCCTTCCGGTCATCAACCAAGACATCCAAGCCCTGGCTGGTCAAAGCTTCATCCAGGGTAGCCGTAATCTTAGCCTGGTCCTCATCTTTCAGGTTAATCGGCACAATGTGCACGTCAAACGGCGCCACACTAGCTGGCCAAACCAGGCCATCCTCGTCCCCGTTCTGCTCGGCTAAGGCACTGAGCAGACGGGAAACACCAATCCCATAAGAACCCATGACCATATCAGTTTGACGACCATTTTCATCAAGAACTTGGGCACCTAGGACCTTAGAATAACGGGTACCAAGCTTGAAAATATGGCCAATCTCAATCCCCTTGGTGAACTTGAGCTGACCCTTTTGGTCGACGGCCTGATCACCTTCACGGGCCAGGCGGAAGTCGCTAACGTCTTCTTGATCTAAACTGGTATCGCGGTCCCAGTTAACATTTTGGTAATGTTGACCGTCATGGTTGGCCCCGGCAGTAAAGTTCTGCAGGTCAGCAGCCCGCTCATCAACTAAGAGACGGACATTATCTGGCAGGTCGACTGGTCCGATTGAACCAAAGCCAACACCCATCAAATCCTTGACCGCCGCTTCGTCCATCATGTCAACGCTGTTAGCCCCAACAAAGTTCTGAACCTTAACCGGGTTAACTTCAAAATCCCCAGTCGTCACAACTGCTAAGACCTGGTCATCATCGGTCTTCATCATGATGGTCTTAACCAGCTGATTGGCTGGCAGGTCCAAATGTTCAGCCAGGGCTTCAATCGTCTTAACCCCAGGTGTGTCAATTAACTTAAGGTCAGCCTCTTCTTCATCGCCAGGATGGCGCTCATAAAAGTCCTTGGCCATTTCCAGGTTAGCTGCATAGTCAGTCGCGTCGGAGTAGACAATGGTATCCTCTCCCGCTGCTGCAGGCGCTGAGAATTCCTTAGAATCAGAGCCGCCCATTGCACCAGCATCACCAACAATAATCCGGTAATCCAAGCCAATCCGATTGAAAATGTTCACGTAAGCATTTTCCATCTGGTGGAAGGCTTGGTCCAGACCAGCCTGATCCGCACTAAAGGAGTAGCCATCCTCCATGATGAATTCACGGGTCCGCAAAAGACCAAAGCGGGGACGGTTCTCATCCCGGAACTTGGTTTGAATTTGGTAAACCAACAGGGGCAGCTTCTTGTAGGACTTGATTTCATCAGCCATCAGCTGGGTGAAGGTCTCTTCGTGGGTTGGACCCAAGATAAAGTCCCGCTGCTGCCGGTTTTTAAACTTGTACAAATCTGGCCCATAGGTCTCATAACGACCAGACCGCTGCCAAAGTTCAGCCGGTAAAATCTCTGGTACTGACATTTCATTGGCATCAATGGCATTTAGCTCTTCCCGGATAATTGCCTCAATCTTATTAAGCACCCGCTGAGCCAAAGGAAGGTAGGAAAACATCCCCGCTGCCACGGGCCGGATGTAGCCAGCCTTCAAGAGTAATTGGTGGCTTTTAACATCGGCATCGGCCGGCACTTCCCTCATCGTCGGCATGAATAGCTTTGACTGTTTCATAGACATCCTTCTTGTTTCCTTTGCTAAGTTTATGTACGCAGTAACCCGGGGTCACTGCTTAATTTAACGCAATATGTCATTGATAGTAACGGCCACCATCAGGCCCATCACAAAGACGGCGCCGGCAATGGCAATCGAATTCTCCACCACCTGTGGCAGGGGCCGCCGGATAACCCCTTCGGTAAAGTTTAGCACCAACTTACCACCATCCAGGGGTGGAATTGGCAGAAGATTAATGATACCGAGGTTAATCGACAATGTAGCGGTTAGAAACAACACGGACAAGAAACCATACTTGCTAGCTTCCGAGGTGTCTCGGGCAATCATAACCGGGCCGCCCAGTTTATTGAGGCTAAAGCCACCATCAAAGAGGTGCAAGAGCTTATCACTTACCTGGAAAATGCTGCCGCCAGTGACGCTAATCCCATATGCGAGGCGTGAACCAAAGTCGGTGTAGTTCTTACCTGTAACCCCGATTTGCTGCTGATTACCGGCTTTGTTTACGACCGGGGTGACGATATAGGTCTTTTCTTGGTTATGACGACTGACCACAATTTTAACCGGACGACCGCGGCTAGCACTAACATCATCAGAAAAGTCGAAAAAAGTTTTAACAGTATGGCCGTTAACTGATTTAACCCGGTCATTAACCTGAAGGCCGGCCTGCTGGGCAGCTGACCCGGCCGCCACCGTTCCAATTACTGGCTCAGCAGAGGGAATACTTGGCTGCATAAAAGCCCAGGAAGTGAAAACGACAAAGGCCAAGACAAAATTCATCAGCGGACCAGCAAAGTTAATCAAAATCCGACTGCGAATTTTAGCAGACTGGACCCAGGTGTCCCGGGGTGCAATCTGGGTTTCAACGCCATTAGTATCGATAATTGTTGCGTCATGATTGACCTTTAAAGTTTCAGCCTCCTGGCTATCGTTTTGGTAGCCAGTTAAGGTCAGGGCATCGGTCAAATCAAACTGATCAACCTGGAAAGGCAGGCCACCAACATTTTCGTCAACCCGGGTATCCATCTGGATGACCTGGCCTTGATCATTAAACTTTAAAAGCAGGCGCTGACCGGCCTCTAAGTCGGGATCATCGTCCATACCAGCCATCCGTACGTAGCCACCGACCGGCAAAATCCGAATCGTGTAAGCGGTGTGGTTGCGGTACCAACTCAGTAACTTAGGGCCCATGCCAATCGCAAATTCGCGGACTAAGACCCCAGTTTTTTTCGCCACAATGAAGTGGCCAAATTCATGAACAGCGACCAAGACGCCGAAAACAAATATAAAGGCGATTATCGCAGTTATGGTCATAACTGACATCCTTTCCAGTCCCTACAGACCCTCATTACTACTATTATAGCATTCCCAGAATGGACATTAGGGGCATTACTACTAACATCGAATCGAAACGGTCCAAAATTCCACCATGACCAGGTAAAATTGTTCCTGAATCCTTCACCTTAAAGTAGCGCTTAAAGGCCGATTCAATCAGGTCACCGAACTGACCACCGATAGACAGGATTAAGGCGACCACCAGTAACGTCCAGTAAGAGTAGTGAGACCAACCGTTCAAAGCATAAATGGCTGGCACCACTAGGACGGCAACCAAAGTTCCCCCAACTGAACCTTCCCAGGTTTTATTAGGACTGATTTTAGGCGCCAGTTTGTTTTTACCAATCTTACGGCCGACCAGGTAGGCTCCTGAATCAGTAATCCAAACAATCAGGAGACCAAAGAACACCGTGGCCAGGCTGTGGGCAGCGGCCGCGTAAAAGTAGTGAAAGCCGGTTCCAATATAAACAATCGAAATGACCAAAATCCCGGCATCATCATAGTTAAACTGCCGGCGACTATAAATCGTTCGCAGCAGGAGCAAAAAGGTTAGCGCGTAAAAAATATTGGCCGAGTTCACGTAAAAAGGTAAATGCAAATTTTGCCAAATGTCGCGGGGCAAAATAATGGCAATGACCCCGGCAAAAGAAATCAGTGCCTCCGGTGAAATCATGAAGCTGTGGGTCGACATGCGTAAAATTTCGCTCATCGCCACCACGCCCAAAATCAGGGTCAAGATTAACAGTGGCCAGTGGCCAATAATCAGTAGTGGGATAAAGATTGCTAAGGCCACCACCGCGGTGATAATACGAGTTTTCATCGCCGTTTACTCACTTTCTTTTAGAGACCGCCATAGCGACGGTCACGGCTAGTATAGTCTTTGATGGCCACTAAGAGGGCCGCCTGATCGAAGTCAGGCCAGAGGGTATCAGTAAAATAGAGTTCACAATAGGCAGCTTGATAAGGCAAAAAATTACTGAGACGGAGTTCACCAGAAGTCCTGATCATTAGATCCGGACTAGCCCACTGCCCCAGGGGAGCGGTGTCCAGGTGGGCTTCAAAGGTTTCCTGGTCTACATCAGCAGGACTCAACTCGCCCTTGACAATCGCTGTGGCGATTTGCTTTGCGGCTTGGACAATTTCCGCCTGGCCACCGTAGTTAATGGCAAAGTTCAAAAACATGCCAGTATTGTCGGCAGTCTTCTCAACTGCGTCAGCAATGGCAGCTTGGGTAGCATCCGGTAGCTGACTGAGATCGCCCATCGTGGTCACGCGCACGTTTTGCGCCACTAAGTCTGGTACGAAGTCATTAAAAAAAATGACCGGCAGCTTCATCAAGAAACTGACCTCGTTATCTGGTCGGCGCCAATTTTCCGTGGAAAAGGCGTAAAGGGTCAAGACCTTGACCCCTAAGTCACTGGCCGCCTGGGTGATGGCTTTTACATTATCCATGCCAGCCTTGTGCCCGGCTGATCGTGGTAACAGGCGTTTTTTAGCCCAGCGACCATTACCATCCATGATAATGGCTAAGTGGTCAGGAATTTTAAGGGTGGCACTATTCTTGCCTGAATTCTCCCGCTTATTAAAAAAAGCCAATCGCTGCTCCCCCTTATTCCGCCAGCATATATATGGACATTTTACCAGAATTAAAACCTGGGCACAAAAAAGCAGTTGGCTTAACCAACTGCTTTTTTACTACTGAACGGTAACACTCTTCGCCAAATTCCGGGGACGATCAACGTCTAAGCCCCGGTCGAGCGTGGCATAATATGCAATTAACTGGGCTGGGATAACAGCCAAGAGTGGCATCAAAAGTTCATCGACCTCTGGCAGGACGTAGGCATCCCCTGGCCGAGCCAAATTTTCAGAAGAAATAATCACGGTGTTAGCGCCGCGGGCCGCCACCTGGGCAACCTCACCACGTAGCAGGCCCGCCGTTTTGGACTGGGTTAGCAGGGCAAAGACTGGCGTCCCCTCTTCAATCAAGGAAATCGTACCATGCTTTAATTCGCCGGCCGCAAAGCCTTCGGTCTGAACGTAGGAAATTTCCTTTAGCTTCAGGGCGGCTTCTAAGGCCACGGCAGCATCCAGTCCCCGGCCAATGTAGAAGGCCGAACGCTGGTTATGCAAGACCGTGTCGGCAATCTCCTTGAAGGTTTCCTTCTCATCGGTGATGGCTGAAACCTCAACAGCTACCTTGGCCAACTCCTGCTTCAAGTTGAAGTCCGTATCAGCAAAGGAATAAGCCAAAATTGCCTGGACAATTACCTGGGCCGTGTAGGCCTTGGTTGAAGCCACCGCGATTTCAGGACCAGCCAGCAATGGCAGGGCGAAATCGGCCTCCCGGGTCAGGGTTGAATTCACTACGTTGGCAATCGTCAGCGTCGGATAACCTTGCCGCTTAATGTTATCGAGCACCTCTCGAGAATCGGCCGTTTCACCAGACTGACTCAGGAAGATAAAGAATGGGTGTTCACTTAACATGGGCTGGTCATAGGCAAATTCTGAGGAAACATGAACCTCGGTTGGAATCTTAGCCCACTTTTCAAAGTAACGTTGCCCAACCAGACCAGCGTGGAAAGAAGTCCCAGCGGCCACGATGTAAATCCGGTCGGCCGCCTTAATGGCATCCAAAATAGCGCAAGAAATGTTTTGTACCCGACCATCATCGTCGAAATAATACTGGGAAATCTTACGGGCCACGACTGCCTGCTCATCAATTTCCTTAAGCATGTAGTATGGGTAAGCGCCCTTATCGGTTTCAGTTGGATCAATGTCTAAGTGGAAGGGTTCGCGCTCAACCGACTGACCCTGAGCATCAAAGATTTCCACCTGCTTAGGCTTAACCACGGCCACATCACCATCGTGTAACTCAATAAAGTCCTGGGTGACGTCCAGCATGGCTGCGGCATCCGAGGTCACCACGTTGCCATGGTCAGAAACGCCAATCAGCAAAGGACTCTTCTTCTTAGCCGCCAGCAGGGTGTCAGGATTTTCCCGGTCCATCAGCAAGAAACCATAAGCCGAATTACCATCCAGAAGAGAAATCATCTTGCGGAAGGCGTCAAAGGCTGAGAGGCCGTCTTCCTTGGCAAACTTATCAACCAACTGCACGGCAACTTCCGTATCAGTCTGGGAGTGGAAGGTTACCCCACTTAGGTAGCGGTCCTTTAACTCTTGGTAGTTTTCAATGACGCCGTTGTGGACCAAGTAAAAGCGGCCATCAGCTGACTGCTGGGGGTGGGCATTAGCCACCGAAACGCCACCATGGGTAGCCCAGCGGGTGTGGGCGATGCCAGCGGTGCCATGAACGTGGGCTGCTTCAGCCTTCTTCACCAGGGCACTCACCCGGCCCTTTTCCTTGACCAGGTAGCCACCGTTGAAACCGTCACTGACATAAACCCCGGCTGAATCATAGCCACGGTACTCTAACTTTTCTAGTCCCCTTAACAAATATGGGAGCGCATCATCCACGCCCGTAATACCAACAATGCCGCACATCGTTAAAATCCTACTTTCTAAAAAATATTGGTTCAATAAAGATAATTTATCGCAGACCCTATGGTACGGTATAAAAAGGGGTGAGTCAACCAGGAAAATCTAAATTGGTATAGACAGACATTCCGCCCTTTAAACCTTGGCTGTGCTAAACTGACAGGAAATCATATTGGGGGTAACAGCGTGCAAACCGTGGACTTACATATTGAAAATGCTCAAATTTTAGATGTCTTTAACCAGGTTTTCGAACTAGGGGAACTGTGGGTTGATCAGGGTCAGATTGTGTCCCAGGAAAGTGAACCCGACTGGCAGGCCCAAACCACCATCGATGCCCAGGGACAATACCTGGTACCCGGTCTAATTGACGCCCATGTCCATATCGAAAGTTCCCTGCTTAATCCCTTAGAATTCGGCCGTCTCCTATTAAAAAACGGGGTCACCACAGTCTTTGCCGACCCCCACGAAATTGCTAGTGTTGCGGGATTGGCCGGCCTCGAATATATGTTTAAGGCCGCTGAACAATCACCACTTAATATCTACTACATGCTCCCCTCTTCAGTGCCGGCCACTGATTTTGAACGGACCGGCGCGCGTTTGGCAGCCAAGGACCTGCAGCCCCTTTACCAAAATCCAAATGTAGCCGGCCTGGCGGAAGTGATGGACTATCCGGCCCTCCAAAATCCTAACAGCGACCTGGTCCAAAAGATCAAGGACGCTCAAGCAGCTGGTAAACACGTCGACGGCCACCTAGCGGGCCTGGATAAAAAAGGATTAGCAACCTACCGCAACTACCAGATTGAAACCGACCACGAAGCTAGTTCGGCCGCTGAGGCTAAAGACCGTATCCACGCTGGTTTGCGGGTCTTTATTCGGGAAGGTACGGTTGAACGCGACGAAATCAACCTCCTCCCAGCCCTGAATGCTGCTAACCAGGGTCGCCTGAGTTTTGCTACTGACGATAAGACTGCTTCTGACCTCCTTCACGAAGGTAGCATTAACTATAATGTTGCCTTAGCAATCAAAGCGGGTGTTCCAGCTGCCCAGGCCTATACCTTGGCCAGTTTTAATGCGGCCCAGGCCCATCACCTAGATCAGGTCGGGGCCCTGGCGCCGGGCTACCAGGCCGATTTTGTCTTCTTGGACGACTTAAATCAGGCCCAAGTTCAGCAAGTGTGGGTGGCCGGCCAGGCCGTTTCTTTTCAAAGCCAGCCGGGGCCAGCCTTTGAGAACCCACCAATTAACTTTGAACTCAATTTAGCCGATTTCAATCTTCCCTTAAAAACTGACCAAAAGAGCCACATAATTGAAATCATGCCCAGCCACATCACCACCCGCCATCAGCAAGTTCAGTTAAAAACCGTTGATGGCAACTTTGTGCCAGACGCTAACTACGCCAAAATCCTAGTTGCCGAACGCTACCACAACCTAGGCCATGGCATAGGCGTGATTGCAGGGCTGAAAATGCGGGCTGGTGCGATTGCCTCAACCATCGCCCATGACTCCCACAACCTCATTGTGGCCGGTGTTAATGACCAGGACATGCTGATGGCAGCCAACTATCTCAAGGAAATTGGCGGTGGCCAGGTCCTAGTCAACCAGGGTCAGATTACCGCCCTACCCCTCACAATTGGTGGCCTAATGAGCACCCAAACCTATGAAACCGTGGTTACCCAGCACCAGCAGCTCTTGCAGGCCTACCGCGCCATCAGCGACCTGGACTTTGACCCCTTCTTAACCCTGTCCTTCATGGCTCTGCCGGTCATCCCCAGTCTAAAAATCACCGACCAGGGACTGTTTGACTTTGACCACTTTCAGTTCATTAATATTCAGGATTAATCCATACAAAAAAGCAGGCTTTCATCAGCCTGCTTTTTTCTATTTATTTAAGATTCGGTACCACTGCTACCATCAGTAACGTTAACGTGCCGTGGCCGCGCGCCATCAGCGGGGCCGACATAGCCGGCAGCTTCCAAATCATCAATCAAGCGGGCCGCCCGGTTATAACCAATCCGGAAGCGCCGCTGCAGGAGCGATGTCGAAGCCTTTTGCTGCTGAATCACAAAGTCCAGGGCTTCTTGGAAGAGTTCGTCGTCACTTTGACCACCCTCACCATGCTCGTCTTGCTCAATTTCAGCATCAGTGACCGTCATGGCTTCGGAGTACTCAGCGGTCTGCTGGTTTTTCACGAAGTCCACGATGTTCGTCACGTCCTGGTTACTGATAAAGGCCCCCTGTACCCGCTGGTGTGGTTTACCAGGTGGGGCAAAAATCATATCCCCCCGACCCAGAAGCTTCTCAGCCCCGTTGGTATCCAGAATCGTCCGCGAATCCACCCCAGACGCGGTTCGAAAGGCAATCCGACCAGGAATGTTACTCTTAATGGTCCCGTTAATCACCTTTACGTCGGGTCGCTGGGTAGCCAAAATCATGTGAATGCCGGCCGCCCGGGCTTTGGCCCCCAGGCGGGCAATCGAAACTTCAATCTCGCTTCCAACCGTACTCATCAAGTCGGCGAACTCATCGACAATGGCCACGATATAAGGCAACTTGTGCATGACCACACCGTCATTTTCCTTTAAGTGGCGGTTATGTTCATCCACGGCGGCATTATACTCACCGATGTTACGCTTGCCGGTTTCGGCTAGCAGCTGGTACCGGTGTTCCATTTCATCCACCAGCTTTTGGAGGGACTTTGAAGCCTTACGCGGATCCGAAACCACTGGCGTTAGCAGGTGTGGGATGCCGTTATACATTGATAATTCGACCACCTTTGGGTCAACCATCATCAACTTGACTTCATCCGGTTTAGCCTTCAAAAGGATGGAAACAATAATACTGTTTAAGCCGACTGACTTTCCAGAACCAGTTGAACCGGCAATCAAAAGGTGGGGCATGGCCGCCAGGTCCGCCATGACAATGTTACCGGTCACATCCCGGCCAATTGGCACCTTTAACAGATGGGCATTATCTTTGGGTGCTTGTTCCATCATATCCCGGAAACCAACCACCGCCTGGGTGTCATTGGGCACTTCAATCCCAACGTAAGGCTTTCCAGGAATCGGCGCCTCAATTCGAATCGACTTGGCCGCTAGAGCCAGGGCCAGGTCATCAGCCAAATTGGCAATCCGATTAACCTTAACCCCCTGCCCAGGCCGCAGTTCATACTGGGTAACCGTGGGTCCTAGCGAGACGCTGGTGACCTCGGCCTCGACCCCAAAACTTTGGAGGGTGTCATGAACCAGCCGTGACTTTTCCGTCAAAGACTGGTACTCGGCCGTTTGGTCCGTAGGCGCCATCTCGGTTAGCAGGTCCGTACTTGGCAGCTGGTAATCCTGATTATCATCGCTGGAAAAGTCCATTTCTGGTTCCGGCGCTGTGGCAACAGCTGTCTGCTCAGCTGTCTTAGTGCCAGTGTTACCAACCGGTCCCTGCCACTTAATCTCTGGTTCAGCAGCGGGCTCGGCAATCGGTGAATCTGAAATTGCACTGGTTAATTCCTGACTAGCATCCGGCGCTGCTGCCTCTGAAACAGTAGTAGCATCTGGATGCTGGTGGATGCCCAAGGGGTCATCACCGTAGTCCATCACGTTTTTCTTATGGTCCTTAGGTGCTAAGATTGGCTGGCGATTACGCCGGGATTGGCGCTGCTCTTGGAGCTTACCAACCTGAGTTCGCGCACCTTGGACACTGCGTTGCACGCCCTTCTGGGCCAAGTCGCGGGCCGGAATTTTAAAGAGCAGGACCAGCCCAGCCGCGTAGAGCACCACAATTAAGATATAGGTGCCAACATTGGTAATCAGGTGGAAAAAGAGGTCATAGAGGGCGGTACCCAAAAGGCCGCCACCGACTGGCGTATTGGCCGCTTGGTTGGTAAAATCCTGTCCAATAATCCGAAAAATTTGGTTAAAGAAACCGGGCTCTTGGAAGTCGGCCTGTGTAAAAAAGGCTAAGGAAGACAGGGTGAAAGAGGCCGTTAGCAAGAGGGCGATAGCACTCCAAATCCGCCTGCTCAGTGCCAGTGGCTTTCTCATCACAAGGTAGTAAAGTCCATAAAGTAAGGCTGGAATCAGAACCAGCTGGTAGAGATCACCAAAAAACAGACGGAGGCAGTTAGCAATATAAATCCCGAGGATACCAATTTTAAAGGCGCCAAAAATGCCAGCCAAAAGACTAGCAATTAGGGTTAAAGTACCCGTCCAGGTGCTAGAACCTGAAGTAGTTTTCGGGGTCTTTTTAGATCGTTTTTGATGCTTAGGTGCTGCCAAAATCATTCTCCATTAACCGCTAATATAACGGTACTTTGCTTGCCCTTTTATCATACCATAAGGCTACTAGCCCAAACGCTGGACGGATTTTATGGCACAAAAAAAGTCACAACCGCAGTTGCAACTCTTTAGTAGCCCGTGAGAGAATCGAACTCTCGATTCCGCCGTGAAAGGGCAGCGTCTTAGCCACTTGACCAACGGGCCGTGGTCAGTGTTGCTTTACTTAAAACAACAGTCACTATTTTAGCAAGGGCCCTTTCGATTGTCAATTGTTATTTTAACTTGTCCTGCTGGTAATGATGGGTCGTTTCCAGGCCAGCAAAGCCTTGCTGACGCAGAGCCTCATAAAGGACAATGGCCACCGTATTCGATAGGTTCAAGGACCGCACCTGCTGGTCATCTTGGGGAATGCGGATGGCCTTTTCTGGATTCTGACGCATAAATACTTCGGGCAAACCAGTCGTTTCCTTACCAAAGAGGAAGTATTGGTCCCCTGCGGCCTGATAATCCGGTTGGGTATAGTCCTGGTTGGCAAACTTGGAAACCAGGTAGAGCTGATCAGTCGGCTTTAAAGTTTCCAAAAAACTGGGTAAATCGGGATGGCTGACCAACTGAACATGGTCCCAGTAATCCAAGCCCGCCCGCTTCACGTGCTTATCATCGAGTTCAAAACCCAGTGGTTCAATTAAGTGCAAGACCGCGTCGGTCGCCGCCGTGGTCCGGGCAATGTTACCAGTGTTAGCCGGCATTAAGGGTTCAAATAAAACGATGTGATTAGTCATGCTCTTCCTCGGTCCCGACTTCAGGGATGTCATCAAATAGGACTGAGTTCTGCCGCCACCAACGGTAAAGATGGGTCACAATTACCTTCAGCACCGCATAGGTTGGCACGGCTAAGATAATGCCTAAGACCCCAAAGACGTGGCCGCCGGTCAGTAAGACCACAATCACAGTCACCGGATGAATCGACAACGCATCCCCCAGAATCTTAGGGGCAATCACGTGGGCTTCAATTGGTTGCTCAAAGACCAAGACCACCACTGCTAGGAGCAGGAGCTTAGGTCCCCCTGTCACCAGGGCAACCGCAAAGACCGGCACCTGGGCCAAAATCGATCCAACATAAGGAATCATGTTAAAGAGACCGGCCATAATGGCCAGCAAAATCCCGTAAGGCATGCCAATGATGGTGTAGCCAATCGAGAACATGATAATCACGGCCAGCCCAACACCCAGTTGGCCCCGGATATAACGGGCAATCTGCTGGCTGATTTCCGTCAGTAAGTTCTTAACCGAACCACCTAACTGGGTAGGCAGCTTGTCGGCAATAAAACCAGAAAACTTATGTCCGTCTAAGAGCATGTAGTACAGGATAAAGGGCGTTGAAACCAGAATAACGCCAATGCTTGTGATTTGAGAGGCAATGTTGGTAATGCCGGCTAAACCAGTGCTGATGTACTTCTTACCCCAGTCTAGGACCGTGTCGTTAAGGTTCGAGTTGGTTTGGTTCAAAAAGCTTCGAACATTGTGATAGTCACTGTTAGTCAGGGTGGTATTAATAAAGTTCTGCGTCCGCGTCCAGTAGGTTGGCCAGTTGTGAATAAAGGCGACCGTCTGGTCCCGCATCACGTGGAAGACCACCGCCAGGATGCTGACAATAATCACCAGTAAGACAACCATGACTAAGCCGATTGATAGGCGGCGTGGTAGGCGAATCTTCTCCACCAGGAACTTAACTAGGGGGTGCAAAAGATAGTACAGCACCCCAGCAATAATAATTGGCGCACCAACTGCCGAAAAGATGGCAAAAATCGGCGTCAAAATAAAACGGACCTGCCACATTAACAAGATAATCAGCAGTACCAGTAAGACCGTTACCAGGCGTTTAATTAAATTTTGACTGCCAAACCAGCGGTTGTACCAGCTGCGTGGTTCTTTTTGCACTTTCCTATCCTCCCTACTTCCCTATCATACGGTAATGTGCCTTACATTTTACCATAGATTTTGACGATTACCGCCCTCAGAGTGACCGCGATTTTATGGTATACTGAATTACGATAGTATTCACAAAAGGAGTATTTTATTTTCTAATGGCACTACATAAGATTTTATTTGGTACCTATACTAAGCAAGACTCTAAAGGGGTTTACGAGGCCGAGCTGGATACCACAACCCAAGAACTGTCTAACCCTGAACTCGTGGCTACTCTCACGAATCCAACCTACCTGGCCCTATCGGCGGCCAACGTGGTTTATGCCGTTGAAAACCGGCACGGCCACAGCGGTGTGGTTGCCATGGACAACAATGAGCGGCCAATGGTCGAATTGGATGCCCAGTTAACTGAAGGAACTGCCCCCGCCTACCTCGGCGTTGATGAAAACCGGCAACTGGTTTTTGCTGGCTACTATCACCGCGGGATGATTGAGGTCTATAAAATTATTGAGGATGGTAAGTTACGCCTGGCTGACCGTTGGTACAATCACGGTTCTGGTCCCCGTCCTGAGCAAGGTTCGGCCCACATTCACTACGCTGACCTCGCCCCTGACCAGCGGATGGTCGCTGTTGACCTAGGTAGTGACCAGGTCATTACCTTCGATGTTTCAGAAGAAGGCAAGTTGACTGAAGTAGCTCGTTACCAAGCCGAAGCTGGTTTTGGTCCCCGTCACATCTGCTTCTCCCCTGATGGTCAATATGCCTACCTGCTGGGTGAGCTTTCCAGTCTGCTCAGCGTGCTCAAGTACAACACCGAGGACGGATCCTTTGAACACGTGATGACCGCTTCGACCATTCCTGATGATTGGAATGGCCACAACGGTGCCGCCGCTATCCGGATTTCCCACGATGGTAAATTTGTCTACACTTCTAACCGCGGCCACGATTCGGTCAGCGTTTTCCAGATTCATAACCTGGGCGCTGAAATTGAACTGGTCCAGCTAGTTAGCACTGAGGGTAGCTTCCCCCGGGACATGGCCCTTGATCCGAGCCAGAACTTCCTGGTTGTCGCTAATCAGAAAACTGACAACGTTTCCCTCTACGACCGTAACCATGAAAATGGTGAGCTGACCCTAGTCCAAAAGGACTTCTATATCCCAGAAGGTGTTAGCGTTCTCTTTGAAAATTAAGCCATAAAAAAAGACCCGTACGGGTCTTTTTTTTATTGCCCTTATCGAGTCATGCGCCGCTCGGCAAAGCCCAGGGCCCGGCTGATAGTAAAGGTCAAAACGAAGTAAATCAAAGAGGCAATGACCAGGGGCAGGAATGGCCTAAAGGAGGCACCTTGCACAACCCCGGTCTCATACATCAGTTCACCAACCCCGATAACGGAGACAACTGAACCTTCCTTAATAACCGAAACAAACTCGTTACCAAGAGCCGGCAGAATGTTACGCACCGCCTGGGGTAGGATAACCAAGCGCATGGCCTTGTTCCGGCTAAAGCCAAGGGAGCGGGCGGCTTCCATCTGGCCCTTGTCCACTGACTCAATCCCAGATCGGATAATCTCAGCAACATAGGCAGCGGAGTTCAAGCCCATGGCCAGGGCACCGGAAACAAAGGCTGACAGGTCTAAGCCCAGAATCTGAGCGCCGAAGAAGACCATGAAGGCCTGGACTAGCAAAGGCGTACCGCGCACGTATTCGACGTAGATATTACCAAGGGCCTTAATCACCCAAACCGCTGATAGCTTCATCAGGGCGAGCAACGTACCTAAGGTTACTCCAATCAGGACCCCAACCACGGCTAAGGCCAGCGTAACCTCAGTTCCAGTAATAAAGTAGTGGCCGTACTTCTGCCAGAAGCCCTGGTTTTGGTCGGCAAACATTTGCTCGTTGGCCTTCTTTTCCCACTGCTTAAACTGGCCATCAGTCGTCACCTTATCAACGACTTGGTTAATCTTAGCCTTTAGGACCGGTGAATCCTTAGGCATAGCGACTGCAGTTTGACCAGTTTGGTCCTGACCGTAGTTGGGATAGATAACCTTAAAGGCGTGGTTTTGCTGAACGTAGGCGTTTGCGATTGGCTCTTCGGCCACAATCCCGCTAATAACCCCCTGGGTCAGCTGTGAAATCAAGTTTGGGAACTTCTGCAAGCTGACCACCTGGGCACCAGGAATGCCCTTAGCGATGGTTTCTTGGACCGTCTGGGTCTGGGCCCCAATCTTCTTACCAGAGAAGGTATTCAGGTTGGTGGTGTACTTATCGCTATTCTTACGCAAAATCAGCATGGCCTGAGGAGCCTTGAGGTAGACGTTTGAGAAATCAACCTCCTGTTCACGCTCTGGCGTAGCTGACATCCCAGAGATGATGATATCAATCTTACCAGTCTTCATGGCCCCCAGGAGGGCGTCAAAGCCCATGTCCTTGATGACCAGCTTAACCCCCAACTTATCCGCAATTGCTTGGGCTAGGGAAATATCAAAGCCGACAATCTTGTCCTGGTTGCCATCGCGCATGTGAAATTCGTAAGGAGCATAGTCGGCTGACAAACCGACAACCAGCTCCCCCTTCTTTTGAATCTTAGTGAGGGCTGGATCAGTGTCAGCCGCACTGGCCGTTGAAGTGCTGAGGGCGGCTGGCAGGGCTGTCGTTAAAACAATCAAGGCTGCCAGTAGACCACTCATCCACCGCGTAAACTTTTTCTTTTGCATAGCTTTCCCTTAGTCTATTCTCAAAAATACTATAATAATAGCATTATAGCGCCAATCCTAGCTCCTGTCATCTATAACCTGGTTGGTGGTCTTAGTGGAAAAATGGCCACAAAAAAATCCGCTTAACGCGGATCTCCCTTTGTAAATGCCTGTAGGCCATGTTTTGTTCAAGTACAAATTAGGGATTTTGTACCTTCAGTAATCATCTATCTAAGCTCATCACTGAGCCATACCGACCATCGCTTCATTTTGCTAGGCCAGCCGCCCCTACCAAAGTTTGGGTTGCCCGCTTGTGGGGTTTACCTCGTCTCAGCTGCTGACTTTCGCCAACAGATACGTTTCTATGGCACTTTCAGACCTATTAATGCGTAGGCAGAGCCCTTAGCATATTCAGCCGCCGTAGTAGCCAGAAAGCTACTCCTGGGTTTATTTTTTATCCCAGCACAAACACTACAATCATCTCAGAATGTGCGAGCATGGACCTTCCTCACATAGGATAACCTATGCGCGATTACTCAGCATTTACAAATTAAATTAGTGATTAAGAACGCTCGTGGCCAAAGACCGCCCGCTCCAAGTTAGCCACCCGCTTAATCAAGTCCAGGTTAGTGGCTTCCTTGACTGGCGCAGCAGCAGCTGATTCAGGTTCCTGATGGGCAGCTTGGTGAGCAGGTTGCTCACTGGCAGCACTAGTCGGCTGGGAATTGGCCTTGGTGGCCACAATCGCTTCTTCCTTGGGCTGGGCTGGCGCCTTACCAGATTGCCCACGGTTAGCCAGTTCAGCTTGGGCCTGCTTAAGAGCGGTTTGCAACCGACCAACTTCGGTTTGAAGTTCCTCGATCCGTTCGTTAAAAATACCGTAATCGTTAATGATGTCATCCAAGAAATCATCAACGTCTTGGGGATCGTAACCAACGCCCATCCGCTTCTGCTTGAAGACGCGCTCGTAAATATCTTTTTGCGTATATTTTACTTGAACCACAAATTGTACCTCTTACCTTATTGTTCACTTAATCATACCAGTTCAACCCAGTAATGGCAATTACCAGGGCTGCTGGCTCTCTTGGTAGTCATTGGCGTATTCCTGCAAGTCATCCATACCGGTCAGGGCTAGTGGATAAGGCGCCTGCCTTTGATAACGCTCGATGCCTTCTAACTCAAACTTGGTTTTACCAGGATATTCCCGGTCATAAACCAGGTGGGCCAAATCGGTATTATCCATGATAAAACGCTGGTACTGAGCCAGCTGGCCTCCATTTTGATAACCACCACGGTAAACGGCCGTCACAAAGTCGGCCTGGGACTTTAAGGCTGCCAACTGCTGCTGGCGTTCCGGCTTCCACTGGCTACCAAATTCTTCAAAGGGCAGCAGCATGGCCACCTTAACCTCCGGATAGTCAGCCTGGAGATCTTTCACCGCCTTGACCACCCACTGCTCAATGCCGGGCTGGCCACCGGTAATAACCCAGTCAACCCCGTTTTCAAAGTAATCCCTTAAAATGCGCTCCAGGGCGTAACGGATGACTTTAAGCTTGGGATCCTGGTTGGAAAAAACGCTGAGTTCATAGCTGCGATAGCCGCTCACCCATAATCTAGACATACCACTCCCCTGACCTCATTGGCTAATTCGTCCGCCGGCTCGGTAAGACAAAGGAAGAATTGGCACTCGAGGAACTAGCCGGCGCCTGACTGCTGCTAGCAGCTGGTGCATTACCGGCATCACTAGAAGAGCTGTAAGCCGGTTCACTACTACTGGTAGTGCTTGGCTGGCTTTGGCTGTACTGGCTGGTCTGACTGGTGCTAGAAGCATATTCGCTGCTGCTACTGCTACTCTCTTCTTCACCGGCGTTAGCACCGGTACCATTAATCGAATAAACCGAAGGCAGGCCGCCGTTACTCCAATTGGCCCCCTTGATTTCGTACTCGGTGATGTTATTGCGGACCAGGGAAGTAACCGAACTAGGTGCATGCCAGTCGGCATTCTTCTTATCTTCCATGGCATAGCTCATAATCTGCTTATAGTACTTAGCTGGCAGGTCCTGGTCGTCCCAGTCAATGTAGTGGCCAGGCTGGTTGGGCTGGTCATAACCCATCCAAACCGAGAGTACATAGGACCGGGTATAACCCGTAAACCAGGAATCCGACACAGCCTTGTCAGGCATGCCGGCCCGTTCATCATAGGCCACCAGTCCAGACTTACCAGCCTGGTGCAGGCCATCGATGGCCGCATCCGAGGCGGTTCCCATATAACCAAGAACACCCTTCATCATATCGGTCAGCATGAAGGCAGTACTTTCCTTCATTGCCCGCTTACCGGTTACCTTATTTTTACGAACAGTACCATCGGCCGTCACAATTTTATTCACGTAAGATGGCCGGTAGTAGGTACCACCGTTGGCAATGGCGCCAAAGGCCCCCGCTTCTTGCTCAGTTGAAATTGAGATACCCAGGGCAGCTGATCCCTCTGGAGTGGTTGCCGGGGTGATACCCAGTTTCTTCAAGAAGTTAGTTGACCGGGTTGGACCAACGGCTTCCAAGGTTTTAATCGCCGGAATATTACGGGACAAGACCATCGCCGAACGCATGGTCATATCCCCCATGAACTGGTGGTCCCAGTCATAAACCGAGATGTCAGTTCCTGGATAACGGTACTTCTTATCTTCGACCGTCCGATAGGTTGGCCAGTTCAAGTACTCAATGGCAGGACCGTAGTCCACCAACGGCTTAACCGAGGAGCCACCCGAACGGACCTCCTGGGTCGCCCGGTTGATACCAAAGGTACTATCCAAGTTACGGCCACCGAGTTGGGCAACCACCTGACCAGTATCGGGGTCAGTCATGGTTGCGCCCATCTGCAAGCTCTTGCTTGGGAAATCAACGCCCCCATCACCGTTGGCGGTGTTATAAAGCTTCTTTTGCAGACGCATGTCGAGGTTAGTGTAAATTTTCAAACCAGCCCGGCTCGTGTCATAACCCATGTCCTTAGCCTCTGAGAGGGCCGAAGTTACATAGCCATCGACAATCTTGCGCTGCTCATCAGTAGCAGCCGCCTTGCCGCTAATGTCTTGCAGGCCTTCCGATACTGATTCCTGCTTGGCATCATCGGCCTGCTTATCAGAAATCGCACCGTACTTAGCCATCGCCTCTAAGACCAAGTCTCGTCGGTTCTTAGCGGCACTGTTGTCCTTCAAGTATGGATCATAGTTGTTTGGAGACTGTGGGATGCCAGCTAAGAGGGCCAACTGGGCCAAATCCAGGTCCTTGAGCGGCTTATTGTAGTAGTACTCGGCCGCCGTCTTCATACCGTAAATACCATGACCCATGTAGACCTTGTTGATATAGAAGTCTAGAATCTGGTTCTTGGAATAATGGTTTTCGACCTGGGTAGCCAACCAAATTTCCTGGGTCTTACGCTTCAGGTTTTGATCGGCACTAGAAGTACTAAAGACTGATAGCTTAATCAACTGCTGGGTCAGGGTTGAGCCACCCTGCATGCCCAGGGAAGAACCCTTCAGATTGCTGACAAAGGCTCCAAAAATCCGAATGGGGTCAACGCCGTGGTGCTTGTAAAAACGGCGGTCTTCAATCGAAACCACGGCCTGCTTCAGGGAAGCCGGAATATCACTGTCACTGGCGTAGTCCCGGTTTTGCGTAGCCATTGACCAGACAATGTCCCCGTTCTTATCGTAAATCCGGGTCGCATTCTCAGCCGCTAAATTAGACTCAGTAATTTTAGGAGCGGTCGCAATGTAATAAGTAATCAGGGCCGAAGCACAGATAAAGATGGCTACGGCAAAAAGACCGAGCCACTTAATCAGGCGCCGGAACCAGTGTTGTGGCAAGGTAAACCCAAAAATACTTTTAGGGGCCTTGGCATCACCCGCCTTGGGGCGCTTTTCTTGATCCTTTTTTGACATGACAAAAAACTCCTACAACCACTGCTGCCAATCGGCAATCAACTGGTCAACCACTTTCAAATAATCCAGGCTAGGATTTAACCCAGCCGGTATCAGATATCCCGCTTCAGCAATTTGCTGGTAGGGAATCGAATGTCGCCCATCCATCTCCTGCCACTGCCGGATTAAGAGTGGTCCGGCGTACAGGTAAGATTCGGACAAGGCGCTAAACTTAATAATGACAAAGCCAATTCCGCCCTGGGCGATAATGGCAGCCAAGTGCTCAATTTGGTGAGCGTGAAAGTTCTTCATGGGAAATGAGGTTTTATTGCGGGTTTCCTTGGCATCAAAGTCCAAGTAACGACCCTGGTAAACCCCGTTATAGT
Organism: Leuconostocaceae bacterium ESL0723; assembly: GCA_029392055.1. Classification (GTDB taxonomy): domain Bacteria; phylum Bacillota; class Bacilli; order Lactobacillales; family Lactobacillaceae; genus ESL0723. Next base: position 560,821 of record CP113928.1, on the reverse strand, counting down.
CAGTTGTGGATGGCTTTTGGAAGTAAGCCTCGGTGATTTTAGCCGCAGAACGGGCTGGGTAGTCAACCCCCACGATGGTTACTGGGGTGGGTTTTTTATGAATAACGGCCAGGTGGTTCGCCAGGTAGTACTCATTGGCCAGGTTAATTTCATCTTCTAGACCCATGCCCCGGCGACCATAACGCATGCCCCTTTGGCTGAGTTTAGCCGCTGAAACCGCATTAGCCGCTGATGACTGCTGATGCATTCCTTTTGGATAATTAACCATACTGACTCCGTGACTTACTTTAAACAGTTACCCCACATTTTATCATAAATCCAAAGAATGCACTAATGGCGGTCTCAAGCCATTTACATGTTTCAAAGTGAACAAAATAAAAATGGTCGGACAAGTTGTTCGACCATTTTTATTATTCCCACTCGACAGTTGCCGGTGAAGAATTAAAATCTCAGGATTTTAACGTTTGCAGCATGGTAACCCTTAACGAATTTCGCTCATGTTGTTATAACTACGACCAGTAGTTCCTTCATTAGAATTTGTTCCAGGAACTTGAACATAATCCCCGGATGGTTTTGCGGAAATTTGTGGCGTATTTGATGGTGGTGTATAAGTCCCCCCACCTGATTGGGCAGGCGCTGTATACGAATCGCCGCCTGATTGAACCGGTGGTGTGTAGGTGCCGCCAGCATTACTTGTACTTTGACCAACATCTCCCTGGGAACCACCATTCTGAACCTGGTTATTTTGCTGGCTGGTCATGCTACTGCTTTGACTACTTTGGCTGCTCTGACTTTGATTATTGTCTTTGTCTTTATTCGTTTGCTTAGAATCGGGCTTACTTTCCTGTTCAACTGTTGACAAACTTTTACCCGTAGCCTTGGCTACTGTATATACTAGTGGTTTACTGTATGCCTCGTCCAAGTAACTAGCCTGTTTTCCAGCGTGCATACCGTTGATATTTGTCCGCACACTCTTCAAGTTCCCGATGGTAGGGTTATCAACAACATCAACAATGCTGTGATAAGTAGTCCTTAATTGTTGAACCGATTGCCCTTCGCCACTAATGGCATCGATTTTTTCATTGGTTTCTTTAACCGCAGACGCGGTTGACTTGCCTTCATCCCTTACGTTGGCGGCATGAGCAACTGCCCTATCAGCATCCTGTACCTGCTGCTTCTGCTTGCCACTATATTGTTTATAAAATCCCTGCCTTGCAGTTTCAGTGGCGTTCTCACTAGAATTCGAATGTGAACCCAGTAAGAAAAAGATACCAATTAAGGCTAATAACAGGAGCAAAAGCACACCAAATATTGTTCTTTTTCTTGTCATATGTCTTCCCCTTCGACTGTAACATTAATCATCACGTGTTCTTAATATACTTGGCACCCTCACCCAAACCTAATGAGTTATCCATGTGAGTGACAGTAATAGTTTTGCGATCATCAGAAAGGTTGCCTGTCATTTTGTAATTATTAATAGTCACCTCAATCTGATTATTAGTAATCTTATAGGTCCCCGTATTCGTTAGTTCTCCACTTTCGTCAAATTCCTTCACTTTATCGCCATTAAATTCCAGAGTGTCTTTACCTTCTGCTATTAGCATGTTGAACGTTGCTGTGTACTTCCCACTTAAATGTGTATTTTGTTGATGAATATAGTACGCAACGCCAACCACAATCACAATTGCAATGCTGGCAATAATCGCTATCTTTTTGCGCCCCAATGTAGTAATAGTTTCCAATTTAGTCACCTCATTTATGGTTTCAAGACTGCATAAGCAGTGCCGAGAAAATCTTCAACTTCTTGCGAATCATCAAAAATGAGTGAGATTTTTGGGTATGGAACAAAATCAGTTAAAATTTCAAAATGCCACTCATACTGCTCCACTGTATTAGATGTAGTAGTAGTCTGGGCACCACCAACTCCCACTCGAGTGTTACCAATCAAAGTCCCTCCACCGACAGAAGAAGAGGTTCCAGTGGTTGAAGAACCTAAATGAACTCGTTCACGGATAACTTCTTTAATGTTTTCCTTTCGGTAGGCGAGCAAAAGATTTTGAGACATGTCAAAGTAGACCACTTCGGATCCGCTATAAATGAGGCAAATATCCCCAAACTGAATATCACGCCAGTTACCTGATATGAACGTATTGACAACACTATCAATGAACATATTTTTATGTCGCGCTACCGCATCGTTATATCGCATGTTAGCCTGGTTCACTTCGTCATTTAACTTTCCGACAACCGGTCCATTCTTTCGTAAAGCAAACGCTAAGGCACCGAAAACAATACCAATTACAAGATTCATTAGGCCATCTGGAGAATCCAAGAAACCAATAGCTGATACAAAAATCGCAACCCATTTAATCCATTTATATGCGGTTATTTTAGGTTTAGAAGATTTAACTGCTCGATGATAATCATGGGCAGCTTCTTGACCAATTCTCCAATTATTAAAACTTGGTAAGTTGGTAAATTCGGTCAGATTCCACATACCCGGGACCGTTACATTATTCATATCTCTCTCCCAATAAGTAATTTCTCATACTTTTATAAGTCAATCGTATCAGTAAAAGACATAAATATCAATTTAATTAGTACATAATACTATTATTTTAGGTATACACCCCTGATAGTCTAACTCTTGGAGGATTCCATGATTACAGATATCTTCAGTGAAAGACTAAAAATCGTCCGTAAAGCGAAAAATTTAACACAACTTCAACTAGCTCAAAAATTAAATCTTAGTAAAAGAACAGTCTCCGCCTATGAGCAGGGACTGTCTTATCCATCACTGGAAACATTCGTAAAACTCTGTGAAATGATGGAAACTTCGGCTGATTACCTCCTAGGTATGTCAGACAATTTGCACTTCAAAGCTGACGGCCTAACCGATAGTCAGGTAGAAGCTCTACTTCAATTCACAACATTAATTCAGAACGCTAACATTGTTCTTGAAAGGGAACAAAATGATAACTAAAAAACCGCCCTGATTGGGCGGTTTTTTTCATTCCCACTCGACAGTTGCCGGTGGCTTAGAGGTAATGTCATAGACTACGCGGTTAACGTGGTCGACCTCATTAACAATTCGGGATGAAACCCGTTGTAAGAGATCCCAAGGTAGACGAGCAAAGTCGGCCGTCATCCCATCGACCGAGGTGATGGCCCGGACAGCAACGGTGTAATCGTAGGTCCGAAAGTCCCCCATCACACCGACCGAACGGACATTGGTCAAAACGGTGAAGTACTGCCAAACCTGGTCTTCTAGACCGGCCTTGGCCACTTCGTCCCGTAGAATCCAGTCGGAATCCCGGACAATCTTGAGCTTGTCCTCGGTAACGGCACCCATAATCCGGATACCTAAACCAGGGCCAGGGAAAGGTTGCCGCCAAACCATCTCATGGGGCATGCCCAACTTCTCCCCCATCTCACGGACCTCGTCCTTGAAGAGCTTATTAAGCGGCTCAATCAGCTGGAAGTGCATGTCTTCAGGCAAGCCACCAACGTTGTGGTGGGACTTAATCGTTTGGGCCGTATCGGTACCAGACTCAATCACATCGGTGTACAGGGTTCCCTGGGCCAGGAAATCAATCCCATTGAGCTTAGTGGCTTCATCATTGAACACCTGGATAAACTCGTTTCCAATGATTTTACGCTTTTGCTCAGGGTCGGTTACACCGGCCAACTTGCTGAGGAACCGTTCCTGAGCATCGACCTTGATAATGTTCAAGCCAAACTTACCACCCAACATGTCCATGACCTGCTGGGCTTCGTTTTTACGCAGAAGACCGTGGTCAACGAAGATGGAAACCAACTGGTCCCCAATCGCCCGGTGCAAGAGCACGCCAACGACCGAAGAATCAACCCCACCGGAGAGACCTAAGAGCACCTTACGGTCCCCCACCGTGTCACGGATCTTTTGAATTTGTTCGTCAATAAAGCCGTCCATGCTCCAGTTGGCCTGGGCACCAGCAATATTAATCACGAAATTCTTTAGAATCTGCTTACCGTGCTCAGACAAGGTTGTTTCGGCGTGAAACTGCACCCCATAAAGCCCAGCCTTGTCATTAGCGATTACGGCAATCGGTGTTTTTTCAGAACCGGCGGCCACTTCAAAGCCATCTGGCAAAACCGTCACGTTATCGGCGTGGCTCATTAGGACCACCTGCTGGTCAGGCGTATCAGCCAGCAAGCGGCTACCACCATCAACCTTAGTAATCACGGTTTGACCAAACTCACCGTTACCGGCGTTAGCAGCAACCTGTCCGCCAAGTCCCTGGGCCATTAACTGCATACCGTAACAAACGCCAAGGACTGGAATACCTAGTTTGAAAACCTCGGGATCAATACCAAAGGCATCATCGTCATAAACTGACTTGGGTCCCCCCGACAAAATGATGGCCTTTGGTTGGTAGGCCTTGATTTCGTCGATGGTCATCTTGTTAGACTTTAATTCTGAAAAGACACCCATTTCACGAATACGACGGGTAATTAATTGGTTGTACTGACTCCCATAATCCAGGACCAGCACTTTATCAACCGTATTTGCCATTAATCCCTCTCCTGCTCTACGTAGTTAGGGGCCTGTTTAGTAATTTCAACATCGTGGGGGTGTGACTCGCGCAGGCCGTTGTCCGTAATCTGGACAAACTGGGCCTTGGCCTTCAAATCAGCGACCGTAGCCGAGCCAGTGTAACCCATACCGGCCCGGAGGCCACCATCAATTTGGAAGATGGCATCATCGGCGCTTTCATCGCCAGCGAGGTAATCGGTAATCATGACGGCATCAGCACCGCCAGCTAAAGCCTTGACCACATCGCCGGAGTAGTGAATCCCACCAGCTGCTACGACGGCCTTGCCGTCAAAATCAGCAGCCACTTCAGCAACCTGCATCGTCACCGTTAAGAAAGGATAGTGACTGTCATTTGGCAGGGCTGAATTGATTGACCGGCCAGCCAAGACCCCGTCCACGCCAGCCTGGTAGAGCTTACGGGCAACTTCAGGGTCCTCAACCAAACCAACCAAAACCAAGGTGTCAGGGTGCTGCTTAGTAATAGTCGTAATTTCCTGGAGCTGGTCAGCACCTAAATCAGTATCTAGGTACAACAGAATGGCATCGGCACCGGCTTCAACTAGGTGGTCAATCCGTTCCTGGGCATCGGCCACTAACCAGGCTTCAGCACCAATCTTTAACTGCTTTTGCTCGTTCACCAGGGCTTGGGGGTAGGTGTCAAAGTCCACCTGATGGTCCTTAATCGCCTTCACCTTGCCAACCTGCTCGTCCAAATTGCGCTCACTAGCGATAATACCCAAACCACCATTTAAAGCCGTTGGCAGGGCATAATCATCATCACTCAGGTCTAAGGCATTTGACAGGAGCGGGATGTTTAGCTTAAAACCAGCCAAGGTCGTTGCCAGGGATACCATGTGGGGCAAAACGTTCGACTCGGCTGGTACCAACAGGGTTTGATCGTAGCCCAAGCCGTGGAAATCTTTATTATCAGTCATTATTTTCTCCGTGGATACTGTTTTACTACTTAGATTGAAGCCTGATAGTCAAAGGCTTTAGTTGAGCGCTTCACATCGTTTAAGCGGATAACTTCATCAATATCCTGGGCACCCAGGGCTGCCATGTTCTCCTTTAAGTGACTGATAATGTCAGTCAAGATGTCAGCCAGGGTCCCCTTGTAGGCTACCCGGGCCTCGATGCCTTCTGGCACCATCTTCTTGGACTCATTGACTTCACCCTGGAAGTAACGGTCCTTGGAACCATTTTCCATGGCAGCGATTGAACCCATACCACGGTAAACCTTGTACTTGTGGCCATTTTCGCTGAAGACCTCGCCAGGAGTCTCAGCAGTACCAGAGAACATTGAACCGAGCATGACGGCGTTACCACCCATGGCAATCGCCTTTAAAATGTCTTCAGCAGTCTTAGCGCCACCGTCGGCGATAATCTTCTTGCCGCGAGCCTTGGCCTCTTGGGCTGCATCCCGGATAGCTGATAACTGAGGAACCCCAATGCCGGCCACGACCCGAGTCGTGCAAATTGAACCAGGGCCAATGCCGACCTTCACCACGTCAGCACCCGCATCGTAAAGGGCCGCTGCTCCAGCCCGAGTAGCAATGTTGCCGGCAATGATGTTCAAATCGGGAAAGGCTTCCCGGACCTCGCTAACCTTGCGCAGCACACCCTCAGAATGACCATGGGCCGAATCCAAGACAATGGCATCGACGCCAGTTGCAACCATGGCACTAACCCGCTTAACCGTATCGTTAGTCACCCCGACCGCACCGGCAACCAGCAGGTGGCCGTTTTGGTCAACGGCAGCCTGCGGATACTTAGCCGTGTCTGGGGTAATTGCCTTAACCTTGGCAACTTCTTGGGCCTGCTCATCGATGGTCATGTTCTTGTGGATGACCCCTAGGCCACCAAACTGGGCTAAGGCCGTGGCAAAATTAGCATCAGTAACCGTATCCATGGCCGCTGACAGCAATGGAATCTTCAAAGACAGACTAGGTGTCAGCGAAACCGACAAGTCCACGTCACTGGCTTTGACCTTCGCAGGTCCCCCCTTTACGACATCGACATCCTCAAAGGTTAATCCCATGGGCACGAACTTGTTCTTGATGCTAAATTTTGACATGTCCTCTCCTTCCATCTGTTAGTTCACCGGCTAAAAAACAATAAAAAGCACTTGCAGGAATACAGATCCGACAAATGCTTTTTTTATTGAGAGAACAATAAAAACGCACTTGCGGATAGTCACGACTTTTGGGGCGTGGTAGAAACTGCTGGCCGTTTTCCAGCGATATATCTGCAAATCACTAACTTAGTTATTGCTAATACTCTACAGCCTTTTATTAGAAAAATCAAGCACGGTAAGGGCCAGCAAAAAAGCAGCCAAAAAGGCTGCTTTTTTACTTACTGATCACTTTTTAAAGTACCACCAACGGCGTAGTGGTCCTTACTCATTTCGCGCAAAATTACGTGAACGGCTGAACGGGATGCCCCGGTATCTTCAACAATCACGTCGGTAACGTCCTGTACTAACTTAGCCAGCTGGTCGTGGCTGCGGCCTTCTAATAACTCAATCTGTACAATGGGCATAAGCTTCCTACTTTCTCTTGGTCTTACGACTGTGACTTACCACTTTGATCACTGCCAGACTGGTTATCCAGGTTTTGCAGCTGGTCTTCTAGCCGCTGTTCGGCAGCAATCTGTGCCTCAATCGTACCACGCTGCGGTGACATTGACTTCCTCATTTGTAACTGACGGTCTGAATCCAGGAATTCACCGGCCACACTAACCGTACTGAGGAAGTTAATGAAGGCCTTCGGGTCAACCTCGCGGACCGCTTCTTGCATCTCAAAGAGCTCATAACGGGACAGCACCATCATCAAGGTCGTCGAGTCCCGCTTGGTATATGCCCCGCGAGAAGACAGAATGGTAATGCCGCGGATTAAGTCGTGGTGCAGGGCATCGACCACTTCATCACCCTTGGTGGTCACAATCAGGGCAGTTACCTTTTGGTAACCAGTATAGAGGGTGTCAACCACTCGACCGGTCGCATAGATGCCAATCAAGGTCCAGAGCGCGTTTTGCCAACCAATGAAGGAACCAGCAATCATGACGATAATGAAGTTAACCACGTTCATGAAGGCCCCAATCGAACGGCCCGTCCGTTTCTGAACGATCATGGCAATGATATCCATACCACCAGTCGAGAAACCATAACGCATGGCCAGGCCAATCGAAGCCCCGACCAGTAGCCCGCCAAAAAGCGAGGCTAGGAGTGGCTGGGTTGTGAAGGGATGGGCCGGTACCAGAATCAGCAGGATGGAAACACAGACTGAGTTTAAGAAACTCAGCACCGTAAAACTACCGTTAATTAGGCGCCAACCAATAATCCCAATTGGGATATTAAAGAGTAGGAAGAAGATTCCGGTATCAATCTTAACGTGGAACAGGACTTGAGAAAAGATTGACAGCAGCTGGGAAGCACCGGTCAGGCCTACCGAGAAAATTTGATTAGGGATTAAAAATGAATTTAACCCGAAAACTTGCAAGGCCACACTGACAACAAAAAATACCACTGTCAGCCCGATTTTACGCCAGTTGTAATCCTGAATCCGCATGACAAGCTACCCACCTTATTATCTAAAAAATCTAAGCAGTCCAAAGGACCGTGCAACCATCTTATCATAGCACCCCTGGTATGCCAACGCCTTAGGAACGCTGTCCCCCTAAGAAGCGCGGTAGTCGATTTATCTTGCTACCCAGTAGGCTGTTTAAGAGGCCCAAACGCAGGTAAAGGACGAAGAGAACGACACCGGCTACTAGGACACTGGCAATACTTTCGACCGATACCGACAACTTGGTATCGACTGGCAAAAAGAGCGTCCTCATCAGCCAAACCACCCCAGCGGCCACCAGGGCCATGACCAAGGATGCACCCAGGATTTTGACCAGGTCAGGTGCCATCTGCCGCAGATCAATGTCGTAATTACGACGCAGGTCACTGAGCATATAAAGCACCGCAAAGCCCATCCCCAAACTCGTTGCAATCAAAGCTCCCATGCCCTGAAGGGCCCAAACGAAGGGTATTTGGGCTACTAATTTAATCAGCAGGCCATAGGCAAAGGCCCGCATCACCGTCCGGGTTTCAGACAGGGCCTGTAAGACCAAGGCGAGGAGCATAAAGAGACTCAGGATTACCGTCAGAATCGTGGAGAACTGCAAAAGATAAATCCCGGCCGTACTAGTGCTATCAATCGGATAAAACATCTTATAAAGCGGACCAGCAATGGCAAACATGCCCAGTGCACTAGGCAAAAGAATCAACATGGTTAGCCGTAGGACCTGGTCGAGTTGACCACGGACCTCCTGAGTCGTTAAGGTCGCCTTACTACCCGATAGCAGTGGCAAGGCCGTGGTCGCAATACTGATGGCAAAGGAAATCACAATCATCACCAACTTGTTGGGGTTAGCACTAAACAGGGCAAACTGAACCTGGAGTTGGTCACTGGTGTAATTGTAGAAGGCCTTCATAATGTTGAAGTAGGTGTACTGGTCAACAAAGAGGAAAATATTAGTTGAGGAACCAATCACCACAAAGGGCCAGGATTCCTTCAAAATATGGGTAACCAGGGCCAGGGCCTGTTTCCCCCCGCTCTGGCCGCCCCGAGGCATGATAATTGGATAATACTTAAGCCAGCCCCACAAAAGAACCAGCAGGCTGAAGGCGGCCCCGATAAAGGCGGCAAAGGTGGCCTGGACCACCACGCCTAACCAGTTGTCTGGGTTGGCATGCAAGATGACAACTGTCGCTGTCAGCAAATAAACAATCCGGGCAATCTGTTCCACAATATCTGACAAGGCCGAAACGTGCATCAGCTGGTGACCTTGAAAGACCCCACGAATCATCGACATCAGCGGAAAGACTAGGACCGCCGGTGCCAGTGAGCGCAAGACTGGTACCACGTTGGGGTTACCATTTGATAGGAGGGGTGCGCCCACATAAAGTAGGAAGCCGAACACGACCCCCAGGCCCAGGCCGACATACATCGACTGCTTGGTCAGGGCCTGGACCTGGTTACCATCCTTTTTAGCCATCAGCTGACCGATGACCTTCGAAATTGCCGAGGGAAAACCAAAGGTAGCAATCGCTAGCAGGATGCCGTAGATGGTGTAGCCCTGTGAAAAGAGCGCATTGGCTCGGTTAGCGTTGGTTCCCAGCATAATCAACCAGGGTAAAATAAAGGCTGCCCCTAAAAGACGTGACACAATGTTACCGATTGAAAGCCAGATTGATCCCCTAAGCAAGGTCTTACCCGCCTGGTTATCATCATCGGTACCAGCGAGCCCATCAATGACTGGGTCAGTCGGATCAGCCGCTTGGAGCTGGTCTAATTCTGGTTGGGCAGCTTCAAAGGCGGTTTCTTGGACAGGTTGCTGCTGAGGTCCTTGCGACTTACCCTGCCCCCGGTGGGTAGCAGCGTGACGGGGCGCAGCACTGCCTTGAGTCCGTTCACGCTCTCTTGATGGTTGCGAACGCTGGCTGCGTTTTGGGAAAAAATGACGGCCAGCCTGCGCGCCTTTGCCGACTGGTTTTACTGGTTTCAACTCAATGTGGAGCCGCTCTAGGAGCTCAGCACCGGTCACCAAATCACCATCAAACTCAATTTTTTCAACCTGGATGGCTGCCTGCTCATCAGGTTGTTTGGGATCTGACGGCCTTCCTGTAGTCATGACGTTTCCTTTCACTAGAATAATTATGTACCCCCACCTTCAGGTGGGATTAAAATTACTTTGCCACGATGTTAACGAACTTAACTGGGATGGCAATAATCTTTTGGATGGTCTTACCATCAATGAACTTCTTAACGTTATCTTCGGCCTTGGCCGCCGCAATCATATCATCTTGGCTGGCATCAGCTGGCAACATCGCTTTGCCACGGACCTTACCATTAACCTGGAAGACGACTTCTACACTGGTATCAACCAGGGCTTTTTCATCGTATTCAGGCCAAGGGGCGTAAGTCAAGGATTCGTCGTGGCCCAGACGGGACCATAGTTCCTCAGCAATGTGAGGCGCAAATGGTGCCAGCATCTGAATGAAGCCGTCCATGTACTTAACTGGCAGGGCTTCAGACTTGTAGGCCTCGTTCACGAAAATCATCAACTGGGAGATGGCCGTGTTAAAGCGCAGGTTTTCGATGTCGTCGGTCACCTTCTTAACCGTCTGATTATAAATCTTATCCAAATCACCGGGGTTGTAGTTAGTGACATGGTCACGGAGCTGGTCCTGGTCGTCAATCAACAGACGCCATACCCGGTCTAACCAACGCCTAGAACCGGTCACCCCTTCTTCTGACCAAGGCTTAGCCTGGGTTAGAGGACCCATGAACATTTCATAGACCCGCAGGGTGTCAGCCCCATAGTTCTTAACAATCTCATCGGGGTTAACCACGTTACCACGGGACTTAGACATCTTCTCGTGGTTTTCACCCAAAATCATACCCTGGTTAACCAACTTGTGGAATGGTTCCTTGGTAGGTACCAGACCCAAATCGTAGAGGAACTTGTACCAGAAACGGGCGTAGAGCAGGTGGAGCACGGCGTGTTCCGCTCCACCAATGTAGAGATCAACGTTCATCCAGTACTTTAGCTTGTCATAATCAGCAAAGGCCTGATTGTTATGGGGGTCAATGTAGCGCAGGTAGTACCAGGATGAACCAGCCCACTGTGGCATGGTGTTGGTCTCACGGCGGCCCTTAACGCCATCTTCCCTAGTAACGTTGAGCCAGTCAGTAGCGTTTGCCAGAGGTGACTCACCGGTACCAGAAGGTTTCATTTGGTCTTGATTTAACTCTGGGAGCCGTAGGGGCAGCTCGTCCTCAGGTACCAAGGACTGGGTGCCATCCTCCCAGTGAATGACTGGAATTGGCTCACCCCAGTAACGCTGCCGGGAGAAGACCCAGTCGCGCAGACGGTAGTTGACCTTCTTTTCACCGGCACCGTGCTCAACCAGCCAATCAACCATCTTATCAATGGCCTCGACCTTGTCCAAGCCGTCTAGGAAGCCAGAGTTGATGTGAGGACCTTCCCCACTGTAGGCTTCTTTTTCAATGTCGCCACCGGCAATAACTGGCGTGATGGGCAGGTCAAAGCGCTTGGCAAAGTCCCAGTCACGTTGGTCGTGGGCTGGCACACCCATGACCGCCCCGGTTCCGTAGGAAGCCAGAACATAGTCGGCAATCCAGATTGGCAGCTTTTCACCGTTAACTGGGTTAATGGCATAACTACCAGTGAAGGCGCCAGACTTATCCTTGTTTAAGTCCGTCCGTTCCAGGTCAGACTTGCTAGCAATTTCCTTCCGGTAGGCCGCAATGGCGTCCTTTTGGTCATCAGTCACCAACTGGTCCACCAGTTCGTGCTCAGGTGCCAAAACGATATAGCTGGCCCCAAAGAGGGTGTCAGCCCGAGTACTGAAGGCCTGAATCTTGGCATCCAAGTCATCAACCGTGAAGGTAACCATGGCCCCAACCGAACGGCCAATCCAGTTCCGTTGCTGTTCCTTGATGGCTTCAGGCCAATCCAACTCTTCCAAGTCATCAATCAAGCGGTCGGCGTAGGCCGTAATCTTTAAGACCCACTGCTTCATAGGCTTACGGTAAACTGGATAACCACCACGTTCCGTCTTACCATCAACCACCTCTTCGTTAGAGACAACGATTCCTCCACCAGGGAAATCGGGCGCCCAGTTAACCATGATTTCGTCTTCATAGGCCAAGCCCTTCTCATAGAGCTTCTCAAAAATCCACTGGGTCCACTTGTAGTACTTTGGATCGGTGGTGTTAATTTCGCGGTTCCAATCATAGGAAAAACCTAGTGACTTAATCTGCTTTTTGAAGATGCTAATGTTTTTGTTGGTGAAAGTAGCCGGGTTATGACCGGTCTTAATAGCGTACTGCTCGGCAGGCAAACCAAAGGCATCCCAACCCATTGGGTGCAATACGTCAAAGCCCTTCGCCCGCTTGTAACGACTGATAATATCAGTGGCCGTGTAGCCTTCAGGATGGCCAACGTGCAGGCCTTGACCAGATGGATAAGGGAACATATCGAGGGCATAGTACTTAGGCTTATCAGACTGGTCAACGGCCTTAAAAGTCTGGTGCTGGTCCCAGTAGTGCTGCCATTTTTTCTCGATTTCTTGGTGATTATATCCCATGCTAATCTCCTTTATAGCTTAAAATTAAAAAAACCTACGCCACACTAAAAAGCATGACGTAGGGCGACAAAGTATCGCGGTACCACCTACATTCACGTAAAAACGCCTTAGAAGTCTTAACGCGAACACACGTCACCGACTACTATCGTTCACCGGCAAAACCATTCAACTGAGTTCTACACGCCGCTTGCCAGGCTCGCAACCCCGCCTGGTTTCTGGTGGACCGCTGCGTGTATACTAGTGTTGAAGAATACCTAAAGTATACCACAGTGACCGCCCTTTTCGTTATAATCGGAGCGGTAAACTGCCGACTAAATCCTTGTTGAAAGGGCGTACTATGCTATTTTCCACGAACCAATTTGTCCACCAAATGATTGAGGCCCAGGTGCAACCTGGTGACTGGGTCGCTGATGCCACCGGTCTCAATGGGATCAACACCAATTTTTTGGCCAGTCGCGTTGGCCCAACCGGCCAAGTCCTGGCCTACCTGAGCGACCGTGACCAGGCTAACCAAGCCGTCAGCGGTCTCTTTATGTCTGGCCTCAATGACCGGGTTACCATTTACCAGCACGATGTTAGTCAGCTCGGCCAAACTGACCTGGACCCTAATCAGGCGCTAAGTTTGATTATCTTTGATTATTCCAGTGACACGGGCGGCCAAGCGCTCTATACCGACGACAGCTATAGTAAAATTCTGGCTACCCTCCCCTATCTCAATCATGGCGGTCTCTTGATTGTAAAGTTTGATACCGTGCCGGATTCTTGGCAGAGTAGCTTTGACCGTCTCCGGCCGCTGGATTACCGCCGGGCCTTTTACCGTAGTGGTGAGGTGAGCGCCTTCCTAGTCGAACGAATCTAGGCTTGTACGTGGTATAATACAAACCATGAACTTCTCATTAATTGGAGGTAGCAAGCAATGGCAAGAATTGTAAACCAAGAAGAACGAACTAATTCACCCCTAGATGACCTAATCAGCCTCCCCGATGAAGACCGTAACAGTCAGGAACGGGCCAAGGCCTTGGGTAAAAACAACCAACAGCAGTAAATCAAAAAGGATGGCACCGACAACGGTGCCATCCTTTTTATATGATTTAGGGCACAAAAAAACGCCCGTGGGCGTTTTTCATGAAGATATTAATCTTCGATTTCAGTAACCGTTCCGGCACCAACAGTGTGGCCACCTTCACGAACAGTAAACTTCAATCCCTTTTCAATGGCAACTGGTGCAATCAATTCAACGTCAAACGTTACTTGGTCACCAGGCATAACCATTTCAACACCTTCTGGCAGTTCAACAACACCAGTTACATCAGTAGTGTGGAAGTAGAACTGTGGACGATAGTTAGTGAAGAATGGCGTGTGACGGCCACCTTCTTCCTTAGTCAAGACATAAACTTCGGCCTTGAACTTCTTGTGGGTCTTGATTGAACCAGGAGCAGCCAAAACTTGACCACGTTCGATCTGGTCACGGTCAACACCACGAAGTAAAGCACCAATGTTATCACCAGCCTGAGCTTCTTCCAAAGTCTTACGGAACATTTCGATTCCAGTAACCGTAGTCTTCTTAACTTCGTCCTTCAAACCGACGATTTCAACTTCGTTACCAGTAGTCAAAACACCACGGTCAACACGACCAGATGCAACAGTTCCACGACCAGTGATAGTGAAGACATCTTCGACAGGCATCAAGAATGGCTTGTCATCTTCACGGGCTGGCGTTGGGATGTATTCATCAACGGCATCCATCAATTCAAGGATAACCTTTTCTTGCTCTGGATCACCTTCCAAAGCCTTCAAAGCTGAACCCTTGATAACAGGAATGTCATCACCAGGGAAATCGTACTCTGACAAAAGTTCACGAACTTCCATCTCAACCAAGTCAATCAATTCTGGGTCATCAACCAAGTCAGTCTTGTTCAAGAAGACTACCAAGTGTTCAACACCAACCTGACGGGCAAGCAAGATGTGCTCACGAGTCTGTGGCATAGGACCATCAGTTGCGGCAACAACCAAGATAGCACCATCCATCTGAGCGGCACCAGTGATCATGTTCTTAACGTAATCGGCGTGACCAGGGGCATCGATGTGGGCATAGTGACGCTTGTCAGTCTCGTACTCGATGTGTGAAGTGTTAATCGTGATACCACGTTCCTTTTCTTCAGGAGCGTTATCGATTTCAGCGAAATCAGTAGCAGTACCACCATCCTTCTCAGCCAATACCTTTGAGATAGCAGCAGTCAAAGTAGTCTTACCGTGATCGACGTGGCCGATCGTACCAATGTTAACGTGGGGCTTATTCCGAACGTAAGTTTCCTTAGCCAATGTAGTTTCCTCCAAATTTTGTTTTTCCAGCAAAACTGAAAAAATCGTATACAGTTATTTTACAACGAAAATCGTTTAAACACAAGCCAGAACTTGTGTCTTTCGGCTTTTAGCGCCATCAACGATTATACTAAGCAGGCCTATAAAAGTAAACCTTTTTCAACGGATTAAATGTCAAGACATCATCTCATTTAAGACCTGCTGAACCTGCCGGTGAATACTGGCCTGGCCAGCACTCTCAGCGGTACTGTCTTCCTGGTAATAATTCGACAGATTGACCTGGGCCCAAGCCTTAGGGTCACTAACCGCCGGCTCAATCATTGGAAAGAGCAGAGTTAGTTCCATTCGGGTTTGCTGGACCAGGTTTTCATAGGCGATGGGGTCTTGTTGCCCCACCGTTTCGGCCAGAAAGGCCACAATGTCACGATACTGAGGCGAGTCCACCGCCAGGGGCAAATCATTAATTTTGGCCTGGTAGTTCTGCCCATCAACCCAGCGATAACCCAGTTCATCACTGACACCTAGCTTAGCCAAATCCTCTAGGAGGGTCGCCCGCATCACCGGTAAGGTGTATGGGTCAACCAGCAAGAATTTGGCACCGGTCACAAACTGGTCAACCGGCAGGTAGTGGGCCGCCTGGTAGCGCTCATGTTGGGCCGGTAAATCGTAGTCACTCATGTGATAGAACTGACGGGCCACGGTTTTAAAGGTCGTGGCCATCGTCTCACCGGCCTCTTCTTCATCGGCACGGATACCGGCCAGCAGTTCCTTTCTTAGGTCAGCATCCTCACTGGTCATCACCAGCTGCTGGGCATCGACGAAGTTGTGGTTCTGAACCGCTATCGCCACTACCAGCTTGAAATGACTGACATCTTCCAAGTAGTCCGGCAAAAAATCGTCGGCATAGTCAGCGGCCAGTTGGTACTGGTGGTCCATAAAGAGGGCTGTTACCAAGCGGTAGTTACTGTCAAAGGCCGGCCAAGCCTGATAAAGCTCAGCAAAAGTTTCGGCCGCCTGGTGCCAGTTGCCGGCCTGATGTTCGGCCTGGCCACGCTCTAGCAGGGCTTGTAATTCTGGGGTAAGTTTCTTAGTCAAATTAACTTCTTTACCTCCATTATGTTTGAGGTCAAAGACCCAGCCACTTTACTTGGCCGGTTGACCAGTGGCTGAGCCCTTTCCCTGATTATTGTTATGGGACTTGTGATTACCCTTATGGTTACGTTTCTTAGAAGCTTCATTCCCCTTCTTGTTGGGATGATTATTATTCTTGTTGTTACCGTTGCTCTTATTGTTGCCGTTGCTTTTACCACCGTTGTTGTGGCGGGGGCGCCGGTTCTGGTTCACTTCCATGACCACTGGCATCACCATTGGGCGACGACGGGTCTCATTAAAGAGGTAGCGGGAAAGACCTTCGCGAACGTTATTCTTCAACTCGTTCCAATCAAAATCCTTCACGTTAGCCAGATAGTCTTCAATTTTTTCGACGGTCAGACGGGAAGCCTCCTGCATCAAGTCCCGGTTAGCCTTGACATAGACAAAACCACGGGAGGTCAGCTTAGGTTTAGAAACCACTTTGCGCTTCTTACGGTCGATGGTGACCACAGAAACAAAGACGCCATCTTCAGACAGGATGCGACGATCACGCAGGACCACATTCCCAATGTCATTAAAGCCGGCCCCATCAATGAGGGTTTCGCCGACCGTGAAAGAATCCTTGAGGATGAACTTGCCATCATCCCACTGGTACTGATCCCCATTCTTAGCCATCATGATGTGCTTGGCTGGAATGTTGACCTCTTCGGCCGCCTTCTTAGCAGTTTCCATCACCCGGTACTCCCCCTGAACTGGGAAGAAGTAGTCCGGCTTAAGCAGATTAATCATCATCTGCAGGTCATCAAAACTGGCATGACCGCTGGAACGCAGGTCGGTGCTAATCTGCTTAACATCAGCGCCTTGCTGGAAGAGCATGTTCCGGGTCTGGGCCACCATTGATTCCATGGCCGTGGCGGGGGTAGTAGTAATGAAGACTAGGTCACCATCACCAATATTGATGTGGGGGTCTTCACCATTGGCCATCCGGTTCAGGTGCTTGATGGGCTCCCCCATCCGACCGGTTTCCAAAATGGTGGTTTCACCAGCCGGCAGGTTATCGAGATCCTTAATCTTGGCAAAGAGTTCAGCCTTGGGCTTTGGCAGGTGTAACTTACCCAACTTCAGGGACGTGTGTACCACCTGCTCAATGTCGTTACCGGATAAAATCACTTTGCGCTTGGTAGCGGCTGCGGCATCAATCACCTGTTGGATGCGTTGGATGTTAGAGGCCACCGCGGCGACAATGATCCGCCGACCCTTGTTTTCAACGAAGGTATCGTGGATATAGTCGTGAATCTGAATCTCACTGGCACTCGGTGCACTGTCTTCAGTACCGGCCGCATCTCCTAGCAGGGCAATCACTGGGTGGCTGCCAATTTCAACCAGGCGACCAAAGTCAGTTTGATAGTAGCTTTCAGCCGTTGGGTCAAACTTAAAGTCACCGGTGTAGACGACTTGACCATAGTGGGTGCCCACCACAATTCCCAGAGATTCTGGGATAGAGTGGGTGGTATTGAAGAAGGAAATCTTCACGTCACCAAAGTCAATTTCGGTCTTCTCGTTAACAACGTGATAGTCATCATAGTCCTTTAATTCGGACTCGTCCTGGATGGCTAATTTAGCCAGAGCAATTGTCATCTCTGACCCGAAAATTGGCACGTTAATCTGCTGTAACAGAAATGGGAGTGCCCCAATGGCGTCAGCATGGCCATGGGTCAGGAAAACCCCGGCAATCTTATCCTGGTTCTTGACCAGGTATTCAAAATCAGGGATAACTACGTCAATTCCAAGTTGGTCAGTGGCTGGGTACTTCAAGCCTGCATCTAAGATAAAGATGGTGTCATCGACCGTTACCGCATACATACTTTTCCCGTTTTCGCGGACACCGCCAAAGGGAATAATACTTAAATCTGTCATATACCTTCCTTTTTAATCTGAACCCACTACCATGGTGGGGCTTCAGACTGCTATTTATCATGGAAACCATGCTATTGATAATACTTGATTGTCTCGTAATTCAATTATTACAATTTTAGCATATTTCCAGAAAAAATGCGGTGGCACTTGCCTCCTTGCCAGCTTTAGGGCACAAAAAAACACCCGAGTGGGTGTTTTTAATTAGCGTTCTACTGAAACGGTCGTATCAGTCGTAGCCGCAGTCCGAGGCTTGACGATGGCCCCGTCCTTTTGCAAAGCTTCCTTGGCCTGGTCAGCTACCTTAGTGAAGGTATCAAAATCAGACACAGCCAATTCAGCCAACATCTTACGGTTCAATTCAACCCCAGCCAGGGTCAAACCATGCATCAACTTTGAGTATGACAGACCGTTCATCCGAGCGGCAGCATTGATACGGGCAATCCACAACTTACGGAAGTTGCGCTTGCGGTTCTTACGGTCACGGTAAGCGTACAGGTATGACTTATAAACCTGCTGCTTAGCAACCTTAAAATTGATCCGGCGCTGACCACGGTAACCCTTGGCCAACTTAATAAACTTCTTACGACGTGCGCGTGAAACTGTTCCACCCTTAACTCGCATGGACTCTTCCTCCTAAAATCAAGACAATGTTAAATTCAACTGATATGAAAGCTATTAAAGCGTGCTGAGCAGCTTAGCGTAAGTCTTAACCGTTGACTTGTCCATCATCCGGGTACCACGTAGCTGACGACGTTGCTTCTTAGTCTTACCGTGGAAACGGTGGGACGTGAAGGCTGAAGCTGACTTAAAACCACCGTTAGCGGTCTTCTTAAAGCGCTTTGCAGATGCGCGATGGGTCTTCATCTTGGGCATATTCCAATTCTCCTAATTCTACTTTGAGGTGGCTAACCACCCTGCTTATTTGGCTTTCTTTGGTGCCAGTACCAAAAACATTTGGCGGCCATCCATCTTAGCACGTTGCTCAACCTTGGCAATGTCATCTAGTTCCTGGGCCATTTGTTCCAGCACTTCACGACCAATGTCTTGGTGCGTAATCATCCGGCCACGGAAACGGAGGTTCAACTTAACCTTGTTACCCTTTTCCAAAAACTTAATGGCAGCCTTCTTACGGGTTTCAAAGTCACCAGAATCAATGTTTGGTGACATCCGAACTTCCTTGACCTGGACTGTCTTTTGGTTCTTGCGCTGTTCCTTTTGACGCTTTTGCGCCTCAAACTTAGCCTTACCCCAGTCCATAATCTTAGCAACCGGTGGGTTACCGTTGGCCTGAACCAGGACCAAGTCCTGACCCTGGTCATCGGCAATCTTTTGAGCATCAGCAGTCGACATTTCCTGCTGCTGACGGCCGTTGATTAACAAAACCCGTGGTGCGCGAATGTTTTCGTTGACTAAATCAACTTGTCTTGGTTGACGTGCTATGACGAATTACCTCCAAATTTATGTTTGTGAACATCGAAGAAAAAAGTGGCTGAAACCGAAGTTCCACCCACTTTTACACTGCGTACGAAAAACGTACAGCTAACTGTATCTGCCTAGCAACGGAATCACTGGGCGAGAAGCGGGCGCTTCTACTTGTTCAACAGTTATATACTACCGGGATTCTTGATTGCTGTCAAGGGAGAGATTAATTAAGACCCGACCACCGTAGTGGTAAATGACCAGGATGGCAAATTGGACCCCAGCAAAGAGGACCACAAAGGCAATCATATGCAGGCTCAGTGAACCCATGATACTGTCCCAGACCGTTTGAAACTTGGTGAAGACATCCCAGGAATTTAAGCGCAGGAAGCGGCCCAAGTAAATGCCAAAGGCCGAGATCAGTGACATGATGAACATCACCGCCAGCCGGGTTAGGTCATTGACCCGGACAAAGAAGCGGTGGAAGATAATTTCTAGGCTCAAGACCCCGAGGGTCACCCCAATGAAGATGCCAGCGGAAAGAACAGCATAGTTAAAGTACTGGAAACGGACATCCAGGCTGGTACTGATGTACTGCAGGTGGATAAAGTCCGTAATCATGTACATAGTGTTGGGATAAAAGAGGAGCCAGAGCAGGCTAAAGACGGCCTTGAGTAGGCGGTTTTTAGCCGAAATTGCCAGCAGGGCAAAGTCAGCTGGTAAAAGGGCCAAAAAAACATTCCAAATTAAAAAACCAAAGTGAGTGGGCGTGTAAAACACAAATAGGAAAAACAAAACCACGATTAGGTGAATCATTAAGATGTTTTTGATGTTTTGTTTCACCGCAATCCCCTCCTTTGCAACAGGATTTATTTTACCACCTATTTGGGGCTAGGCAACTCTAGCAGCCAATTTTTGTTGAAGTATTTGCGGTAGGTTGCATAGGCGGCATAAACACTAGATAAGGCCGTTGATGACAGAATCATAAAGGTCACCATGATTTGGTATTTAATGGCCAAGACCGGTTCAACCCCAGCCATAATTAAACCCGACATGGTACCAGGCAGTGAGACTAAACCCAGGGTCTTAATGGAATCAATGGTGGGCTGCATCCCAAATTTAACGGCGTTTTTGATGATATCGCCGGCAGCCAACTTGGGATCAGCCCCCAGGGCCAAGCGTTCAAAGACCTGTTCTTGCTGGTCGACAAACATCTGGTCCAGGCTCCGATAGACTAGGTCAATCGCAATCATGGCGGTGTTCATCACCATCCCCGTGATTGGTACCAACTGCCAAGGGACCGGCTTAATCGCCCCACTAAATACCAGAATGGCCAGGGTGACGCCCCCACCCAGCAGGAGGGCCACAAAGGTCGTCCGCAGCGAATGGGGCACACCATCAGCCCGTTTTTCGCCGTTGCGCGAGGCATTCCAGAGAATAATGGCCATCATCGCTGACGTCAGCCAGAAGTCATCCACCCGGAAAACAAAGCGCAAGATATAGGCCACAATAATTAACTGGACAATGGCCCTAACCACGCTGATAATCGTTTCCTTTTCTAAGCCCAGTTTTTGCTGGTAACTAATTAATAAGGAAATAACGACCATGGCAAAGGACAGGACCAGGGACCAATTTGAAATTTCGACGGTTTTATTAATCATCTAAATGTCCCTCCTTAACTGTTAACAAATGGCTGGCAGCTTCAATTTCCTGACTATCATGGGTCACGCTGATAATGGCCAGGTGGTGGTCGGCCTGGCTCATTTTAACTAGGCGCCAGACGACTGCCTTAGTTTGCGCATCCAGACCGGTCGTGATTTCGTCTAGGAGCAGGACCTGGGGTGGAAAGACCAGGTTACGCAGCAGGCCCACCCGCTGACGTTGGCCGCCGGACAGGTCAGTGATTGGCTTATCAAGGTAATCACTGGGTAAGTCAACCTTTTCTAAAAGTTCAACCTGACGGTCTAAATTGACCGGTACTTGGCGGACCTGGAAGGGCAAATCCAGGTTATCGCGTACCGTGTGACCAAAAAGGCTGGCACTTTGAACTGCGTAGGAAACCTGCTGCCGGTAAGTGCTCAAGTCATAATCACTGGCGGGCTTTCCGGCGAAATCAATCTGCCCGCTGACCCCGTCTTGCAGCCGGGCTAAGGCCCGAAGCAGGGTGCTCTTACCGCCACCGGAAGGACCGGTGATGGTTAACCAATCACCCTGATTAACAGTTAAGTTAATACCAGCTAAAATTGAATCAACGGATAAGTTTTTAACTTCTAATAACATGGCAAATCCCCTTTTGGCAATTAGAATGATTCTACCAAACTTGCCCCAGTTAGCAATCGATAAATTCAACCCGGCAAATCCCCGGTTGATATCATTGACAGGGCTAGGCTTTTAAGATAGACTTAAACAGTTGATAAATTGAGTCGAAAGGAGGTGTCTACATGGCAACCCCATCAAACAAGAATTCTAAGTCACATAAGCGTAACCGCCGTGGTCATATCGGTTTGAACGTTCCAAATATCGTTTTGGATAAGGCAACTGGTGAGTACCGCGTTGCCCACCGCGTTTCACCTTCTGGTGTCTATAACGGTAAGCAAGTTATGGATAACAAGTAATGTTATACAACGGCCTACTCCTTTCGGGAGTGGGCCTTTTCTTTCAGTTGGCCTAATTTGACGACCAGCTGAGTTCTTCATTTAAAGTTGATACCTTGAATTTAGGGAGCTCACTCGATGCCAAAACAGCAAAAAAACAAAGCCGTCAGTCGGACAAATCTGGGTCTAACCCCCTTTTACAAGCAGCCCCTTTTTTGGTTGATTATTATCATCGTGGTGTTGATTGTAGCTGCGGTGCTGGCTGTGAACGTCTTTAAGCAGCAAAAGGCCAACGTGGTTGATAATTCTACCGCCGCTGCCTCCAGCAAAGCTGCTAAGATTAGTCCTCAGGATCGGATGAATACCGATGCCCATTACTTTGGTAACCTGACCACCCAGGACCTACAGGCTGATCCACAAAAGTACGTGGCCCGGCAGAGTGGTAACAGCATGGTCTATGTTTGGCGGGTTAGTGATGGCGAGGTCTTGGTTCGAATCGATGATGACGACACCAAGAAAATCACCGTCTACAAGTATGCTCAAGATACCAATGAGATGATGAAAAACCAGCTTTATCAAACCAACGAATAAAATACGCTAGTAAAAATCGAATAAGAGAGAAGAGGGAGAAAAATGGTGAACCAAAGTCAAAAGCGAGTAAAGTGGCAGACTGGGGGCGCCATTTTTTTATTAGTCCTAATAGCCCTGATTTATCTAGCGGCCAGTCCCCTCTTTAAGGGCAATCCCTGGGTGGATAGTAATGCTATGTTAACCATCGGTCAGGCCTGGCAGCGCGGCGTTATCCCCTACAAGGAAATTTTTGAGCAGCGCGGCCCGGTCATGTTTTTCTACTACTACCTGGTCAACCTGGTTAACCCTTACGGCTACTTCGGGCTCTTTGTCATTGAGACCTTGAACTTGATTGGACTCTGGTTTTGGACCAAGAAGCTCCTGGCCCTGTTAAACATTAAACCTACTGTTCAGGTTTGGGCGGCTCTGATTGTGCCCGTCGGCCTGGTGGCCAACTATAGTTTTGAGCACGGTGGTAGTCCCGAAGAGTTTGCCCTCTTCTGGCTGCTAGGATCCTTCTACTTCTTAGCCAAGTTCCTTCAGACCAAGCAGCTAACCCCGGCGGCGGTGATCTTTGTTGGCTTTAGCGCCTCAGCGGTCTTCTGGATTAAATATTCATTGCTAGGAGCCTGGGTTGGCTTTGTCCTCATTGTTTTGTGGCAACTAATTCGCCAAAAGCGCTGGGTCTACCTGTTAAAAACGGTCGCCTATTTCCTGATTGGGTTTGGGGGCCTAACCCTAATTATCTGGGCCTACTTTGCCAGCGTCCACGCCTGGAATGACCTGCTGCACGTCTACTTCACCGTCAACATGTCGGCCTATGCGGCCAGTGGTGAACACCACAGTCTCCTAGTCCGTGTGCTCGGTCTCATCCGGCCAATCCTAGTTGGCTTTATCGTCCACCCATTCCTGACGGTTTCCTTCGTGGCGGCCCTGGTATGGGCCTATTTGAAGCAGCAACGCCACCTCTTCTGGCTGACCCTGATTACAACCGCAATGGCGGCCCTGCTGGCCTACTGGTCACTGCTACGCTACCCTTACATTTTCCTGATTGTTGTCGGCCCAATGTTACCGGTGATTGCCTGGGCTCTGGCCGACCTTGCTCAGCGTTTCCAGCCTAAATCCTGGTTATATCTGATTTATGCACTGGTCCTACTCGATCTACCCAACGTTGGTAACATTGTCACCCACACCAATGTGCCCGTTTGGTCAAAGCAGGTCTATCCGGCCCAAGCCTTTGGTCGTTATATCGATGAGCACCGTCAGGGGAAGACCGCTACCCTGGTTTACGCCAACTTTATTGACATGGGGGTTGACCGCTACACCGATATCAATCACCGTTACTACTTCTTTGAACAGAGTAACTTCACTAAAAAAGCCTTCCCCGCCCAGCATAATTACGTCGATGACCTGGTTAAAAATCAGAAACCAGACTACCTGGTCTTTGACTTGAACCTCACCAATCTAAAGCAAATTGACCTCAACGACCCCAAGGCGGTCAATAAAAAGGTAGATCCGGCTATCCTGGACAAGTACCAGGTGGTCGCCGCCGGTTCCACGAAAACCATTGGGGCGGTCTACGTGACTGGGCCACGCAAAATTGACCAGGTCCAATACGTCCTACTAAGTCGAAAGGAAGCTCACCATGCCGATTGATGGCCTCTTTACCCATGCCACCGTGCATGAATTAAACCAACTCATTAATGGTGGTCGTATCACCAAGGTCCACCAACCCTACGCCAACGAAATCGTCCTGGTCGTTCGTCAGGGCGGCGTTAACCGGCGTCTGCTGCTCAGTGCCCACCCCAACTATGCCCGGGCCCAGATTACAGAAATTCCTTATGAAAACCCACAGACGCCACCCAATTTCGCTATGTTCTTACGGCGCAACTTGGAAGGGGCTCGGATTGATAAGATTGACCAGGTTGAAAATGACCGGATTATTAATTTCTACGTCCAGACCCATGACGAACTCGGCGACCTACAAACCCTGGTCCTGACCCTAGAAATGATGGGCCGCCACTCCAATCTCTTCCTTGTACGCCAAAAAGACCAGCGGATTTTGGAACTGATTAAGCACGTTTCGGCCGACCAAAACCGGGTGCGCACCCTCTTGCCCGGGGCCAAATACGTCTTACCGCCCGCCCAAGACCTGGCCAACCCCTTTACCAGTGACTGGCAGGGACTGAGTACTATTATCTTAGACGACGACCTGACTGCCTGGCCACGGGCCATCCAGCAGACTTACCAGGGCTTTAGCCGGCAGTCAGCCCAGTCCCTGGCCTTAGCCATCCAGGCTGGCAGCGATTCCCTGGCCAGTGCCCAAGACTGGTTGGCTCACTTCGATAACCTGTCACCAACCCTGTACCGGTCAGAAAGTGGTCAACTAAGCTTTGCTCCTTTTGACTGGCCGACCAAGGAAGTCCCTGCCCAAAAGGAATCCTTTGCTAGTCTGGGCCAACTCCTAGATGCCTACTATGTTGGTAAGGCCGAGCATGACCGGGTCCAACAACAGGCCAGCAGCTTGATTCGCTTAGTTAAAAATGAGCTCAAGAAGAATCAAACCAAGCGTAAGAAGTTGGAAGCAACCCTGGTGGACAGTGAGCACGCTGACCAGTACAAGGTCATGGGTGACCTGTTAATCACCTACCCCCACCTGGTCCACAAGGGCATGGACAACGTCCAAATCGAAAACTACTACGATGAAAACCGCCTGCTGACCATCCCCCTTGATCCGCGGCTAGACGGCCTAAAGAACGCTGAAAAATATTTCCGCCGTTACCGCAAGCTCCACACGGCTAAGGAATACGTCGGCCATCAAATCGAAGTCACCGATGCCGAAATCGAATACTTCCAACAGATTGCCAGCCAGCTAGACGTCGCTTCCCCCAAGGATGTCAACGATATCAAGGTGGAGCTGACCGAGGAGGGCTACCTGCGGGCTAAGCGGCATAGCAAACAGAAGCAGCGGCCATCCCAGCCCGACCGCTTTACCAGTACCGATGGCACCCTAATTGAAGTTGGTAAAAACAACCTGCAAAACGAGGGCCTTTCGTTGAAGAAAAGCAACCGGCGTAATATCTGGCTCCACGTCCAGAAATTGCCCGGTTCCCACGTCATTATCCACAGTGACCATCCCAGTGAAGCAACGTTGACGGAGGCAGCCGAACTGGCGGCTTATTTCAGTAAGGCCCGGGATTCGGCCAACGTACCGGTGGACTACTTGCCGGCCGGCAAGCTCCGCAAGCCCAATGGTGCCAAGCCGGGTTACGTGATTTTTGAAGGTCAACAAACCCTCTATGTGACCCCCAATGCCCAGTTAGTCAATCAGTTAAGACAAAAATAAAAAAGCCCGGTATTAACCGGGCTTTTTTATTTACTGCCAAACTGGCGTCAACAGGTGCGTTTGCTCTGGCGTTGGGCCGACGGCAAAGCTCAAGAGGTCAACATCTAGAATTTCGGCAATCCGGGTCAGGTAGTTCTGGGCGTTTTTAGGCAGGTCCTCAAAGCGCTCCACCCCGGTAATATCTTCCTGCCAGCCGGGCAGGGTTTCATAATTAACATCTAAACCTTCAAACCAGGTATCGGAAGCTGGGAAGTGGTCGACCCGCTCGCCCTTGTGGGAATAAGAAGTCGCAATCTTGACTTCATCAAGCCCAGACAGGACATCCAAGGAATTGATGGCCAACTTGGTCAAACCTGAAACCTGAACGGCGTGTCGCAAGGCCACGGCATCCAACCAGCCAATACGGCGGGGACGCTTGGTCACTACGCCGTACTCATGACCGATTTCACGGATGTGATCAGCAATCTCATCGTGGAGTTCAGTTGGGAAAGGACCGGCACCAACCCGGGACGTGTAGGCCTTAATCACGCCGACCACGTCCTGGATTTGCTTAGGACCAACCCCAGCCCCATTCATCACCCCACCAGCGGTTGGGTTTGAGCTAGTAACGTAGGGGTAGGTTCCGTGGTCAACATCGAGCATAACGCCCTGAGCCCCCTCAAAGACAACCCGCTTATCAGCCCGGAGCATCTTACCCAGCAGGTAGGCCGTATCCGTAACATAAGGGGCTAACTGCTGGCCCATGTCAACGTACTTCTGGTAAATCTCGTCATAATCCAGTGGTTCTTTACCATAGAGCTTAGTTAACTGCTGGTTCTTAAAGGGCAGGTACTCCTTTAGGAGCTGGCCAAAGACCTCGGGGTCAATTAGGTCCGCAATCCGAATCCCTACCCGGGAAATCTTATCAGTATAGGCTGGTCCAATCCCCTTCTTAGTCGTGCCGATCCGGTTAGAAGTGGCCTGCTCAGCGGCCCGGTCCAGTTCAATATGATAAGGCATAATCACGTGGGCCCGGTTAGAAATACGCAGGTTTTCGATGGAAATCCCCTGGGCTTCCACCTCCGCAATTTCCTTTAAAAGGGCTTCGGGGTTAATCACGACCCCATTTCCCAAAATGGCTAACTGACCCGGGGTAATAATCCCAGAAGGCAGGGCCGAAAGTTCGAACTTCGTATCGCCGTGCCAAATCGTGTGTCCCGCGTTGTTACCACCCTGGTAGCGTACAACTGCATCAGCCTGCTCGGCAAAGAAATCAACAATCTTTCCCTTACCTTCATCGCCCCACTGGGAACCCACCACAATAATACCTGACATATGCATCTCCAATTTCATCGTAACGGTTTGATCATTTTTTAGTCCACCGTTTAATTTGCCCACCAGAATCGTGAGACTTTTACTAAACTATTTTATCATAAATGCGATTATTGTTCGGAAAAATCACCAAAATTCAATTCTTAATAAGTGGTTAAGCCGCTTGGCAGTCCCAATTTTTGGGGTTATGATGGTAATAATTGAAATGAGAGAAGAGGAAAAGTAACATGAAAATATTCCATGAATTCCGGCAGTTCATTGCCCGGGGTAATATGGTCGACCTGGCCATCGGGGTCATCATTGGTGGTGCCTTTACCAGCCTGGTTAAGTCACTGACATCCAACTTGATCAACCCCTTGATTGGCTTCTTCATTGGTAAGTCATCAAACCTGACCAACTTAAAATGGCAGGTTACCCCTAACCTGGTCTTCACCTACGGGGCCTTCTTGAACGACTTGATGGACTTCATCATCACCGCCTTTGTGGTCTTCTTGTTGATTAAGTTCCTGAACAACTTCATCATCAAGCAACACGCCAAGCAGGAAGCCAAGGTTGATCCGCAGGTTCAACTGCTCCAAGAAATTCGCGACGAGTTAGCCCAGTCTAACCAAAAATAAAAAAGCCAGCCGGTGCTGGCTTTTTTTATTGGATTTTTGCCAGGGCATCTTCAACCTGGCCAATCACAATTTTTTGGTTTTCGGGTTCACTCAGGTCATAACGCTGCAAGTCGAGTTTGATCTTAGGTGAAACCTGGTACTGGTCAAACCAGCCCTGGTAGGCCAGCCACATCTTGTGGTAGTACTGGCGCAGCCCCTCATTTTCCTCAAACTGTTCGTAAGAGCGGCCCCGCTTTTTAATCCGGCTCAGAATGGTTTCAAAGTCGGCATCGGCATAGACCATCAAGTCTGGGGCCTTTTTAGGCAGCTGATTTAACTCCGCCATCATGTGGTCGAGCAAGTCCTCGTAGACCGCCAGTTCCCGGTCGGAGATATTGCCATCCTTATGATTTTCCTTGGTAAAGAGCTCGTCCTCATAGATGGAGCGGTCCAAGACATTGTTGTTGTCCGCCAAGGCGGCCTTGATCATGTCAAAGCGCCGGTTTAAAAAGAAAATCTGCAGTAAAAAGCCGTACTGCTTGGGATTTTCATAAAAGAGCGGTAGCACCGGATTATCCCCCACCGGCTCGTAAAAGGCCTGGGTGCCAAAGTGGTCGGCCAATAGGCCGGTCAGCGTGGTCTTGCCGACCCCAATCATTCCTGCTGTGATAATCACCATACCAACCTCCTATTGGATTTGCCCGAACTGGGCCAGTTTATGACTTGACGAGCAGCTTCAGCGCCTGCCGCAAGTACTCTTCGGTCGTTGCTGCTTCCTGATTAGCTAGCAGCTTGCCAACCTTTTGTACATCCTTGTTACCGTAACCCAGTGAATCCAGGGCTAGCAGGGCATCGTCTAGGGCCTGCTGGTTAGCGTGCTGACCAGCACTGTTAGTATCAACTGTCGCTTGACCGTCGGCACCAGCAGGCAAAATACCGGAAACCTTGCCCTTTAGGTCTAAGACAATCTGCTGGGCAGTCTTCTTACCAACCCCTGGGAACTGGGTCAGATACTGCCAGTCATCGGCTTCAACGGCATTCACAACGCCGGTAATGTCACCACCGGCTAAGATTGCCAGGGCACTCTTAGGGCCAATCCCTGAAACCGAAAGCAGCTTGTCAAAGACCTGCTTGTCAGCCTGGCTGGCAAAACCGTAGAGACTGATTTCATTTTCCCGAACGATTTGCTCGGCATAAAGACGCTGCTGCTGCCCCTCCTCAAACTGGTAAGGGTTAGCGGTGTATAACCGGTAACCGACCCCGTCCTTGGTCTCTAAGACCAGGTAGGCCGGTTGAATAATGGTGATGACCCCCTGCAGGTACTCGTACATGTGCTGCTCCATTCCCGGGTTAGGCAGCTGCCCAACCTTGTTCGTCTTTAAACAGACTCTATTCTACCATGCCCATTGAACAGGAAAACCCCTTTTTAGGTCTCTGCCGAATCCTAAAACATAAAAAAAACGATAATCCTAAGATTAACGTTTTTTGCTTACAGTTATGAATTAGTGGCTTCATGCCGGTTACGCCACCAGGTAGATAGGGCTGAACCGGAAATGTTGTGCCAGATTGAGAAAACCGTTGATGGGACCGCTGCCACTGGCGAGAAATACTTAATGGCCAAAGTAGCACCCAAGCTAGAATCTTGCATCCCAACTTCAAAGGTAATCGCCTTACTCTGGGCATGGTTAAGGCCAATCATTCGGGCAAAGGCATAACCCAGGGCGTAACCACTCAGGTTGTGGAAGATAACGACTGGAATAACAATCAGCGTCTCAGCCGTAAAGAGATGCTTCTGGTTAACCGCAACGACCACCCCGATAATCGCCAGGATGGCAATCTGAGACAGCAGTGGCAGGGCTTCCTTAGCCTTCTGAATATGACTGTGGAAGAGGGAATTGAGGAAAACACCCAAGACGATTGGAATGACCACAATCACAGAAATGTTGATAAACAACGTCTGGAAAGAAACATCAACGTACTTACCTGCGTAAAACTTCAATAGCAGGGGCAGCATAATTGGTGCCAGCAAGGTTGAGAGGGCCTCGATGGTAACATCTAGGGCCACATCCCCCTTGGCCAGGTAGGCCATGACACTGGAAGCCGTTCCACTTGGGCAGGATCCGACCAGGATAACCCCGGCAGCCACGGCCCCGTCCAAACGGAAAATCAGGCACAAAATCCAGGCCACCAAGGGCATAATCACGTAGTGGGCCACTGTACCCAAAATAACGGGTATTGGTCGCTTACCAATCCGCTTAAAATCTTCCCAGCTCAAGGTCAAGCCCATGCCAAAGAGAATAAACATCAAAATGTAGGAAACATTTTTCGCATAGCTCAGTGAAAAGGCTGGGAAAAAGTAGCTAAAGCCCGCCCAAATCAAGATTAGCAGGGTAAACCACTTACTCGTCCAGTCGCCAAATTTTCGAATACTCCCCATCTACTTACGCCCCCGTTCCATTTACAATTTCGTCATAACCCTTCAGTACCGCACCCTTATCGGCCGTTGAAACCAAGGCCTGGTAACGGGCCAGGTAGCCCTTCTTAACCTTGGGTACGAACTCTGGGAAGTGGTTACGCCGTTCCTCTAATTCCTCTTCTGGAATATCTAGGTTCATCGTCCGCTCTTCCAGGTTGATGGTGATTGGATCGCCATCCTTAATCAAGGCAATTTCGCCACCAGCCGCCGCTTCGGGTGCCACGTGACCAACACAGATACCGTGGGTGGCTCCAGAGAAACGACCATCGGTAATCAGACCAACACTGCGGCCCAGACCGCGACCAATGATATCAGAGGTTGGACTCAGCATTTCAGGCATGCCCGGTCCACCCTTAGGACCTTCATAGCGGATAACCACCACGTGACCGGCCTTAACCGTGCCATCATCGATGGCAGCGACAGCATCATCGTGGGAATCAAAGCAGATAGCATTACCGTTGAAGACCTTAATGTCTGGGTCAACCCCACCAACCTTGATAACCGAACCCTTGGTGGCAATGTTACCGTAAAGGATTGAAAGACCACCGGTTTCAGAGTAAGGGTTGGACAGTGGATGGATAACCTTCTCGTTTTTAATCTCGCAACCAGCCACGTTTTCTTGGATGGTCTTACCCGTGACCGTCAACCGGTCATGATGAAGGATATTGCCCTTCTTCACCAGCTGGTTCAAGATGGCAGGCACTCCACCGGCTTCATGGACATCAGTCATCGTATAGATTGATGAAGGGGCAATCTTAGCCAGGTAAGGCGTCTTTTCAGCAATCTGGTTGATATCGTTTTCTGAATAAGGAACCCCGGCTTCGTGGGCGATGGCCAGACCGTGTAGGACGGTGTTGGTTGAACCACCCATGGCCATGTCCAGGGCGTAGCAGTCATCAAAGGCTTCCTTGGTCATGATATCGCGGGGACGGATGTTGTTTTTAACAACATACATGACCTGACGGGCGGCTTCACGAACCAGCTCCTTACGCTCTTCTGAGTCGGCTACGGCCGTTCCGTTGTAAGGCAGCGCCATACCCATGGCTTCCATCAGGGAGTTCATGGAGTTGGCAGTAAACATACCGGCACAAGATCCACAGGAAGGACAGACAGTTTGTTCAAACTCGACCAGGTCCTTCTTATCCATCTTACCGCTCTTATAAGCACCGACGGCTTCAAACATGGTTGACAGCGTGGCTGACTCACCAGTAATTGGGTTAACCCCGGCGTGCATCGGTCCACCAGAAACAAAGACGGAAGGAACGTTAGTCCGGGCAGCGGCCATCAACATCCCTGGCGTGATCTTGTCACAGTTAGGCATGAACAAAACCCCATCAAACCAGTGGGCGTTAATCATGGTTTCAGCCGCATCAGCAATAACTTCCCGGCTTGGCAGCGAATAACGCATGCCAACGTGACCCATGGCAATCCCATCATCAACGCCGATAGTGTTGAATTCGAAGGGAATCCCACCGGCATCACGGATAGCCTGCTTGGCGACATCAGCCAAGGCCCGCAGGTGGATGTGCCCAGGCACGATTTCTACATAGGAGTTACAGATGGCGATGAAGGGCTTCTTCATATCTTCATCATTTTTAACCTGACCGGTTGCGTAGAGCAAACTCCGGGCAGGCGCCTGGTTGACCCCAACCTTTAGGGTGTCACTGCGCTTCTTGATATCTTTACCGTCGATGGAAAAATCTAACGTGTTCTTGGACATTTCCTGCCTCCCTCATGGATCCTCATACCAGCCCCAATTGGACTAGTCCAAACAATTTCTAACCACAGCGTCACATCCCACGATGGTACAATCTGGGTTTGTTAAGATAAATCACATAATATATTAATATTTTTCCTTGTCAAACGATAGTTTTTTAAAAATTCAAAATTTGGGCCCAACGAAATTCCGGCCTATTATAGAAGAAACTTGTTTTGTTTTGAATGAATCTAATTAATAAAATTATTTTATTCCTATAACTGGGACTAATTCGCGGTTTCGGACCAGGAACCATGGCGGTCCATGAATTCTACCCTATTATCTGTTATGATGAATTAACCATTTTTTCATGACAAGAATATGAGAAAAGGATAAGTTGCTACATAGAAAGGGGTTCACTTATGCGGCCACAGCCAGAAGAAAGTAAATACTTAGATGCCTTGCGGGAGGTAATTGATCCCGAGCTACGCTTTGACGTCGTCAGCCTGGGCTTTATCTATGGCATTAGTATTGATGATGATAAACTCTGCACGGTGGATATGACCCTGACCATCATGGGCTGTCCCCTTTCTGACTTCCTATATGAACAAATCCGTTCCGC
Organism: Leuconostocaceae bacterium ESL0723; assembly: GCA_029392055.1. Taxonomy (GTDB): domain Bacteria; phylum Bacillota; class Bacilli; order Lactobacillales; family Lactobacillaceae; genus ESL0723. The sequence continues at coordinate 528,123 of CP113928.1, read as the reverse complement.
CCTGGTCGTCTTTGATGAAATCGTCGAAGTTAAGGTCAATATGGTCTGGGAGCCGGCCTGGTCCAAGGACAATTTATCCCAGGAAATCAAGATGCAGCTGGGTATTCACTAAAATCACCCAAAATAATTGCTTAGAAATCAAAAAAATTTATCTAGTAATTTAGAACTAAACCAATTTTAAGGATTGTATAGCTGACAGTCCCCCACCCCAAAAACGATTCTAAACTTTCTTTTGAGATAGTTTAGAATCGTTTTCAATTTAGAATTTTTCTAAAAAAAGGTGTTGACAAAGTTTTGTGTGCTCAGTAACATAATGCCCATAAAGATTTAATTTGTTTCTCACCAAGTTTTCATAATCATTCAATTAAGAAGCTGGTCAGATACAATATCCCCTACTGAAAGGAGTCACGCCCATGCAATGTGTCATGTCAAACAACTTTATCAGCTTGATTATCGTCTTGGTCATTTTGTTGGTCATTGCACTGCATGTGTGTGATTCACTAGCCAAGACATTTTGAAGATGTCTTCAGTAGTAATCCACCATGCAGCGCGACTAAGCAAAGTGTGGTGGACGGGATAAAGCGTCCATCGTTATGATGGGCGCTTTTCTTTGTTTAAGGAGGTGATGCCAGTCGATTCGGATTCACAAATCCATGATTAACGTAAAGGAGGAAGGTAAGTGTCGGAACAACCAGAACCAAAGCAAAGTCAGGCACCGGAAACAATCACCGGTTCCCAAATTTTATTAAAAACGCTCAATCAGTACGGTGTTAAACAAATATTTGGCTACCCCGGTGGTTCGGTCCTACCCTTGTACGACTACATTTACCGAGAGTCGTTTCACCACATCCTGGTCCGGCACGAACAAGGAGCGGTTCACGCCGCTGAAGGTTATGCCAAGCGTACCGGCGAAGTTGGGGTTGTCCTAGTCACATCTGGACCAGGCGCCACCAACGCAGTCACCGGAATTGCGGATGCGGCTGACGACTCAGTTCCCTTAGTCGTCTTGTCCGGCCAGGTCCCTATCACTAGTTTGGGTACCAACGCCTTTCAAGAAACTGACATCGTCACGGTTACTCAGCCGTTGACCAAGGGCAGCTTTCGAGTTACCCGCCCCGCTCAGTTTGCACAGACCTTGCAGCAAGCCTTTGACCTGGCCGTCACTGGTCGACCGGGTCCGGTCGTTGTTGAAGTTCCAAAGGATATGTTGCAGAGCCAAACTGCTGACACCTTTGCAGGTGGCCCCAGCTTGGCAGACAATAAAAAAACAGTCAATGCGGACACATTCACTGTTATCACAGAGCATCTTAGCCGAGCTAAGAAACCAATCTTCCTAGTTGGTGGCGGTATCATTTCCGCCGGCGCTGCCGATATGGCCCGCGCCTTTGCCAAGTACTATGACATCCCCGTCGTTTCCAGTTTGCTGGGGTTAGGCGTCATCGATCACGACGATCCAAACTTCGTCGGTATGGGCGGCATGCATGGTACTTACGCCGCCAACATGGCCTTAAGCCAATGTGACTTCCTATTAAACATCGGTAGTCGCTTCGATGACCGGCTAGTAACCAAGCCAACTGAGTTCGCACCTCAGGCTTGGACCGCTCACCTAGACATTGACCCGCACGAATTAAACAAAATCGTACCGGTTAACTTGAGCGCAGTCATGGACGCCAAGAACGCCTTTGCCGGCCTAGCAGAAGCTAAGGGTCAGCAACCAGACACCAAGGCTTGGCACCAGCAAATTGCCGATTGGCAAAAGGCTTATCCCCTTAATTATGAGGAAAAGGCCGGTACCATCAAACCACAGGCCGTGATTGAAGCAGTGGGACGCATCACCAAGGGTGAAGCAACGGTGGCCACTGATGTCGGACAACATCAAATGTGGACCGCCCAGTACTACCCCTTCAAGCATCCTCGCCAGCTAATCACGAGCGGTGGCTTAGGCACAATGGGCTTTGGCCTACCGGCAGCGATTGGCGCTCAAATTGCTGAACCTGACCAACAAGTTGTCTTGTTTGTCGGTGACGGCGGCTTCCAGATGTCTTTGGAAGAATTGGGGGTTATCAGTCAGTATAAATTAAATTTGAAAATAATTCTACTGAATAACCAAACTTTGGGCATGGTTTACCAATGGCAGACCATTTTATACGGTCAACGCCGTTCCCAAACCCTCATGCAGCACAATCCGGACTTTACCACCTTGGCTACGGCCTACGGTATTCCGGCACAAACCCTTCCCGCTGATGGCTGGGAAAAAGCACTGGCTGACGCCTTTGCCAAACCCGGTCCAGCCTTAATCGAGGTGCCCATCCCGGCGGACGAAGAAGTCACACCGATGGTCCTACCTGGTGAACCCAATCAGAACATGATTAATTACCAGTAACTGATCGTGGAATTTGTAACTTATTACCATTAAAAGGTATCACTTTAAACACACACTCAAGGAGAAATTATTATGACTGTTGAAATGCTTTACGACCAAGACATTAACACTACTTACCTGCACGGCAAGAAGATTGCCTTTATTGGATACGGTGCCCAGGGACATGCCCAGGCCAACAACTTACGTGATTCAGGCTTCGATGTTATCATCGGTGCACGCCCAGGTAAGTCATGGGAAGCAGCCCAGCGCGATGGCTTCGACGTTTTCCCAACTGCCGAAGCAGCCAAGCAGGCTGACTGGATTCAAATTTTAACTCCTGATGAATTACAGCCTGAAATTTACAAGGATGAAATCGCAGCTGGTCTGGAACCTGGTAACATCTTAGGTTTCTCACACGGCTTCAACATTAACTACAAGGAAATCGTACCACCAAAGGACGTTGACGTAGTTATGATGGCCCCTAAGGGACCAGGTAACCTTTGCCGCCGTACTTACATGGAAGGTTTCGGTGTTCCAGCCCTTTACGCTTCATACCAAGACTACTCAGGACATGCTGAAGACTTGGCTAAGGAATTCGCCAAGGGTAACGGTGCTGCCCGCGCCGGTATCATGAAGACAACCTTCAAGGAAGAGACTGATGAAGACCTCTTCGGTGAGCAAAACGTTCTGATGGGTGGTGTGACTGCCCTGATCGAAACTGGTTTCGAAGTACTTACTGAAGCTGGTTACTCACCAGAACTGGCTTACTTCGAAGTTGAACACGAAATGAAGCTGATCTGTGACCTGATTTATGAAGGTGGTTTCGCTAAGATGTACCGTGACTGCTCAAACACTTCTGAATATGGTTCATACGTTCAGGGTCCACGGGTTGTTAACGAGACTTCTAAGCAGGCTATGCAAGAAGGTCTCAAGCGCATCCAGGACGGTTCCTTTGCCAAGGAATTCATGGATGACTACCGTAACGGCTTCAAGAAGCTTTACGCCTACCGTGAAGAGATGGAAAACTCAAAGCTGCAAAAGATTGGTAACGAACTGCGGGCCAAGATGCCTTTCGTTAACGCTGCCGACAAGTACAGTGACTAATCATTTAGTTCAGATAAGGGCGGTCTTCCGCCCTTATGTACATATTGGGCTAATTTGATGGAATGATTAAGTGATTATATAGGAGAAAAACATGTCAGATTCAAAACCTGGTGACTTGTTGACCAAGCAGCAAGTCGAAGACGCCTATGGCGTCTTGAAAAACGTCGTCAAGCACACCCCCTTGGAGTACAGCGCCTACCTCTCCCAGAAATTCAACTGTCAGGTTTACCTGAAGCGTGAAGATTTGCAGCAGGTACGCTCCTTCAAGATCCGGGGTGCCTACTATGCCATCTACAATACCCCTGCTGAAGTCCGGAAACGCGGCATTGTCTGTGCCAGTGCCGGTAACCACGCCCAGGGTGTCGCTTGGACAGCCCACCAACTCGACATTCCGGCTGTGATTTTCATGCCAACCACCACCCCTAACCAAAAGGTGGACCAGGTTAAGTTCTTCGGTCAGGAAAATGCCACCATTAAACTGGTTGGCGATACCTTTGATGCAGCTCAGACGGCGGCCTTTGAATACTGCCATGAACACGAACTCACTTTCATTCCACCCTTTGATGACTTACACACTATGGCCGGCCAGGGTAGCCTGGCGGTCGAAATCTTTGATGATGCTAAAAAAGAAGATCTTAACATCGATGCCCTGATCAGCCCAGTTGGCGGCGGTGGCTTAATCAGTGGGGTCTCAGCCTACACCAAGGCGGTTAGTCCTAACACCCAGGTCATTGGTGCTGAACCGGCCGGAGCCGCTTCGATGGACCTCGCCTTTAAAAGCGGCCACCCGGCTACCCTGGCGACCATCGACAAGTTTGTTGACGGCGCCGCCGTTAAAACCGTCGGCGAACTGACCTATGAAAACGCCAAGGCCTACGTTGACGGCTTAGTCACTGTCCCTGAGGGCCAGATTTGTACCACTATCTTGGACCTATACAGTAAGTCAGCCGTGGTTGCCGAACCGGCTGGGGCCCTTAGCGTGGCTGCCCTTCCCGGCCTGCGGCCAAAGATTGCCGGTAAGACCGTGGTCTGCCTAATCAGTGGCGGTAACAACGATATCAACCGGATGCAAGAAATCCAGGAACGTTCCCTGATTTACGAAGGTAAGCAGCTCTATTTCCTGGTAAACTTTCCCCAGCGTCCCGGCGCCTTGAAGTACTTCGTTAACCACGTCCTTCAAGACGGTGATGACATCAACCGCTTTGAATATACAAAGCGGGTTAACCGCGGGAAGGGACCGGTTTTGATTGGCGTTACCCTGGGTAAGCTATCCAACCACGGACCCCTAGTCCAGAACCTGGCCGAATTTGACCCAGAGTATTTGAACCTGGCCGACAACTTATCACTCTTTGACATGCTGGTTTAAGATTAAGGAGGACTGGCAGATGACCACCAACTTACTAGACTTTACCGACGTTAGTTACGCCCGCGCCAACAAGACCATCCTAAAAAACATCAACTGGCACGTCCAACCTGGCCAAAATTGGGCCATCTTAGGTCTCAATGGTTCTGGCAAAACTACCCTCTTAAAGATGATTCACGGGGATATCTGGCCCAGCAGTGGCACGGTTAGTGTCTTGGGCCACCGCTTCGGTGAGACCAACATTCCTGACCTACAAAAACAAATTGGCTGGGTCAGCAACGCCCTCCAAGATCGCATCCACCCTGGTGACAGTGCTGAATCGATTGTTTTGGGTGGTCGCTACGGTCAAATTACCCTCTACCGGAAATGTGATCCCAGTGAGTTCCAGGAAGCCAAACTCCTCCTGACCCAAATTGGTGGGAAAAATGTGATTGGTAAACCCTACCGGGTCCTTTCCCAGGGAGAAAAACAGTTGGTGCTGATTGCCCGGGCCCTGATTACTTCACCCAAGCTTCTCATCTTAGATGAGCCCTGCAACGGCTTAGACCTCTTTGCCCGGCAACGGTTACTCCGCCAAATTCAAAAAATTTCCGAGTTGGAAGATGGGCCCGCCCTGCTGATTGTTTCTCACTATACCGAGGAACTGCTCCCCTGCTTTGACCACCTGCTCTTACTCAAAGCCGGTGAAATTTTTGACCAAGGACTTCGCAAGGACCTGATGACCCCTGAGGTCTTAGCGCCCTTCTACGGTGCCCCAGTTGAAATTCAACACGACACCCATGGCAACCTAATCGTTTATCCAAAGTAAGAAAGGAGTTCATTATGGCAAGTTCAGTGAATACGAAAGAGGCGCCCAAGGCCTTGGGCCCTTATAATCAGGCCGTCCGAGTCGGTCAAACATTGTATTGCTCGGGACAGATTGGCCTTGATCCAGCCAGTGGCCACCTAGTCGATGGCATCGAGGCCCAGGCCAAGCAGGTCTTCAAGAACATCACCCAGGTCCTAAAGGCCGCCGGCCTGACCCCAAAAGACGTGGTCAAGGCCAACATCTTCATGACTAACTTGGCGGACTTTGGCCTGGTTAACGACCTTTACGCCGATTTCTTGGGTGACACCGAAACGCTGCCAGCCCGTTCCTGTGTCGCCGTGGCCGCCCTACCAGCCCAGGCCCAGATTGAGTGCGAGGTCACAGCCGCCTTCCCCCAGGATTAAAATTAAAGCATTAAAAAAAGCCAGATATAATCTGGCTTTTTTGTTTGGTTAAGGTTTGATATTGGTTGGGACCTTGCTGGTGTTAAAGTCATTGACCAGGCGGTCCGGCGCATTTTGCCAACTAGAAAAATTGGTAAATTCAGCATTAGTAATAATCCGATATTTAATGTTGGGGAAAAGGCAGGTAATAATGGTCAACTTCGGGTTGCCGTTAATCCGGGCGTTAACATCTAGTACTGAAACATCGTCCTGATTAACGGTCGTCTGACTACGGACCGTGTAGGTATAGATGCCATCAGCGTTAGCCATATAAATCTTCTTACCATTTAACCAGTCACTTTGACCAGTCTGACCATCAACCAGGTAGGGCGCATTTTGCTTAAGATGCTGCTGCAAGGCTGAAAAACCGGTATAACCGTTATCCCAGTTGTGGGCGGCTAGAGTGTAATTCCCCTCGCCCATCTTTGGTACTGGGGTGTCCTTGTTGGCCGTGTTAGCCCCCAAATCTAAGGCATGAAGGTTGTAGGCATCGTCATAGATTGGCATGAAAATGCCCATATCTGGAATGGCCACATAACCCTGCTTGGTCAGGTGACCGCCCTTTTCATCCTGTTCCATTACCCCAGCCGCAATCTTTTTACGCTCACTGCTGCTGACCTTCTTGGTGGCCTGCTTGGCCGCTAGCTCCCGTGGAATTTGCTTGAAGGGGCTGGAACTAGGTTGCCCGCTAACCCACAAAAAACCGGCTGTGGCAAGTGCGCCAATAATGACCAGGGGTGGAATAATCCGCCACAGCCACTTTTTCACTGATGCTTTCATTTAATTACCTCACTGGCTGGGTACCGGACTAGTTGCCTTGGTCAGTTGCCAGCGTCGTTAAAATTGTTTTCAAAACCCCGTCATGGTTATTATCAGCCACGGTTTGCGGGTAATGACGGTCTAAAACCTGGGGGTCACTGTTTTGCATGACCACCGGATAACCAACATAATCTAACATTTCCAGGTCGTTGAGTCCATCCCCAAAGGCCATCATGTCCTCAGGCGCAATCTTCAATTGCTGACCAAGAGCGGCCAGCCCATGGGCCTTATTGACCTGGGAATTAACAATGTCAATGGAACCAAAGCCGGAAGTGGTCACATGGGCCACCGCGGCCAAGGATTCCCGCAATTGCTGATAAAGCTGGTCATTTGCCGCTTTTAAATTCAAGGTCACCTTATAAATTGGTTCGGTAATCTCCGCGACCGAATCAATCACCTTCAAATGAGGAAAGTAGCCTTGGGCCCAAGCTAGGCTGCCCGGTAACTGGGCCTGATTGGCCAGCATGTAGGCATTTTGCGTCCCGGCAAAGACCAGGCCCATCTTTAACAGATTCTGGCTGGCGGCTAATAAGGTCGCAATCTTCTCAAAGCAGGTGGCCGGCAGGGCAAAGGACTGGACCAGTTTGCCCTTCACAAAGAGCTGGGCCCCGTTATTGGCTACCACGGCCAGCTGGTTCAAGTAGGGACCAAAGTAGGCCGCCACTTTCTCAGGATGGTTACCAGTGGCTAATACCAGGCGAATGTTGGCCTGGTTTAACTGGGCCAGCACCTGCTCAAAGAGCGGTTGGTTATAGGCCTTCTGGTCGTTTAACAGGGTGGCATCTAGATCAGTTGCTATCAGTCTAACAGTCATTTACTACCCTCACCGATCAATGCGGCACGACAATGAGCTTAGCTTAGTGGCGGCCGCGCTTTTTCTTGAGCTTCTTGAGACGACGAGCTGCCTGCTTAACGGCAAAGTTTTGCATCTTCTGGCCAAAGTTACCACTCGGCATGCCTTCGCCACCGCCCATCATGGCACCCATGTCCATGCCAGAGCCGCCCATCATCTTTTCCAGTCCGCCAAAGTTACCATTGGTAGCCTGGTTCATCATCTTACGCATCTGGTCAAACTGCTTAATCATCCGGTTAACTTCCACAATTGGACGACCAGCACCAGCGGCTAGGCGACGACGACGCGACGGATTCATCAGTTCTGGGTCTTCCCGTTCAGCTGGCGTCATCGAACTAACAATCGCCTCCATGTGCTTGAACTGCTTATCGTCCAAGTTAACGTTAGCTAGGGCCGGATTGTTGGCCATGCCGGGAATCATCTTCAGGATATCTTCCATGGGACCCATGTTTTGCACCTGCTGGAGCTGGGCCACGAAGTCGTTATAATCGAAGGTGTTTTCCCGCATCTTTTCAAGCTGCTTGGCTTGTTCTTGCTCGTCAACATCCTTTTGGACTTTTTCAATCAGGGTCAGCATGTCACCCATGCCAAGGATTCGGGAAGCCATCCGGTCAGGGTAAAAGACGTCTAGGTCAGTGGGCTTTTCACCTTGACCGACGAACTTGATGGGCTTACCAGTCACGTCCCGGATTGACAGGGCGGCTCCACCACGGGTGTCCCCATCCAACTTAGTCAAAACCACCCCAGTAATATCAAGGGCATCTGCGAAACCTTCCGCCGTTTCAGTCGCGTTTTGTCCAGTCATGGCATCAACCGTCAGCAGGATTTCATCAGGATGGGCAATTGCGGCCACATCCTTTAACTCCTGCATCAGCTCCTGGTCAATTTGCAAACGGCCGGCCGTATCAATAAAGACATAGTCGTTCTTATCACGAGCCGCTTGGGCCAGCCCCTCTTTGACAATTTCGCGGGGATCAACGTCAGTCCCCATCTGGAAAACGGGGATATCTAACTGCTTACCCAAAATTTCCAACTGGTCAATGGCCGCTGGCCGGTAAACATCGGCCGCAATCATCAATGGCCGGGCGTGGTTTTCCTGCTTGAGCTTGTAAGCCAACTTCGCAACCGTGGTCGTCTTACCAGCACCTTGCAGGCCGGCCATCATGATAACGGTCGGAATCTTTTCAGATTTGTTGATGGGGGCGGCCTCTTCACCCATGGTAGCCGTCAATTCATCGTTAACGATTTTAACTACCTGCTGGGCGGCGTTCAAGCCGTTCATGATATCGGCCCCCTGGGCCTTTTCCCGCACGTTTTTGATGAACTTCTTGACCGTGCCGTAGTTAACATCGGCTTCAAGCAGGGCCAGACGGATTTCGCGCATAGTTTCATCCAGCTGTTCTGGACTAACCCGGCCGCGGCCGGTTAAGTTCTTCATTGCCTTGGAAAGGCGTTCACTTAGATTTTCAAAAGCCATTTTCTCTCCTATTCTGCAGGCTGACTGCCACGGATTTATTCGTTACCTTCCAAATCCACTAGGCGACGGACAAGCTCACGGAGCGGATAATCGTCACTGTTATGGACTTGAACATAGGCCACTAACTCATTTTCAACGGCGGAACGAACCTGGTAGTCAGCCCAGAGGTGCAGGGCCCCTTCGTAGTGTTCTAGGAGCTCGACCCCCCGGTTCAAATTGTCCGATACTGCCTGGCGGCTAACCCCGTGGGCTTCAGCAATTTCAATAATGGAATAGTCGTCGCCGCAGTAATCCTGCAAATATTCCTGCTGCTTATCAGTCAAAAGCGGCTGATAAAAACCCAGCAGGGCGTTGATTTCATTTTTCTTAGCTAAATCCATAATCGCCTAACTAACCGTCATTGAACGAGATCTTTGAAAAGTCCATAGACGAATTCGTCGGACTTAAACGGCCGCAAATCACTGGCCTTTTCACCAAAGCCAATCCACTTAACTGGCAGGTGCATCTGGCTGCGGATGGCAAAGACAATCCCACCTTTACCAGTACCGTCGACCTTGGTCAGGACAATCCCGGTTACGTCCGAAGACTCCTGGAACAACTTCGCCTGTTGAAGGGCATTTTGTCCGGTAGTGGCATCCAAAACCAGGAGGACTTCCTCGGGCGCATTGGGCAATTCCCGACTAATAATCCGCTTCATCTTGGCCAACTCTTGCATCAAATTGACATTGTTTTGCAGGCGGCCGGCCGTGTCGACTAAGAGTAGGTCAAAACCTTCATCCTTGGCCCGCTTAACTCCCTCAAAAACGACTGAGGCGGGATCGGCCTGAGGAGCACCAGTCACAACCGGCACATCAGCACGCTGACCCCATTCTTCCAATTGGCGGGTAGCACCGGCCCGGAAAGTATCGGCGGCCGCTAAGAGCACCCGCTTACCTTCCTTACGGTAACGTTCGGCCATTTTACCAATGGTGGTCGTCTTACCAACCCCATTGACGCCCACAAAGAGGACTACGGTCGGCTCCCCAGCCGGTGCCCAGTGCATCTGACTGTTTTCGTTCTCACCATCCGCCTCATAAATGTCGACCATCTTTTCGATAATGACATTTTGAACATCGGCTGGCTTTTTGGCGTTTTGTAACTTTACTTCTTCGCGGAGCTCATCGCTAATCCGCATCGAGAGCTCAAAGCCAACATCCGCCCCAATCAGGGTTTCTTCCAGGTCCTCAAAGAAGGCCTCATCAACCGTTCGGAAATTAGACAAAAAGCGGTTAAAGCGGTCAGCAAAGCTGGTCCGGCTCTTCTCCAAGCCAGCGGCATAGGCGGTCTTGTCGTCGTCTTCGACATCAGTAACATCGTCTTCGTCATCGACTTCTTCATTCTCAACGACCACTTGTTCACTTTCAGCAACAGTTGCCTGACTGGCACTGGCTGAGGTTGAAGCCTGCTCATCACTAGCACTGTCAGCTTTTGAAGCGTCCTGACTCTTGCTATCAGCGGCCGACTCAGATTCTGATTTAGATTCAGACGTTAAGGCCCCCTGCCAGACTGCCGCTTCACTGTCATTAACCAGGCTGATTTTTTCATTTAGGGGCCGGGAAAGCTTGGCTTCACTGGCCGGACCCTGATGGGTCTGACTATCTGAAGCGGCCGGCGTGGTTGCAGTTTGAGTTGACTCGGACTGCGATTTAGCCTGATTGGATTCTGAAGCGGTACTGTCAGGCGTTTCCTCGGCTGACTTGTTCCGCTTCTTAAAGATATCAAATAATCCCATCAAAATCTCCTTTAGCTAATTCTTTGGCTGGCCTGGTCAAGGTTAACGGCCACAATCTTAGAAACACCGGCTTCTTGCATGGTTACCCCATACAAGAGATTGGCGTTTACCATCGTACCCTTACGGTGGGTAATCACAATAAACTGGGTTTGGCCACCAAACTGGTGAAGGTAGTTGGCAAAACGATCAACATTAGCCTCATCCAGGGCGGCTTCGGCCTCATCCAGAACCACAAAGGGCACCGGACGGACCTGCAAGATGGCAAAGAGCAGTGAAATCGCCGTTAAGGCCTTCTCCCCACCCGACAGGAGGCTTAGGCGCTGGAACTTTTTGCCAGGCGGCTGGGCCACGATATCAATTCCTGTGGTTAAGAGGTGTTCTGGGTCAGTTAGCTGCAACTCAGCCTGACCGCCACCAAACATTTGGGCAAAGACCCTGGTGAAATGATGGGCTACCGTGTCAAAGGTTTCTTTGAAGCGCTTTTGCACGACCCCATCCATCTCGGTAATCGTCTGCTCTAAATTCGCCTTGGCCGCCAGCAAATCATCCCGCTGGCTGGTCAAAAACTGGTAACGTTCATCAATTTCTTGGTACTCATTAATGGCACCAACGTTGACATCCCCGAGACCATTCAAGGATGCCTTCACCTGGGCAAGATTTTCATCCAGGTGTTCAACGTCAACCGCCGTGACCAAACCCTTCAAATCAGCGTCAGCTCCCTGACCGTACTTCTGGCTTAACTCGCTTTGCCGGTCAGCCAAACGGTTCTCGACCTGGTCCAAGTGGGCAGTCAGGCGACTCTGTTCAGCTAGGTGTTCATTTAACTGGCCCTGTTCCTTGGTAAAGGACTGGTCCAAACCATCCAAGTGGTCTGTCAGGGTGCGCCATTGCTGCCCCTGCTCTTCGACGGCGGCTTGGGCCTGCTCTAATTTAGTACTGAGGGCCTCAACCTGCTGACCTAAGTGCAGCTGATCCTTCGCCTGGTCAAGTTGGGTTTGGTAGGCCTGGTCTTGGTCCTGGTAATCGGCCTGCTGCTTTTTTAATTCGGCCAGGCGTTGGTTCAGGTCAGTCGCAACCGACTGGTCACCTTCAAGCTGGGCCACCACAGTCGCTTGACGAGTTTGCAAATCAGCCTTTTTATCTAAGTAATCCTGGTGCTGGTCCTGGTAGTCGGCTAGTTGGTCACTGAGGGTCTGATTATCCCCCTCCAACTGCTTTTCCTGGGTAGTGGCTTGATTGAGACTGTCCTGAGCCTGACTGGCCTCTTTAACCAGGTCGGCCTGCTCAGCCTGGAGGTCTGCTAATTCAGCAGTCAAGGTCTGCACTAAGACATCCTGCTGTTTAACTTGATCCTGGTGGTTTTTGAGCTCGTAGTCAACCGCCTGGCTAGCCTGTTGGACTTCCCGCAACTGGTCCAGCGCAGCCTGCAAGTCAGTTTGTAGTTGACCTTGTTTGGTGGTGAGTTGGTCACGACTCTGATTTAACGCACTTAGCCGTTGGCTGTGCGCCTGAATATCCTGGTCCAACTGGTTCAGCTGGTTACGACGACTGAGCAGGGTTGAGCCTTGGCGCTGGTTGGCCCCACCGGTAATGGAACCGCCGGGGTTAACCACCTGACCGTCTAGGGTCACTACTCGAAAGCGGCGTTGGCCCTGCTTGCTGATGGCCGTAGCGGCATCTAAGTTCGTCGCCACCACCGTTGTCCCCAACAAATTCTGGCAAATATTGGCTAACTGGGCCTGCATGGAAACTAAATCTGCCGCCAGCCCCAGGTAACCCTCCAGGTGTTGAACCTGACTCAAGTCAGGCTGGCGACGGGGACGAATACTATCAACGGGCAGGAGGGTTACCCGCCCCTGCCGAGTCTTGGTCAGATAGGCCACAATCTTTTTGGCCGTGGCCGTATCTGCGACAACGATTTGCTGGAGGGCGCCCCCAAGAGCCGTTTCGATGGCCTGGGTATATTTCTTTGGCACCTGCATTAACTCCGCCACGACCCCAACGATGCCTGGAAAACGAGACTTGATCTGGGGTGACATTACCTGGCGAACTCCATGGTAAAAGCCGGCATAATCATCCATGGCAGTCAGCGCATCGTAGCGGGACCGCAACGTTTCTAACTCGCGCTGTTGCTTAAGCACTTGCTGGTCAGCCTGCTGGATTTGCGTCTGGTGCTTGGCCAGATCAGAACGGGCATGGTCAACCTTGTCCTGGTAGGCAGCAGTATCTTGCTTGGGGCCAGCCTGCTTACCCTGCTGGTATTGCTCCAAGGCAGTTTGGGCCTCATTTTGGGCGACCTTTTGCTCAGCTAAGGCCGATTGAGCCTTTTCGAGTTGGAAGGTTAGCCGCTCCTGACTCTTCTGATTATGGCTAAGGTTGTTGCGCAAACTGGCCACATCCTGCATGACCGTCACATAGCGGTGCCGACCTTCAGCCAGGCGCTGTTCTAGGTCTTGTAAGCGACGCTGACCGTGCTTACTTTCGAGCTCGTCCAGCTGTTTTTTAAGCTGGGCAGCAACGGTTTCCCGCTCAGTCAGCTGGACCTGGCGGGAGCGTAAGTCAGCTTGAACCCGTTCCTGGTCCCCAGACAAACGGGTTAGCTCAGTAGCCAATCGCACCTGGGCAGCTTGGATATTTTCAATCTCCTGGCTCGCTAATTTCTGTGAGCCAATCAATTGCTCCCGTTGCTGCGTGTCTTGGACAATCTGGGCCTGCAGGTTTTCCCGCTGTTCTTGCAAATCAACCTGGCGGGCCCGGTAATCAGCCAGTTCGCCTTTAACTTTAGCCACCAGTGCTTCTTGGTCCTTGACCGCATTCTTTTGATCGGCCAGGGCCTGGCGCTGTTGATTCTGCTGGTCGCGCAGGGCCTGGATAGCTAGGGCCAAGCGGGCCTGGTCGAGCTGGACGTAGTGCTCGCGCAGTTCCAAATACTGGCGGGCTCGGCTGGCAGCCTGGGACAAAGGTTCAAGGCGCTGTTCAACCTCTGAAATAATGTCAGTCACCCGGCTTAAGTTGTCCGCGGTTTGGTCTAACTCACGTTCAGCCCGCTGCTTATTTTGCTTGTACTTGTAAACGCCGGCGACTTCTTCAATGATGCCACGGCGGTCTTCCGGTTTGGCAGAGAAGACGTTTTCCACCTGCCCCTGGGAAATAATCGAGAAACCTTCCCGACCAAGACCGGTGTCAGTAAAGAGGTTGTGAATATCGCGCAAGCGGCAATCCGCCCCGTTAAGCTGGTAAACACTTTCACCATTCCGATACAGGCGACGGGTAATCCGAATTTCATTAAAGTCGGACTGGACGTAATGATCGCTGTTGTCAAAGGTCATCGACACCTCAGCCCGGCTCAAAGCCCGGCGGTGACTGGTACCGGCAAAGATGACGTCCGACATCTTGTTGCCACGGAGGTCCTTGGCGCTCTGCTCCCCCATCACCCAACGCATGGCCTCAATAATATTTGATTTTCCGGATCCATTGGGTCCTACGATGCCGGTCATCCCCGGCATAAATTCAATGACGGTCTTATCGGCGAAGGACTTGAACCCGCTAATTTCAAGGGTTTTTAATTTCATAGGGTTTAGATGGCTTTTAGTTGCTCCAAGGCAATACGGGCCGCATCCTTTTCGGCATCCTTAATTGACTTGCCCTGTCCACGGGCAAGCAGGCGGTCATTAACCGAAACGCTCACACCAAAGATTTGGGTATGGTCGGGTAAGACCTGGTCGCTTTCAGTCTGGTAACTAATCTCAACGGTTCCCTGAGCTTGCAGGTATTCCTGGAGACGGGTTTTAAAGTCGATGAACTGGTCAAAGAAATGGTCATCAATGGCCGCAAAGAGCGTCTGGTCTAAAAGTTCGCGAACTGCGTCAGCACCCTGGTCCAGGTAAAGGGCGCCAATAAAGGCTTCCCAAATATCTTCCAGGAGACTGTCACGGTTGCGGGCCCCATTCATTTCCTCACCTTTTCCCAGGCGGATGGCCTCATCCAGGTGAATTACCCGGGCAAAGTGGGCAAAGGAGCGGGTCTGAACCATGGTAATCCGCATTTCAGTCAGCTGGCCTTCATGCCAGTCTGGGTAACGCTTAAAGAGGTACTCGGTAACGGCCTCTTGCATAACCGCATCCCCCAAAAATTCCAACCGTTGGTAGTCACGCCCCGGTTCATCGGGGTGCTCATTGAGATAGTTACGCTGGGTCAACGCTTCAACTAAGAGGGCCTGATTTTTAAAGTGAATATGGTAGTGTTCGGCTAAATTTTTTTCAAAACTTGCTTGTGACAAGGTGGAACCCCTTTACAATGTTCGATAGTAATATTATAACAAAAAACCGGCTATTCTCAGCAGCTGAAGTTAACTAAAAAAGACTGATAATATCAGTCTTTTGCTTGCTGCTGGGCCTGCTTTACGACCACTGCTTCAATTTCAGCAACGTCGGCATCAACCTGTTCCTGGGTCGGTGCCTCAGCCATAATTCTAAGCAGGGATTCGGTTCCGGAAGGACGGACCAAAACCCGGCCGTCACCGGCCATGCGCTCCTCAACTTCTTTAATCTTAGCCAGGACCACTGGGTCCTGTTGAATGGCTTCCTTGTCCTTAACCGGCACATTTACCAGCTTTTGGGGATAAAGGGTAACCTCATCGGCCAGAGATGATAGCGACTGGCCGGTCTCCTTCATGACATAGAGTAACTGGAGGGCCGTTAGCAGGCCATCACCGGTCTTAGCCCAGTCACGGAAGATAATGTGGCCGGACTGCTCCCCACCAAAGTTGTAATCATGGGCCAGCATCTCCTCCATCACGTAGCGATCACCAACCTTGGTCTGCACGCTGCGGATGCCATTAGCCTCTAGGGCCTTATGGAAACCAATGTTACTCATCACCGTAGATACGACCGTATTATGCTTCAAGCGACCCGCCTGGTTCAAGAACTTGGCGGTAATAAACATAATCTTGTCACCATCGACAATTTGACCGTTTTCATCAACGGCAATCAAACGATCCCCGTCCCCATCTAGGGCCAGACCGGCCGAAAAGTCACCATCGGCAACCATCTTGGCTAGGGCCTGGGGGTGGGTCGAACCTACGCCGTCATTGATATTGAGCCCATCAGGGTCGGTCCCCATCGTCTCAAAATCAACGTCCAAGTCGGCAAAGAGCCGGGGCAAAAGATTACTGCTTGCACCGTTAGCGCCGTCCAAAGCTACCCGCAAACCAGCTAGGTCCATCGGGATGGTTTGCTGCAGGTAAGACAGGTACTTTGAAACCCCTTCTGGGTAGTTGTTCATCGTTCCTAAACCAGCAGCACTAGGCTTAGGCAGTTCATCAACCGGGGCATCTAGTAGCTTTTCGATTTCATATTCCAACTCATCGGACAGCTTGAAGCCATCACTACCAAAGAACTTAATCCCGTTGTCCTGGGCCGGGTTATGGGAGGCGGTAATCTGGACACCGGCATCGGCCTCCAAATCTTCGACCAGGTAAGCCACGGCAGGGGTTGTAATCACCCCGAGCTTCAAGACATCGACCCCGACCGACAACAAACCGGCCGTAATCGCCTCTTGGAGCATTTCACCCGAAATCCGGGTGTCACGGCCTAAAATAACCACGGGCCGCTTATCTTGGTTGGCTGCATGACGGGTTAAAATCGTACCGCCAGCTCGACCCAAACGCAGGGCCAAATCAGGGGTTAGCTCTTGATTAGCAATCCCACGGACCCCGTCGGTCCCAAAATACTTTAACTTAAAATCACTCATCGTTTTATCTCCGGCCGCCGGTCTAGGCGGCCACTACTTCTCTAGTTTAATTTTTTAGTGAGGGGTGACAGTTACTTGGACGCTGTCGTCACTGAGGCTGTCAACCCCATTGGGCTTGTTCAACTTCACCTGAGTCACCCTTTGCCGCGAAACATCACTGACATCAACCGGTACATCAATGTGATCAATGCCATTTAAGGTATCGGAAGAACCGTAGGCGGTCACTGTCTTTGGGCTAAAGGCAATGTCAAAGTTACTACTATCGCCACCACTGACCGTGGCTGACAAGTTTAACTTTTTACTCGGTTCGTTATTAACCGTCACGGTGGCGTCAGCTGTCTGCTGGCTTAACTTAACTTCAACCGGCTCACCATTACTATCCAAAGCGACCAACTTAACATTTTGGGTCACCGTGCTCTTGGTGTTGTTAGGGAGGTCCACCGTTGCGGCAATGTAAGCCACTGAATCAACGTTGGCCTTGGGCCCTGAAATGCTGATGGACTTTGGATTGGCCGACACTGAGCCGACCGAGTAGCCACTGGCCAACTTGCTGTCGTCGTAGGTCACCTTGATATTACGTTTCTCACTGGTCTTTTTAGCGATTGTTACCTGGACAGTTTGCGGGTTAACGGTCGAAGTCAGGGAGGTGTTCACCCCTTTCACCGCGACCTTCACACTGTGCTGACCCACGCCCAAATCACGAAGGTCGGCAACTGCTTGGATATCATTATGGCCCTGGGTAGCAGTCACAATTGCCGCTGGACCATGGACCGAAATATTGACTGAAGCCGGAGCACCAACCACGACATACTGGTCGCTGTCATACTGGAGGCCAAGGGCCACGGTCAGATTCGCCCGCTTCTCAGGGAGAATGGAGGTGAACTCATCCTTGTTATTACGGCTACTGGACTGGGTACTAAGAACATAGGCCGACAAGAGCAGGGCCAGAAACAATGAAAAGACTAGGTTAATTACCTTTGAGTTGGTCCAGTTTTTCATGAGCGCGGCCTCCTAAGAATCTTGCGGTACCAAGGTAGGTGCTGACTTTTTTCGTCAACAATAAACTGCTTTTCAAAGAAATTAGTGTAAGTTTCCTGGGTCATGTTACGCAGCATTTCGCCGTTTTGCGTAATCGTGATTTCACCAGTTTCTTCCGAAACAACGACGGTCACAGCATCAGTGGCTTCACTAATCCCAACGGCCGCACGATGCCGGGTTCCCAATTCTTTTGGAATCCGGGTGCTTTCTGACAGCGGTAGGTAGGCCGCTGCCACCGCAATCCGACCATCATTAATGATGACCGCACCATCGTGTAAGGGCGTGTTTGGGATAAAAATGTTAATCAATAGCTGCCCAGTTACGTAGGCATCCAGTTTGATCCCGGTCTTAATGTATTCTTCCAGGCTGTCCTTACGGTTGATGGTAATTAAAGCCCCAATCCGCCGCTTAGACATATACTGCAAGGCCATGTCCAGAGCCTTGATAAACTCCCGGGCCTGGGCGTTGTCTAGGTGTCGGCGTCGAATGGTCAGTTGGCGCCCTAGACTTTCTAGTCCACGACGAATCTCTTGCTGGAAGATGACCACCAGGGCAATTGGCGCCCAGGTAATCAGCTGATCCATCAGCCAGGAAACCGTGGTTAGGCCAGTGTACCAGGCAATGACCTTGATTAAGATAATGGCCCCAACCCCAAAGAGAATTTGGAGGGCCTTGGTTCCTTCCACAAAGGTAATGACCTTATATAGGAGGAACCAGATAATGGCCAAATCAATTAGGTGGGTAAAGTTGTTACCCGTTGCATATGAAAAGATGTCCATTCCTTACTCCTCGTTCTTACCAACTAAGACATTGGTCTCCGCATAATTAATAAACTGTCGCAGGTTAATGCTGGTCTGCCGGGTAATCCGTCCCTGCTCGTAAAGCTGCTGGGTCATATCTCGCTCAGCATTGAGGGCGCGCAGCTCCAGTTCCAAGCGTAAGCGCTCATCCAGGCTACGTTGCTCAGCTGTGTCAGAGTGCTTGGTTTGCTCAATTTGATGGCGGTAAATCACAATCAAGTTATAGGCTGACTGCCGCATCATCCGTTGGGTGACGGTGTCCCCTTCTTGGCGGCTGACCACCTCTGACAGGGCCTTAATGGCCGCTTTAGCCATTTCCCGAATAGCCAGCTGGTTTTGGTTATAAAACTTGTCGCTGGCCTCATCAGATAACCAAACTCTAACACTTAACTTAATCCGCCGCCACAATTTCGACATTCCCCGGAACTTAGCCACCTGACCCTGGGCCAGGCTGGCTTCAATCCGGTCCAATTGGCGAACCCGGACCGAATAAGTCAGCGGTGAAATTTTTTCATGAACCAGTAACTGCTGCAAGCAATCCCGCTGGGCTTCAACGGCAACTTCCCGCAACTGCTGTTCTTGGTCTGAAATCAAATCATAATTGTTATTATCATCATTTAACTGGTGGCGTAGTTGCCGGATAGTTTTCTGCCGGTCAGTGACTAATTCATAAACCAGACCGCGGTTATTTTCCCGCTGAGAATCACGCAGAACCTGAATACCAACTCTCAAAATCGTAATCCGGGCCTGCAGTTCGTTTAGGTCAGCGGGATGGCTACTGTCATCGTTATCGACTTCAACGTTCATTTCTGGTTGGGTGAAATCGCGCTTGGTGCGCTGCTTAGTAATCAAGGGCAGCATGGCCGAAGCAGCCAGCAAACTCAAAATCACCACCACGGCCGCAATGAAGATAACCAGGTCACGGTCAGGAAAGGCTTCGCCAGTCGCAGTCAGGGTTGGGATGGTCAAAACCGCGGCCATGGTCACGGCTCCACGGACCCCGGTCAGGCCAGAAATGATGGCGGTCCGAAAGGAAACCTGCTGGCTGCGATGACGGAAACGGTGCCCCCACTGAATTCCATAGGCCCAGAGGACCCGGAGAATGAAGATAATCAGCCAGGCTGCAACCCCGTAGTAAATCGCATCTAGGTTTGAAATCCGGGAGCTCTTAAAAATATTATGTATGGCAGAAGGTAGGATAATACCCAGGAGGACAAAGATGACCCCGTTTAAGACATAAACGGTAACCTCCCAAGTATGAACCGCCATGACGGTCCCCTCGGGTAACTGCACTTCGGCATGACGGTCGTTAAGGATTTTACCGACAATTCCACCGGTCACCACCGCAATCACCCCCGAAGCATGGAAGATGCTTTCAGCGACCCAGTAGATGGCAAAGGGCATCAGCAGGGTAACCACGGTATGAAAGACGATGTCATTTAGGCCAACTCGTCCAAAGGAATCACGAATCCAAATCAGGATGGCCCCCATGGCCGCCCCGACAATCAGACCGGCCAGGGTTACCCAGACAAAGCTTAATTCCGCTTCCAGGAGAAAGAAACTACCAACCACAGTGGCCTTAATGGCCGTATTAAAGGAAACCAGACCAGTCGCATCGTTAATCAAACTCTCACCAGAGACCACGTGCATGACATTGGCTGGCAATTTAACCCGCTTGGCAATTGCTTGTACGGCCACCGGATCGGTTGGTGACAGGACAGCAGCCAAGGCCAGCGCCACTGACAGGGGCAGGCCTGGAATGATCAGATAGATTAAGTAGCCACCTACCAAGGTTGTAATCAAGACCAGCAAGATTGCATTTCCTAGGATTGGTCCCCTCAGCTCCCAAAGTTCCCGTTTGGGGAAGCGCCAGGCATCATTGAACAGCAAAGGAGCAACGAAGAGCAGCATGAACCAGTGGCTGTCAACTTCGACATAAATATTAGCCACCAGGGCTAGTGTTAGCCCAATTAAAATCTGAAACAGGCTGATTGGAATGGCTGGTAAGTAGTGTGAGATGATGTTTGAAACGGCCACACTGGCCACTAACACGATGATTAGTTCAATTATCCCCATCTTATCGTTCTCCCAAAATTCGGACTTCTGGACTTAATTGGACCCCATAGGCTTGCTTTACCGCCTGTTGGGTCTGGGCAATCAAGTCTTCGTAATCATTACCAGTCCCATGGTCAACGTTAACCATAAAACCGCCGTGCTTTTTAGAAATCGCAACCCCGCCAACCTGCTGGCCCTGCAGGCCAGTATCCATAATCAGCTTGCCGGCAAAGTGCCCAACTGGTCGCTTAAAGACCGACCCATTTGAGGGTAGGTTCAGGGGCTGCTTACTAGCCCGTAAATAGTTATTCTCATCCATCTGGGCCTGGATTTGGGCTGGGTCAGCCGCTGTCAGGGTGAAATCAGCGCTCAAAATCACCCCCCGGTTATGCTGAAAAACAGAGTCCCGGTAGGCAAAATCGAGTTGGTCCTGGTCAAAGTCTTGGACCTGACCATCTGGCATCAGGGCGGTGACCCCGGTGACAACCATGTCAGCCTGGCCGCCATAGGCGCCCGCGTTCATAAAGACGGCACCACCGACGGTACCAGGGATACCAGCGCCCCACTCCAGGCCAGATAGGTGGTAGCGCAAGGCGAGGTTAGCAACCCAGATTAGGTCACTACCGGCCTGGGCCCGGATAACCTGATTATTAACCCGGTCAACCTGGCTTAGTTCAGACAAGATAATGACTAAGCCACGCAAACCGCCATCCCGGACTACTAAATTGGATAGGCGGCCAAAGACATGGACTGGCAGCTGCTGTTCTTTGGCCCAGGCCACCAAGGTCTTGACCTGGTCGATACTTTTCGGTTGGGCCAGGTAGTCGGCCGGCCCGCCGGCCTGAGTGTATGCGTAAGGGGCAATCGCTGCCTGTTCTGAAATTTCCATATCACCGATTTGCATTGAAGGGCCCCCTCGTTAATTCCTACCTAATAGTTTATCAAATTTAGCCCTAAGCCGCGGGCGCAAAAAAAGCACCAGTATTGGGTGCTTTTTAATCCATGCTCATTCCCTGCAATAGCTTGCGCAGGTAACGGTCTCCAGCTGGCCGGTAATTGCGGTGGTCCTTACGCCGCAAAATCGCGCTGATTTCACCATTTGAAACCTGTTCACCCGCCTTAGCCAACTGCTTTTGCAGGTCTTGGCTGGTATAGGCCAGGGCAATCTTAATTTTCTTGATGGCCACGTTGTTCACATCAGCGGCTCCGTGGATATCAAAAGTGCCTGGGCGCACATGCCCCTGGGCATCTTTTTGGTGACCACGGTAGTGGACAATCAGACCGTTTAAGAAGGCCTCCAAATCATGGTTACTCAGGTTGGCCTGCCGGTCAGTATCATCAGCCTGCCGAGTCAAAATCCGGTCCAGGTCCTTGGCGTTTAACTGCAAACCCCCGTCCTTAAAAATCGACAGCAAGGTCGGGTTATCAAGGTGCAAGGCGTAACGAAGTCGAATGATAATGTCATTATTGTTCAAGGTACAACTCCCAAACTACCCTTTTAGTACGGGTGGTTATCGTAATTCTGCCAAGATTCGTGCGAATCTTGAATTCGTTTAAACATTTTTTCCATTTCAGTCAGGGTAAAGGAAGTCAAAACTGGCCGGCCGTGGGGACAGTTATAAGGATTTTCACAGTGAGACAACTTTTCTAAGAGGGCCTTGGCTTGGTCATCGCTGAGGTGCATGTTGGCCTTGATGGCCCGCTTACAGCTCATCATAATCGCGGTTTTCTCCCGGAACTGGGCCACGGTTAAGTGCCCGTCCTTTAACAACCAGTCAATCATTTCCTGAATGGTGGCCTGCTCCTGGCCAGCCGGCATCCAGGTCGGATGTTCACGGACGACAACCGTCGTTGGTCCAAAAGGTTCAACGCGGATACCAACTGCTGCCAACTCATCTTTTAAGTCCAAAATCCGTAAAATGTCCGCAGCCGGATAGTTCAAGACCAGGGGCACGAGCATCTGCTGCTCATCGTCTGAGACCTGGCCAATGACCTGGCGATAGTGCTCGTAGTTAATCCGCTCCTGGGCCGCGTGCTGGTCAATCAGATAGAGGCTGTCTTGGCTCTGGGCAAAGAGAAAGGTCCCGTGCATCTGCCCGATATAAGTTAGAGCTGGAAACTGGTTCTGATGGTTAGCGGCCAGGTCCAAGTCTAACTGCTGGTCAATTTTAGCTGTCTGGTAAGTGACCGCCGCTTCAGCAACCGTGTCAGCCTGGTCATCTCCGGTCAGCTCATCATCGTCAAAGACCGGCTGGTAGGGCTCGGCCTGGTATTTCGCCTGGAAATGTTCCAGGGCAGTCCCGTCCAAATCAGCCAAGGTCGTGACCTTAATGGTTGAGGTGGTCGGCGGCAAGACTGGTTGGGCCGCTGACATGGCCTTCCCCACTGTTGCAGCTTCGCTGGTTAGGAACTGGTTTTGTTGTGGCTCAACCTGTTGCGGCTGCGCATCGTTGGCCGGACCTGCCTGACCATAGAGGTTTTCCAAGGCACCCGGAATCAGGTTTTGACCAGCTAAACTAGCCTGGACCGACTGGGTAATCAGGTTGGCCAACTCATCTTCCTTGGCCAGGCGAATCTCAGCCTTTTGTGGGTGAACGTTCACGTCAACCAGGAGTGGATCAAGTTCAATATCAATGACGCCCACTGGAAAGCGGCCGACCATTAACTTGGACCCGTAGCCCTTGACCACTGCATTTGAAATCGAAAAATTCTTAACGTAGCGGTGGTTAACTAAGACCACCAGGTATTCCCGGGAACTCCGGGTTAGTTCGGGTAAGGATAGGTAGCCAGAAATAGAAAAGTCCGAATTCTCACCCTGAACGGGAATCATTTTTTGGGCAGCAGGCCGACCATAAAGTTGGGCCAGGACCTGCTGGAGGTTCCCATTACCGGTCGTTTGAAAGGTCACTCGGCTATCATTTGTTAACCGAAAGGCAATGTCTGGATGGGCCAGTGCCAAATGGTTTACCGTTTCGATAATTTTAGCCAGCTCAGTTTGAGGACGCTTTAAATATTTTAAGCGCGCCGGCGTAT
Source organism: Leuconostocaceae bacterium ESL0723 (assembly GCA_029392055.1). Classification (GTDB taxonomy): domain Bacteria; phylum Bacillota; class Bacilli; order Lactobacillales; family Lactobacillaceae; genus ESL0723. Next base: position 504,446 of record CP113928.1, on the reverse strand, counting down.
TATAAAACAGGTTCCGTACTGAAACCGCCGTTCCTAGGGGACTACTGTCAGCGGTTTCGCTAACCACTTCCCCACCCTGGACATGGTAGGTCAGCCCCTCCTTGGCCTGGACTGTCCGGGTGGTCAGGGTGACATCGGCCACGGCCGCAATTGAGGGCAGAGCCTCACCACGGAAACCCAGGGAAACGATGTTAAAGAGGTCATGGCGGTTATTGATTTTACTGGTGGCATGGCGGATAAAGGCCCGAGGCACGTCATCGACTTCAATCCCCTGGCCGTCATCAACAACCCGAATCAGGTCGGTCCCACCACCGGCCACGACGATTTGAATGTGTTTACTGCCGGCATCAATGGCGTTTTCGACCAGTTCCTTAACCACACTGGCGGGGCGTTCAATCACCTCACCGGCGGCAATCTGGTTGGCTAAGAGGGGGGATAATTCATGAATCTTGGGCATGGTCCCCTCCTAGTTCTTGCAGTTTTGCCAGAGTGTTTAAGGCTTCTAGCGGTGTCATGTTGGATAGGTCCAACTGGGCGACTTGGGCCAGGACCTCTTCCTGGGCCTCGCTAATGGCTGGCATTTCGAAGAGGCTGATTGGCTGGCTGCTGCCTGCCTCATCCAGGCCATTTTGACTCTCTAAGTGACCTAAGATTTGGTTAGCATTTTGAATTAATTCTCGGGGCAGACCAGCCAAGGCCGCCACATGGATTCCATAGGAACGGTCAGCTGGACCCGGGGCAATCTGGTGTAAGAAGTGCAGGTGGCCCTGATCATCCAAGCTGGCGCCAACGTGGACGTTTTCGATGCCAGGATACTGTTCAGCAAGGGTAGTCAGTTCATGATAATGCGTTGAGAACAGGGTCTTAGCATGCACATGCTGGTCGAGATACTCAATAATTGCCTGGGCCAGGGCAATGCCATCATAGGTGGCCGTTCCCCGTCCCAATTCATCAAAGAGAATCAAGGACTGCTGGGTGGCACCGGCAATTGCCTGCTCGGCTTCCGCCATCTCGACCATGAAGGTTGACTGACCATTAACCAGGTCATCGCTGGCCCCAATCCGAGTAAAGATTTGGTCAAAGATTGGCAGCTGGGCCCTTTGCGCTGGCACGAAGCTACCAATTTGAGCCAGGATAACAATCAGAGCGAGTTCGCGCATATAAGTCGATTTACCGGCCATGTTAGGACCGGTAATCAACTGAATCTGGACATCAGCGGGCATATCAATGTCATTAGCGATAAATTCACCGGCTTCTAGCAAGGACTCAACCACTGGATGGCGGCCCTGCTCAACGTGAATAGCGTTACTGTCGGTGTGAAATTCAGGACGAACTAAGTTCAAATTATCGGCCACATCCGCCAGGGCGGTTAGCACGTCTAAGCGGGCAACCCGACTAGCCAGCCCCTGAATACGCTGAATCTCAGCCTTGACCCGGTCGCGAACCGCCACAAAACGGTCGTATTCCACCTGCTGGAGTTTGACCTGGGCTTCCGTAATTAACTGCTCATGTTCCTTCAGGTCGGGGGTAATAAAACGCTCAGCATTGGTCAGGGTTTGTCGCCGCTGGTAGCGGTCTGGCGCTAACTTATCAATGTTGGCCTTGGTGACCTCGATGAAGTAGCCAAAGTTCTTATTGTAGCCAACCTTAAGGGAGTTAATCCCAGTTACTTCACGTTCACTACGTTCTAGTTCAGAAAGCCACTGCTGGTTATCAGTCAGCACCTGCCGGTACTGGTCAATCTGCTCATCAAAGCCTGGCCGAATGATATCCCCTTCCCGGACACTAACTGGTGGGTCATCAACAATGGCCGCTTCAATCAAGGACGTGATATCGGTCATATCATCGAGGGATTGATTGAGCTGCTGCAACAGCGGGTCATCACTGCCGGCTAACTCCGCCTTGATGGTAGGAATGGTACTCAGTGACCGGCGAAGCTGGACTAATTCCCGGGCATTTAAGGTGCCCATCGCGGCGCGGGCAGCCAGGCGTTCCAAGTCATAAACTGACTTGAGCTGGTCTTGAATCGCCCCCCGCCGGAAAAAGTCGGCCTGAAACCGTTCCACCAGGTCCAAACGTTCCTGGATATCATCTAGGTTACGCAGGGGCCTAAGCAACCACTGCTTGAGCATCCGGCCACCCATGGCGGTCTTGGTCTGGTCGATTAGGCCCAGCAAGGAACCCGCCTTTTTCTGGGTACGGGCATTTTCCACCAGGTCCAAATTTTTCCGGGTACTATCGTTGAACTTCAAATAGGCCAAGCGCTCATAACACTGGGCTGGCATGATGTGGTCCAGGTTACGCCGCTGCGTGTTAAAGAGGTAGTGCAGCAGCATGGCAGTCCCCGCCTGCTCACCAGACTGGTCTAGTCCCTGGGTCAGGTAACTAATTTCAGCGTTGGGTTCGCCCTGGCTTTGATAAGAGACTAAGACACCCCGCTGACCTAGTTGGTTAACGAGTTCCTGACTGTTAGTGCCAGACACATCTTTAGGAAAGACGACCTCCTTGACCTCTAGGGCACTCAGTTCGTCAAGGATGTCGGCAGCCTCTTCAATCGTGGTAACTTTTAGCTCACCGGTCGATAAATCAACATAACTTAACGACCAACGGCCATCACTGGGCCATAGGGCAGCCAGGTAGTTATTCTCCTTACCATCCTGGCCACCGGCACCCGATGACAATTTGGTACCGGGCGTAATGAGTTGGACAACTTCCCGGTCCACCATCCCCTTACTGGTCGCTGGGTCGCTCATCTGTTCAACGATGGCCACCTTGTAACCCTGGTCAACTAAAATATCAATGTAATTTTGGGCCGCATGGTGAGGAATCCCAGCCATGGGCACCGGATTTTTAGAGTTCTTATTCCGCGAGGTCAGGGTTAGTTCGAGCAGCTTGGCACCCTTAATGGCGTCATCTTCAAACAACTCAAAAAAATCCCCGAGGCGGTAAAACACAAAGGTATCGGGGTATTGGTCTTTAATTTGATGGTACTGGACCATCATTGGGGTTTCATCTTTGGTACTCACGACCCAAACCTCCTCCACAATAATTGATTAAGACTGGGCCTGTTCAAAGACCGCCACACACTCAATGTGAACGGTTTGTGGAAACTGGTCCACCGGTTGAATAGGACCACTGATGGCATAACCCAGTTCTTCAAAGGCCACGGCATCCCGGGCCAGCGTGGCCGGGTTGCAGGAAATGTAGACCACCCGCTTAGGCTCAGTCGCCACCGCGGCCTCAATAAACTCCTGAGTCAGTCCCTTACGAGGTGGATCAACAAAAATTACATCCGGACGCAGACCCTCAGCCTGCCAGGCAGCCATTTGCGCTGGCGCATCGCCAACGACAAAATCCACGTTCTTGACCTGGTTTAAGGCCGCATTGACCTTGGCATTCTCAATAGCCTGGGACACGACTTCGACTCCGTAAACCTGTTTAACCTGGTCGGCCACGGTCAAAGCAATCGTACCAATCCCACAGTAGGCATCAATCACCGTGTCACTAGGCTTTAACTGAGCCCGTTGAGCGGCTAATTCGTACAACTTGGCCGTGGTCTGAGGATTAACCTGGTAAAAGGAATTCGGTCCAATCAGATAGGTCTTGCCTAGGAGTTGGTCCTTGATTTCAGCCCGCCCCCACAGGGTCACATTTTCATGCCCCATGATGACGTTAGTGGACTGATCATTAATATTTTGAACGACACTTGTTAAATCGGGTAGGCGGTCTTGGAGGGCCGCCACAATTTCTTGGGCATGGGGTAAGTGACGACCATTGGTCACCAAAACCACCATTAGTTCCCCACTTTGCCGGCCGTAGCGGGCCATCAAGTGACGTAGGACACCCCGACGGCTGCGCTCATCATAGGCGGTCACCTGGAACTGGTCTAGGATCTCCCGAGTGACCTTAATGGCCTGGTCGATGTGCTCATCTTGAATATAAAATTCATCAGCGGCAACTAACTGATGAGACCCGCGCCGGTAAAAGCCGGTCACCAGATGCCCATGCTGGTTTTGGACCGGTACCTGGGCCTTGTTACGGTAATGGCTCGGATTATCCATGCCAAGCGTAGGTGCCACCGTCACTGGTAAGTGGACTTTTTTAAAAAGCTCTTGGACCTGGGCCTGCTTAAAGGTCAACTGGGCCGGATACTTCAGGTTAATCAAGGGCGCAATCCCAGTGCTAATCCCAATTTGATCAACCACTGGGGCCCGATCAGGCGAGGTCGTGAGCCGCTTCACCACCCGGGCAAAACCATAGTTCTTCAAGGGCTTGGTGACCAGTAGTTGAATCTCTTCACCGGGCAAGGCGTCTTTGACAAATAAGGGATAATGGTCAACCTTAACCACCCCCATGCCCTGGTAGGTCAAGTCCGTGACCGTAGCGGTCAACTGTTCATTTTTACTGACCGGGGCCTTAACTGGGGTCACCCGATTTTTCTTGGCCATTACGATTCCTTCTCTTTGCCTTGGGCTTCTAACTGTTCGACCTGGTGGACGAACTCCTGCTTGTACTTGTCAACGGTGCTATTGTCCTTCATGGCCGAGCGGTCAGCGACAAAGCGGATGTGTTGCTTAAGCACATCAAAGGACATGGGCGCATCGCCCCCATACTCACCATCCAGGTTGACCTTCAGCTGGGCATGGTCCAAGGGTTCAATGTCAACGTGGCTGGTCTTCTTATAAATCAAATTCTCATTATCAACGTGGCGGCCACCATTTAGCATCTGGGCGACCATCTGCAGAATTTGAACAATGCTACCAGTTTTAACAATCAGCAGGGTAAACTTGCCATCATCCAACTTGGCATCGGGCACGATTGATTCAAAACCACCAACCGAGTTGGTCAGGGCCAAAAAAATCATGAAAATGTTACCAGAGTATTCACCATCATCGTAGCGAACCCGGGCATTCACATTTTCCAGCCGGGTCATCAGCTCCGCCCCTTTAATCAGGTAGGCCAAATAACCGTAGAGGGCCTTCATCGAAGAAGGGACCGCGTAGGTCACCTCACTAATCTTACCCAGAGCAGCAATGTTCATGAAGTACTTGTGCTCATGGCCGATGGTGACTTCACCGATGTCCATCTTGATGCTCTCATGATTATAGATAATCTTCGCTGCATCCAGGGGGGCATCCCGGGGCACCTTGAGGGCCCGGGCGTAATCGTTGGTCGTGCCAGCGGGAATGATGGCGAGCATTGGCCGCTTAGGCAGTGGCGCAACCCCATTAACCACTTCGTTAATGGTCCCATCCCCACCAGCAGCGACGATTAGATCAAAGCCATCCAGGGCTGCTCGAGTGGCTTCTCGGGCCGCGCTCATTGGTTCGGGGGTGGTGGCATAGGCCGAAGTTTCATAGCCAGCCTTTTCATAAACCGATAAAATTTCTAGCATTTCGCGCTTAATAACTTCCCGACCGGAAGTTGGGTTGTAAATTATGCGGGCTCGTTTCATCTGCTCAATCCGCCCCACTTTGGGACTGACTCCTTCGTATGATATGTACGGGACCGAGGTCCCATTAAATTAACGCTGCTTTAGGGCAGCCATTAAGAGTTGGTTCAAAACGGTTGGGTTGGCCTGACCCTTTGACTTCTTCATCAACTGGCCGACCAGGTAACCAACAGCGCGGTCCTTACCACCCTTGAAGTCTTCAATCGACTGGGGGTTAGCATCCAAGACCTCATCCACCCATGGTTGCAAGACAGCTGGATCACTGATTTGAACCAGGCCGTTGGCCTTAGCATAGGCTTCTGGTTCTTCACCGTCCAAGATGGCTTCAAAGACCTTCTTAGCCTGCTTGGTTGAAATCGTGCCATCTTCAATCAGCTTAATCATGCCGGCTAGGTGTTCAGGAGTCAGCTTCGTTTCCTGCAGTTCTGCCTGGGTCTTGTTCAGATAGGCGTTAACATCCCCAATCAGGTAGTTGGCAGCCCGCTTAGGGTCAGCCCCATCGGCGACCGTTTGGTCATAGAAGTTGGCCATGGCCAAAGTCTGGGTCAAAACCTCAGCGTCATAAGGCTCAATCCCCAATTCGTTAACGTAGTATTCCTGCCGTTCCTTGGCTGACTTAGGCAGCTCAGCCGCAACCTTGTCAATCCATTCCTGGCTGATTTCAATTGGGGCTAGGTCTGGTTCTGGGAAGTAACGGTAATCATCCGCCACTTCCTTAACCCGCATTGAAATCGTCGACTTAGACGGCTCATCATAACGCCGGGTCTCTTGCACGATTGGCTCACCAGCTCGTACGGCCGCGCCCTGCCGCTTTTCCTCATAGGCCAGGGCGTTACGGACGTAGTTAAAGGAGTTGATATTCTTCATTTCAACTCGGGTACCGTATTCATCTGAGCCAAAGGGTCGGATGGAAACGTTCACATCCGCCCGCATCTGACCTTCCTGCATCTTGGCCTCTGATACCCCGGTAAAGAGGATGACCTGACGCAACTGTTCCAAATAAGCATAGGCCTCTTCAGGCGAGTGCATGTCTGGTTCAGAGACAATTTCAATCAGCGGCGTGCCCTGCCGGTTCAAATCAACGTAGGAATAACCATCACTACCGTGGGTGTTCTTACCGGCATCTTCTTCGACGTGCAGCTCGTGAATCCGGACTCGCTTGGTACTACCATCAGACAGGGTCACATCCAAATAACCATTTTTACCAAGGGGCGTAGCCGACTGGGTTGTCTGATATGACTTTGGGTTATCAGGGTAAACGTAGTTCTTACGGTCCCAGCGAATAAATGGTGAGATATCGGCGTGAAGGGCCAAGGCTACTCGCATCCCAAACTCAATCGCTCCCCGGTTAGCCACGGGCAAGACTCCGGGATAACCCCAGTCAATGACATTAGTATTTTCGTTAGGCTCATCACCGTAATGCACTGGTGAAGGTGACAAGAGCTTTGAATTCGTCTGCATTTCAACGTGGACTTCTAGGCCAATCGTTGTTTCAAAATTTCCACTTCCCATGAATTGGCCTCCTTAGTACTCGTCTGCAATGGCAGGCTTCTTCTCAAATAGGCGGGTAGCCTGTTCAAAGGCGTAGGCCGCCTGGTAAACCGTGGCCTCATCAAAGGCCTTACCAATCAACTGCATACCAACCGGCAAACCGTCCACAAAGCCAGCGTTAATCGACAGGCCAGGTAGGCCAGCCAGGTTCACTGGGATGGTCAAAACATCACCTAAGTACATGGCCTTGGGATCATCAATTTCAGTGCCCAATCCATAGGCAACCGTTGGCGTGGTTGGTCCAACAATCAAATCGTAGTTTTCAAAGACCTGGTTAAAGTCCTGAATCATCAAGGTCCGAATCTGGGCCGCCTTCTTAAAGAAGGCATCATAGGCGCCGGCTGACAGGGAGAAGGTTCCTAGCATAATCCGGCGCTTAACTTCATCGCCAAAGCCTTCTGAACGAGTCTTAACATAGACCTCTTCTAGGGTCTTAGCATCCGGTGCCCGGAAACCATAACGGATGCCATCGTAACGTTGCAAGTTAGATGAGGCTTCCGAAGACATCAGGATATAGTAAGCGGCCACGCCGTACTTGGTGTGGGGCAGGCTGACTTCATCGACCGTAGCACCCAGGGCCTTTAGTTGGTCAATGCCGGCCCGTACCGTCTTGGCCACGCCGTCATCGATTCCTTCTGAGAAGTATTCCTTTGGCACCGCAACCTTCAAGCCCTTGATATCTTTGCCTAGGTTAGCGGTAAAGTCAGGAACCTCAACCTCGGCTGAAGTTGAATCCTTAGGGTCAAAACCAGCCAGGGCATTAAGAACCGTGGCATTGTCTTGGACCTTACGGGTGAAGGGACCAATTTGATCCAAAGAAGAGGCCATGGCAAAGAGGCCGAACCGGGAAACCCGACCATAGGTTGGCTTCATGCCAACAATACCGTTAAAGGCAGCTGGCTGACGGATTGAACCACCAGTATCAGAACCTAGGGCAAAGGGTACCTGGCCCGCAGCCACGGCCGCCCCAGATCCACCTGATGAACCACCGGGTACCTTGCTGCTATCCCAGGCGTTGGTCGTCTTTTGGTAGTGGGAACTTTCCGTCGAACCACCCATGGCAAACTCATCCATGTTGGTCTTACCGACTGAAATTGCGCCCTGGTCGCGGAGCTTATCCACCACGGTTGCATCATAGACCGGCTTAAAGCCTTCCAAGATTTTGGAAGCCGCCGTAGTTGGCAGACCCTTGGTCGCAATGTTGTCCTTGAGTCCCAGCGGAATACCAGCTAAGGGATGGGCAAAATCACCAGCTTCATCAACGGCCTTGGCCTGCTCTAGGGCCAAATCCGGGTTGGTGTTTAAAAAGGACTGGAGCTGGTCATTGGTCTTAGCAATGTTATCTAGACTACCCTGAACCAGTCCCTGGGCAGTAAACTGGCCATCTTTCAAACCTTGGTGCAAGGCAGCCAAGTCATGGTCGAAAAAGTTAAAGGTCATTCCTCTGCCTCCCCTTTCAAAATTGCGGGTACCTTAATCAAGTCCGCCGCTTCCTCTGGTGCATTGGCTAAGAGTTCGCGCTTCTGGTGCCAGTTATCAGCCTGGTCCTCCCGCAAGTGGTTCACATTGGTAGTGACCGAATAGGTCGGTTCCACCTCGCTGGTATCCACCTCTTGTAAGGTCTCAAAGAGGGATAAAATATCCCCCAACTGTTCGGTAAATTCATTCAAGCCCTCTTCATCAAAGGCCAACTTGGCCAGGCTAGCCACGTGGGCGACCTGGTCTTTTGAAATCTGTTCTGCCATCAGTCCCTAACTTCATTTGTCAACGGGCTTTCACCCGCCCAAATTACTACCCTTTCTTTTATTTTCATTCCCCTATATTTTAGCATAATTCCACCCTTGCCTTAGTTTGCATTTAGGTTGCAATTTGGTGAAAAGCCCGTATAATAGAGCCTGTTGTCAAAACAACCGACCGTTTTCTTAGTTTAGCGTCTCACCGTCGTTTTACTCAGAATACGGCGACATTTTAGAATAGAAAGGTGGCAATGATTATGGCCCTTACTCAAGAACGTAAGAACGAAATCATTAAGGAATATGCTCGCCAAGAAGGCGATACTGGTTCAGTCGAAGTTCAAGTGGCGGTATTAACTGCTGACATCAACGAACTGAACACGCACATGAGCAACCACAAGCACGACTTCCACTCACAGCGTGGACTTCTTAAGAAGATTGGTCGCCGTCGTAACCTCTTGCGTTACCTGCGGAACAACGATATCCAACGTTACCGTGAGCTCATTAAGCGTCTGGGACTTCGTCGTTAAGCGACAATTTCAGCCGTATCAAATTTAAGGAGAAAGACATATGCCTATTATTGAATCATCAATTCAACGGGTTCGCCTCAGTCAAAAGCAACACGACCGCAACGAACCACAGCGCAGTGCTTACCGTTCAGCTGTTAAGCGTTTCGAAAAGGCCGCAGCCGCTGGTTCAAGCGACTTGGAAAGCCTTTACCGCGAAGCTTCAGCTGCGATTGACCACGCCTACTCAAAGGGCTTGATTAAGAAGAACAAGGCTTCTCGTCAGAAGTCACGTTTGGCAAAGCGCGTTAAGTAATTCAAATAAAAAAGCTTGGTGTTAATCACACCAAGCTTTTTTGTGTCCATTTTTATTTAAAAGCAGCAAAGGCCTGATCAATCTGCTCGTACTCGCCAGCACTCAAGGTCACGTCCAGGGCCTTAACGTTGGCCGCCACCTGCTGGGGATTGCGGGCCCCAGGAATGACGGCACTAATGTCCGGGTTAGCGATATACCAGCCCAAAATCGTCTGGGCCACAGTCACCCCGTGCTGGTCGGCAATTGTCTTCACCTTGGTCAGGGCCTGCATAATGTCCTTATACTGACCTTCACTGTACTGCTTGGCAAACTTCTGATAGTCAGCCGGACTGTACTTACCAGTTAGCAGGCCGGAAGCCAGTGGGAAGTATGGCACAAAGGAAATGTTATTGTCCTTCAAGTAGGACCACTCGGCCCCCTCAGCACCCCGGTAAACCAGGCTGTAGTGGTCTTCAACGATATCGACCTGCTGGTGCTTATTGGCTTCCTTGATTTGGTCTAAGCTAAAGTTCGAAACCCCGATGGCCCGAATCTTGCCGGCCTGCTTGAGTTCATTCAAAGCGGCCACGGCCTCATCCTTAGGCGTGGTCTTATCAGGAAAGTGAATATAGAAAATATCCAGATAGTCGGTCTTTAACCGCTTGAGCGAATCAGCGACGGCCTGCTTCAAAAACTCCGGGTCGTTGCTGACCTGATTATCGTGGTTAGGATCTTGGGCACCCTTGGTAGCCAAGACAATCTTGGAGCGGTCATAATCTTGAATGACATCGCCAATGATTTCTTCCGAACGACCAAGGCCGTACATATAGGCGGTATCAATCAACTGGATGCCGTCATCTAAAGCAGCCTTCACCAGGTCATAACCGTCCTGGTCCTTTAGGCCAGGAAACAAGTTGTGGCCACCGACCTTGTTGGTACCAAGGCCTAACTTAGTCGTCGTCACGTCGCTCTTACCAATCTTTGCAGTTGCTGTCATATCAACCTCCTAAGCTTAATCCTTGATTTCGTCTTCAACGGCCTTGAAAATAAACAGTTTACTCAGCACATAGTTGGAAATAATCACTAGGATGTTTTGAATACCGTTCCACACGATACTGTTTTGGTGGAGGACATAGACCCCGAAGAGCAGAATCAACCAACCCAACACCCCAGTGACTAACCGGGCTAGGTAGAACTGTCCAGCCTCCTTAACGATACCACCAAAGTCTCGCACCTGCGACTGAAATACCCAAATCCGGTTGGTTAAATAGGCAAAGAGCACGGCCAGAAACCAGGAAACGATATAGGACCAGGTCACCGTCCAATGAAAGACAGAAACAAAGAGAGCATAAGTGACCATGCTCACCACAAAGGTCGCCCCACCAAAGAACAGGTAGAGAATCGTCTCCCGGTATTTTTGCCAAAGGGTATTAATGTCAGTCATGGTTATCCTTACCTCGTTATTTTTTTACCTGTTCCACCCGCTCAATGGTTGGGTGAAAGTGCCGGCCGTCCCGGATAGCCGTCCGCATGGTGGCCAACTTTTCACGCCGGTATGGGGCGTGGGAAAAATACAGTTGCCAGTATTCCAAACTAATCCGTAACCGGGCCCGCAAGCGCCGGTACCAATCCCGCTTTTTTAAATAGTACATCTTATTACGATAGGCGTAGTAGTAGCGTTTAATCCGGTCGGGGCCATCGTTTAGGATATTGCTGCCGGTATTGGTGGTCATCTTATGCACCACCTTGGCTGCCGGAATAAAGTAACCTGGTGCTAAACGACCAGCCCGCTCGGTGTATTCAATGTCATCACCCCAGATGAAAAAGTCGGTAATCGGTAGGCCAATTTCTGCGACTACCTGGCGTTTCATTAACAGGGAAACGAAGGTGGCATTTTGCAGCTGAATGGGATTGGTCTGGTCTTCGGGGACCGACTGCAGCCGGTTTAAGGGGGCCGGCCGGTTCATCTTAGCCCGGTGGCCGTCAGTCCAGCGCACATCACTGGCCAAAAAACCAAAGTGCGGCTGTTGGTAGGCAAAATCCAAGAGGGCGGCCAGGGCGTCTGGAGCCGGCACCGTGTCGTCGTCCATCAGCCAGACGTATTCGTCACTTGTCTTTTCCAAAAAGTAACGCAAACCGCGGTTAAAGCCACCGGCCCCGCCTAGATTTTGCTCCAAGCGCAGGTAGTCAATCTGGTCACCCAGGGACTTCAAGTAGTCCTGGGTATCTGCATCACTATTGTTATCGACCACAATTAAATGGTGGACTGCCATGCTTTGTTGTTTGAGGCTGGCAATCACTTCTTTTAACAGGCCTAAACGGTTGTACGTGACCACTACGGCACTGACGGTGGCAGGATGGTTGGATTTTGGCGTGGAAAGCGTTGTCATTTATTTTCCAAATTTCTGGCCCAAGGGCCTATAGATAAGATAACCAGGGAAGATTATATCATAGTTAAAATATCAGACTAAAACACAAAAAACCGTGTGCCACGGTTTTTTATTGGTCATTATTTTAGGTCCGACGTGCCTGCTGCCAGGTCATATAGGCCAACATCAGCGGTAGGAGGAAGTAGAGCGGATAAATGTAGCGACTCAGTCCATTAACCGGCGATATTGCCGCCACGGCCAAGACCCCGACCCCAATCATACCCAGGCCCACGGCCAAACGGGCTCGGAGTTCAATGGCCATAGCCAGCAGCATTAAGGTTAACGCGCCCCACAAGCCGGTTTGGAAGATGAGCTTAATGCCCGGGAACTGGTTCAAATGATTCAGCCAGCTTTGACCTTGATTAATGGCCCGGGGGTGATTTTGACGGTAACCAGTAAAGAGGGTCGTATTTTCGTACGGTACTACCCCACCGCCCAGGAACAAGTCGGTCTGGACCGGGTTATGGATAAAGGTGAAGTACTGGTAAGCGTCATTCATCAAAGCCGCTGTGTACTGACCCAGGTTTTTAGACCCAACTGCCAGCCAGAGTTTTAAGTAGTCACTAAAGTGCTGGTTTAGGTAACCATTTTTAAGTGCTGCTTGATTCTGCTGGTAGGTCTTCCCCCGCTGCCAAAAGTTAACCGGGTAGTAGTAGAAGGTATGCTTGACCGGATCATAAAAGGTTGGGTTGTAGGCTGCCTTGAGGGCGTTGACGTCGGTGAACTTGCTGAGTTCCTGATGCTGGTCAGCGGTCAGACCGTTTGGATCTTTGACCACCACCCGAGCCAGTTGCTGGTTAGTCACCGCTAGCATCTCAACCTTTTCAGATGGTAGCACTTGGGCGGCTGGTAAAACTACCCGGTTCCATACCGACAGCGCCAACAGGGTCACAATGCCAATCGTTAGCAGGGGCTTCCGGACTCTCCGGTAAAAGAGACCAAAGACCATCGCCGCCCCAATCATCACAAAGCTGTCGTTGCGGACCAGGCCCAGGAGGATACTGATGATTAACAGGGCCAGCCAACGCTGCCATTTTTGAGGCTGCTGCCACAGGCGAAGCAGGGCTGATACAAAGAAGGCAAAAACAGCGACTGCCAGGGCGGTCTTATTGACATTGACAGCCATAATGGGAAAGGTCGGTAGCAAGGCGAAAAGGAGCAGGGTCAGCCATCCCCACAACTTGGCATAGCGGAAAATCTGGATGGCTAGTCGGCTCAAAGCTGTAACCAGCAGGGTCGTGTTTAAGACCACAATCGTGGCCAGGCCGCCGGCTAAGCCGCCAAACCACTGCTGCCCGATTTTAAAGGCGGACCCTAGCACCAGGCTAGTAAACCAAGGGTGGTGGTTGGTTAGGTAAAATTGTTGCTGGGTCCCGTTGTAGTCAATACCGTAAAAATGAATATCTTGGGGTGGCATGGCCACTTGGAAGTAGGCATTTAACTGGTCGGCCCCATCCCAGCTCAGCACTCCGGGCCAGGTCACCAGGACATAGGGCAGCCAGGCCAAAATTAGGATGACTGGTACCCGAAAATAAAGCCAGTTGGCACTCACAGGTGCGAAGACTTTGGACCGTACGAGTGAAGACCGAAAAAAGGACAGGGCCTGCTGCTCGACCATCATGATTAGCCAAACATAGCCTAAGAAAAAGAGCACAGCCAAGAAATAAAGCCGGCCACCACTAAAGCGAAAATCATAGTAGCCACTGGGCTGAATCAGGGTTGCCCAGGTAAAGAAGATGGACAGAATAATGGCCGCCAAACTGGTGGGCCAGTACTGTTTAAGTCCAGCAATTATTTTTTGCGTTAACTGCATAATTTACTCACTTCAAAGATTTTCTGTGCACTTTAGTTTTAGAAGAAAATTTGTTAAAAATTATGGTAATCGGCATAACAATCATTGATATGATGCTTACCCAACCCGAGATTTTATATGAATTTGGTGCCACAAATCGAACAGTAACTTCATTTTCACCTTCCTTCAAATTTGTTATGATGGACGCCACATTAACTCGGGATTTTTCTGGAATCTTATTTTTACTATGATTAACAGAAATCATGTAATTCCGCTTATTATATGTCCAAAAAGGAAGTGTTACAGCCACGTCATGCAAATCTTTTTCACTATCAAACTTATATATCATCCCGTTTGTAATTGGGTAATAACTAACTGATTTATCTCCCAGTGGAGCACCGTTAACCAAGATTTGTCTCTTATCAACTTGCTGCTTTATACTTCCACTAGCAGTGGGGAGGTAATCATCATAGATGGGGCCAGATTCACCATACCAGTTAGCACTACCGTTAATACGTTTACTCCAAATATATGCGATATTTTCGCCTTTTTTGTTTACAGGCACCTCACGTTGTTGATGGAAATAAATGGTTGAAGATCCCGCAGCTAAAATTATTGGTATCGCCGAGAGGATAATAAAATAAAAATTCTGCCTATGAACATCATTTCTTGAAAGATAATTTTCCTCCATGAGTATAATTGCGTAAATCAAAAAAAGATTAGCGAAGGGCATAAAACGACTTGGCATTTGTATAACGCTAATTGGTGTGTTTTCAAATAGTGCCCAAGGAAAAATATCAGTTGAGAGCAATAACAAAAACAACCCTAGAATAAATATAAATCTAGTCTTATTGTCTAAGTGATTAAAATGAATAAACAGTGCAAATACACCAATCAAAGCCAGTATGCCTAAGGTGACACCATTGTTCTGAAGATGATTACTTAAGGAAAGGTTAAAAATTTGAGACAATGACGGGTCAGCAATGCTAGGTACGCCAAATTCATAAGGCAATTCAGGATGTGCTATACGAGTACTAACCAATTGACTGACAAATGGGAGCCAGAACCCTATCGTTAAAAAGGTGTAACACAAAGCTGCTGACAGAAATTGTATTAAGATTTTTCTAACGTTGCGAACGGTTCGGCCGGCTAACAAAAAAATAACGCTGAGAATAAACAACAGTAAAAAAGTAAAAACTGTTGTCAATAAATGTGCATACGTTAGAAGGGCTAGCGAAAAAGCAAACAAACAATCTAAACCAAAATCTTGATTTTTGCTAATTAAAATTTTATAGAAACTGGCGAACACTAAAGGCAAAAAAAGAATAGCCATGGTCTCGCCTAAGTCAAATCTTGGTATTGCATTGTACAATAAGTACGTAGAAAAACAATATGTGACCGAAAATACAATAGCAACGATACTTCGATGATTCAGTACCCTCATTGCGACAAAGGACGAAACGAGTCCCACGAATGTTCTCAAAATTGTCCCTAAAAAAATCGCATGAACAGGATTTTTCACAAACAACAGTGCAACTAGAAAAGGCCACAAATTTCCGGAAGGATAAAAGAAATTAATTCCCTGCCCTGCGCCTCCAAATGTAGTTGTCATAATATATGTGAACCTGAATTGGTTGAAATTTATAAAATTCTCAGAAAGACGAACGAGATGAAAAATTCTATCGGATGATCCTCCTTGGACGTAGTTCCATGAAACTGTTAGTGAAGTATATACCACTGATAAAACAAACAATACTAAAAGTATTCCTGCAATGTGAAATGCCCTATTTTTAGTCATCTATCTCCCCAATAGCGTAACGTGATATTCATGGATAATCATCGTTTATTTCTTTTTACTAACAACGTCAAGCAGAGCAAAATTATAAAAATCATATACACCCCAGCATATAGGAAAAAAGGCATAATCTTCTGTTCTTGACTATCCTTGATATCAAATACTGCGCGCATATCAGGAACAAACTTATCACTCTCGTGTAAAGCGGGACCTTGAACATCATTAACGCCAGTCTGCTCAATTAATGTTGATGGTGTTTTTTTAATATCATTAGTATTTATTATTACAAAGTACAAACCCTTTTCAACAGTCTTGTTGAAAAAACTCCATCCAGGTTTAACGTTGACTTTCTCGCTTTCCAAAGTCCTAGCATTAATCAATTCAAAGTTTGCTGGCTGTAGTTCGGATGACACAGTATTAGAAAATAGTACGCCATTTGCTTGACTATTTAATTTAAATTTCGCGGACCGATAACTTTCATCAGAGTTAATAATCTTTTGATCATTCGTGGGTTCAGCATACAAATCAAAACCTGAGGAATAAACCAGTCCGGATTGATTACTTAAGCTGTTAAAGTGTGTAAATTGACTACCAAAACCAACTAACAAAAGACTAAGAGCAACTACGTTAACGTATTTACTCATCTTCTCGAATTTAGCTATCCGTCTTTGATTTGGAATTTTAATGTCTACAATCGCTAAGGTGGATAACAAAATAAAGAATGGGACTAGGGGCAAAGCGTACCGGTCCCGGACTTCCCAAAGTAGCGCATGAAATGCGGTCACTCCGACAATAGCCAATGAAGATAGAACAATCAGATCAGTCGTTATATTGTCGTATTTTTTTGTTTTACATTTCAAAACTGCATAAGAGCTAATAAATAGAAAGAATAAATATACTGGCTGGAAAATATTAGCAACAAAGGCGTACAAAGGCCTGGTTTTAGATTGAGAAATTGGCAGCATATCACTGAACTTAACATCTTCCATATCTTGGTATGGTAAACCAATGGCGAACATATACGAAATCTTTTTAACTATGTGTTTAAGAATACCAAAGGGACCTAGCTCTTTCAGCCTATTCTCAAATTCATGAGTCAGCAGTTCTGTACGTGCCGACTTTGAAAGTTGCCCTCCCTCCCAAGCATCAGCAACATTTATCTCTCCAGAAGTCTCGGGATTCCACGACATGTTTATGTAACGCATTGAAGGGGTGGCATGATTATCATCTGAGTGAAATTGCTGGTTGATAGTACTAGCATGAAAGAACATCATGACAACTATAGTTATTACAACGCTACTAATGGTTAAAATGAATTTTCTTGCAACTGAATATTGTCTAGACAAAAAAATCATCACTATGAATGCTATCAATATAATAAGTAAATTTTGTCTAATTGCAATGCCCACTGCCAGTGCTAGGAAAGACAGTCCATACCAAGCAAATTTATAGTTTGTTTCCTCACACTTCATTGCCTTTATCAAACTTCCTAACGAAACCAGTAACAAAGACACTGCGAAAACATCGTTATAAGGAAAAATAACGTACATAAAGAGAGGAAGATATGCAAAGGCAAATAGTAACGCATACCGACCCATCCCCCTCCTAATGTCATTGAGGGAGTAGGCAAAAAAATAACAACTTAAATCTAACACTACCGCCTGGAACCACGGATACGCAGCTAAATAATTTTGTATACCAACAAATTTAAAAAAGCTAATTATCCATGACCAAAATATAGTTATGTTCACGTTATTGGGATATAAGGTGAAATAATAAAACCAGTTGTGATTATTGGAAGCCAGACGTTCTGCCATTGTGAAAACATACGCAGTATCAGTATGCAATGGTCTTTGAAAAAAAATCAAAAATAATATTTGAACAATCAGGAGACAAGTTAACAAAGAAAAATATAAAATTGTTTTTGATCTATTTGTTAGCTTTTGGAACGAAAATACACCACTTAGAAAGGTTAAAGTCGCACCAATTCTAAAAAACCAAGAAAAAAATGGTGAAAACAATCTAGCATCACCATTCTTAGGGTACAAAAAACTCGCCGTAACTAACAACATCAGGAGTATCAAAAAAGATAGAATCAATAAAAACTTTCTTGAATATTTAAACACCATTAGCCTTATCCTTTTAATTTTTACCGCTCTTCACGACTTACATATATTGGCCGACGCTTTGTTTCCAAGAAAATTGCGGCCACATACCGGCCGATAACACCTAAACTCAGTAATTGCACACTGCCAATAAAGAGAATAATCGTAACCATTGATGGCCAACCAGCAGCACTGGTGTTGCTAACCAAGGCGCGAACAATGATAAATATAGCGCTCAAGACCGCAACCACAAATGAAAGAAATCCCAGCACTGTAACCAGTACCAGCGGCACCGTTGAAAAAGAAACAATGCCTTCAATAGCGTACCTCGTGAGGGCTCCAAAAGACCAGGAACTACTACCAGCAACACGTTCACGATTCTCATAGGGGAGGTACTTCGTCTTAAAGCCGACCCAGGCAAAAATCCCCTTACTGAAACGTTGATTTTCGGGTAGAGATAGAATAGCATCCACCATTTGGCGAGTCATCACCCGGTAATCACGGGCGCCATCAACCAGCTGGGTCTGGCTAATCTTATTCATCCACTTGTAAAACTGTTCAGAGAACCAGGACCTTACTCGACCTTCCCCGTCGCGATTGATGCGGCGGGTACCAACTGCATCATATTCACCAGACATCACCCCGTTAAGCATTTCAGGGAGTAATTCGGGTGGATCCTGTAAGTCAACATCCATGACCGCTACATAATCGCCATCTGCATGTTGCAGTCCAGCATACAAACCAGCTTCTTTACCAAAATTTCTTGAAAAACTAACATAGTGAACATTTTCATCCGCACGAGCTAGGGCCCTCAGTAGCTCCATAGTTCGATCAGTAGATCCATCATCAACAAAATGGTAGTGAATGTCCACCGGAAGGTCTGGAACCATTTTTTGAATGGTTTGATAGAAAATATTGACCGTATCTTCTTCATTATGCAGGGGCACAACCAAAGAAAGTACCGGTTGGATTTGTTCCAAATTATGCTGCTCAATTGTCATACAAATCCCCCTTACTAAACAACAACCCTGTTACTTCGTGACAAATTGGTAATCGTCTGGCAGGTTAAACTCCTGCCGAACCGTGTTAAAGGCATCGTTGAAGACCTGGTCCATATCAAAGTAACGATACTTCCCTAAGCGGCCACCAAAGATAACATTGGGATGGTTCTTACGGGCTTCCGCCGCGTACTGCTTGTACTTGGCCGTGTTCTCCTCGTTGTTAACGGGATAGTAAGCTTCCTTACTGCGGTCCCAGTCCTGGGGGTACTCCCGGGTAATAATCGTCTTACCAGGATCAGCCAGGCCATCAAAGTGACGCCATTCCATGACCCGGGTATACGGGGTCTTGGCGTCGGTATAGTTAATAACCGCATTACCCTGGTAGTTGTCCGTATCAAGGGTCTCGCTTTCAAAGCGCAGCGAACGGTACTCCAATTCACCAAACTGGTAGTCAAAGAACTGGTCAATCATCCCCGTGTACAAAATCCGGGGGAACTCCGCCATCAACTCGTCTTTAAGGTCAAAGAAGTCGGTGTCGGTCAAAACATCCACCAGGCCGTCTGACTGCTCGACCATGTGCTCAAAAATCTGGGTATAACCGCCGATGGGAATGCCCTGATAACGGTGGTTAAAGTAGTTATTGTCATAGATAAAACGAACTGGCAGCCGCTTAATGATAAAGGCGGGCAGCTCGGTCGCCTTGCGACCCCACTGCTTTTCGGTATAACCCTTAATCAGCTTCTCGTAGATATCAGTCCCGATCAAAGAGATGGCCTGCTCTTCCAAGTTACGAGGTTGGCGGTCACCCAAATCTTTCAAGGCCGCCTGCTTTTGTTCCTCAATCTTGGCATGGGCCTCAGCGGGGGTCTTAGTCCCCCACATCTGATAGAAAGTATTCATGTTAAAGGGCAGGTTGTACAAGGTGCCCTGGTAATTCGCAATCACTTGGTTTTCAAAGCCATTAAAGTCGGCAAACTGCTGGACGTAATCCCAAACCTGGCGGTTATCGGTATGGAAAATGTGGGCGCCAAAGTCGTGAACGGTAATCCCCTCTTCAGTATGGGTGTGGGTATTACCGCCGATGAAGGGGCGCTTTTCAATCACGAGGGAGCGCTTGCCCTGACGGGCAGCCTCATAGGCAAAGGTCATCCCAAAGGGACCGGCCCCAACAATCAGGTAATCATACTGTTTGGTGTTAAAGTGCTGTGTCATTTAAAAATGTACCTTCTTTTTTGAATTGGGTAAGAACTTGCGCTTTAAGAACTGGTAACCCTTGTCCAACCAGTTAGTCTTTTCCAGGTTAATCACCGGACACTCGGCCACCCGGAGCTGTTTGGTGTTCACCCAGGTGTCCATCAAGAGCTCACTCAGGTAGCCAAAAACGCGCTGCTCTTGACCCTGCAGTTGACTTAAATCAATTTGGGCCGCCACCTGGTCTAAAACACCAAAGACAAAGGCCGCATACTGGTCAAATAAGGGCCGGGGCATGATAAACATGTTAAATAGATGGGCCTTGGTTGATTTTTCCAGCTCGGTAAAGGCCGGATAATAACTAGGATAATCATCTCGCAAAACCTTGGCCAAGGCCTGATAAGGGGCCGCTGCATGGGCATGAAGATAATGGTTCCGCTGGTTTTCAATCCAGTAATTACGGGCCTTGGGTAAAATCAGGTCATGGTCGGCCAAAAGCGCCTCAATCTGGCGGACTGACAGGCGGTTAGTCCAGTCATGGCCACCCTTTAAACCCAGGTAACGCCGGTAGTGAACCAGGCCAACAATATCATTATCCTTGGGCTGGTGCCAGAGCCAATAAATGGCGGTTAACTCACTGTAATTCGGGTTTTTAGCCGAAATATTGGGCCCAACGTTATCGGCCAGGTAGCCCGCGGGCACCTGGTCTTGGTTAGCTGCCCCGACCAAGATGGGCTGGTAAAGGTCATCAACTGGCATTGGATAGGCGCGGTGGGTGGCTACATAAATTTTAGCATGAACCATTAAAACGCTCCATCCTGGCTAAAGACCATGCCAATGTTACGGAAGAGCACGTAGAAATCAAAGGGCAGGCTGGCTCTTCGAACGTAGTCGAGCTCAATCTGGGCCCGCTCGGGATAGCCGATGTTACTGCGCCCCTCGGCCTGCCAGAGGCCAAAGACCCCCGGTGTAACCGACAGGAATTCGTCGACGTGGTCACCGTATTCCTTTAGTTCCTCTTTCACCACCGGCCGAGGACCGATAATGCTCATCTCCCCCTTTAAGACATTCCAAAATTGGGGAATTTCATCCAGGGAGGTCCGGCGTAGGAAGACCCCGTACTTAGTAATCCGGGGATCTTCCTTGGTTGGCAGCTTGTAGCCGTTTTTAATGAACTTCTGGTAGAGGTCGGGATTTTGCCGGAGGATTTCCTCGGCGTGATCAACCATGGTTTGAAACTTGTAGATTTTAAAGGGACGGCCGTTTTTACCAATCCGTTCCTGCTGATAAATCACCCGACTGGTATGCTTGTCCAGCTTAATCAAAATTGCGATGACTAGCATGACTGGTGAAAGGATGATTAAAGCGACCAGGGAAACCAAGATGTCTAAAAACCGTTTGCTAATTTTATAAGTACGACTTGGCTTCAAGGTCAATCACCTCCAATCAATGCCAAATAGTCCGGCCTCATTCGAAGCCGTCAGCCAAGGCCTTTTTGATGTAACGATCGGCCTTATCGTTAGCCCCCTCAAAATCAGTCAGGTGCCCATGTTGAATTAAATCAACTTCCTCGTCAACAGTAACCATCTTAGTTGGGTTCGCCAACTTGCGGGCGTGCAAGATTACGTTAATCGAACGCTTCTCCTGGCCCTTAGCACCGGCGGGGTACTCGATTTTAGGCCGGAAAAACCAGCCGCGGAAACCACCGGCAAAGACCATGCCCATTTTTTTCAGACGGAAGGCAACGTGCCGCTTAAAGGTAACCCGGGGCAGGTCGTAAGCATAAATCCGCACAAGGGTCTTAAGCAGTTCCTTCTTTGAAATCCGACGAGCCGTCAGAACCCGATTACGGAACTCGTAGCGGTAACGCCACAACCGACTCTGGTCACGCTCCCGGACAATGTCACCGGGTACCGTGTTTTCCTTGGACTTGTGGACCACGACCGACTTTAAGACCATGTAACCCCGGTAAACGTTGGCCAGGCGGTTGGTGTACTCCATGTCGTCACCCCAGATAAAGTACTCTTTTTGGGGTAGGCCGACCATCATCACCATCGCCCGCGAAAACATCACCGAAACAAAGGTTGAATTCACGACCTCAACCGCCGGGTTATCACCCTGTAAGTCCATTGACCAGGTGAAACCCCGTGGCGCGGTAACATTCATCCAAGAAGGCAGACCATCTATGGCACCCCAGCGCACCTGGGAATTCACAAAACTGACATCCGGGTGCTGGTCGGTATAGTCGACCAAGTGCTGGAGGGAGCCCGGCTGGGCAATCGTGTCATCATCCATCAGCCAGACAAAGTCATCATCTAACTGTTCGGCAAAAATCCGGACTGCCTGGTTGAAACCACCGGCGCCACCGAGGTTGTCCTTAGCATGGTAAATCACCAAGCGGGGGTCAGTCAGACCATCCAAGTACTCCCGGGTACCATCACTGGACTGGTTATCAACCACAATTACGTGGCCCAACCGGTCACCTTGATTTAGAACAGCTGTTAGTGATTCTTTTAAAAGTTCCAGCCGGTTATAGGTAACAATCGCTGCCGCGACAGTCTTTTTCATGAAAAGTATCTCCTGAGATTAGATGAAGTCAATCAACTGATCCTTAAACTTCAAGTACAGATGGGTCCCAATAACTGCAAAGAAGGCAATTTCTAACCAGAACATGGCCATTTGTAGGGGCGAATTCCAGAACCAACGGTCCAGTAGGAAGGTTTCCCGCCAGCCGTTGACAATGTAGTAGAAGGGGTTGATTTTTGCGATGTAAAAAATAAGGGTGTTAAAGACATTTCCGCGGGAAGGTTCAAACAAGACCCCAGAAACGAAGAATAGTAACCGCAGAACCTGACGGATGGCCAGGTCGTAGTCGGGAATCAAAATATTAATCGTGGCACTAAAAATGCCTAGGAAAAAGAGCATGACCAGGGCGGCTGGAAAGTAGTAAAAGAACTGCAGCCAGTACCAGGATGGGTGAAACTGATGGGATAAAATCATGCTAATAACCGCGACCACCGAAACCGATAGCACGGCCGGCAGGACCTGCAAAACCCGGATGGTCGGCAAGACCGACACAGGGAATTTTACGTTGCGGACCATATAAATTTGGCTCTGAATAGAGCGGATGGCATCACTAAAGCCCTGGTTAACTAGGTACCAGGCTGAAAAGCCGACCGCCATCCAGACAAAGTAGGGCACGTGGTTAACTGGGGCCGAAGCCCGAAAACCACCGCCAAAAATAACGGCATAGGTCAGCACCTGGAAGAGTGGGTCCAGGATTTCCCAGAGATTACCCAGGTACTTGTGGGCGTTGTTGGCCTTGGTATCATAAACCGCCAACCGGACAGCCATGCCCAGATGACGGATTTGCTCAATCACGAGCCGAAGAATAGATTTACAAATTACAATCATATCTGCTGCTCCTTGGTCAAATATAGGTAAACGACCAAGGCCATCAGGCCCAGAATCAAAAGCAGGGTCGTATACAGGGACCAGGCGCTAAAGCCCTCAAAACTGCGGACGGTCGTCAGGCGCTTGGCCTGTTCCAGTGTCAACCCTTCCCGCCGTAGCTGGTCCTGGAGCTGGTCAAGGGTAAAGATTTGCTGGTTGTGCTTTTGGGCTTCCACGTAAGCATCCCGCTTTTCTTCACCCATCTCGTCCAGCTGGTTGGTAAAGGCTTCGTACTGGTCACTAACCGTCTTAGTTGAACCAAAACTACGCATCTCGCCGTACTGAATCCACATGACCTTATTAGTAAATTCCCGGACCTGCTGCAGGTCGTGGGAAACAAAGAAAATGGTCTTACCTTCGGCAATGAATTCGCGGATCTTACCCAGGGCCTTCTGGGAGAAGTTACTATCCCCCACTGACAGGGCCTCATCGACAATCAAAATATCGGGGTCATTGTGGGTCACAATTGAAAAGCCTAACTTGGCCCGCATCCCGTTAGAATAATCCTTAACCGGCTGGTCAATAAATTCCCCGAGTTCGGAAAATTCAATGATATCAGGCATGGCCGCCGTGATTTCCTTGTTGGTCTTACCCATCATCAACTGCTTGAGCCGGATATTTTCCCGGCCGGTCAGTTCCCAGTTCAAGCCTTCGTTAATTGCGACCACGCCAATGGATCCGTTCAGGGTCAACTGACCGGAGGTTTGGGGAATAACCCCACTCAAAATGTTTAACAGGGTCGACTTACCAGAACCGTTGGTTCCAACAATACCGATAACATCACCGGCCGCCACTTCAAAAGTGAGGCCACGCAGGGCCCAGAAATTGGTTTCGGATTGGTTTCCTAAAAAGGTGGATTTTAATTTTTCAGTTTGGTTGGCATAGAGCTGAAAGTTTTTTGTAATCGATTCAGCCCGTACCATAATATCTTGTGTATCGTCAGCCATAATTACCTCAGTAACAGCGGTGCACCAATTATTGCTAATGGCCACACATGTTCTATATTACCATATCCACAGCAGTGAAAACTTGGTAAAACTGGGGCTAGCATTAGTTTTTACTCATAATGACGGTCCAACAAAAAAGGACACCGTGAATGGTGTCCTTTTAGTAGATAATTTTAAATTAACCCAGAGCGTTAGCATCGAACCAAACGAGGCCGCGGCCACTGGTAAAGATAATCCCAACTGCACCGGAAGGCTGGTCACTGGCATCAATGGTGCCGTGATTATAAGCCGACTGGAAGCGAACCTGGTCACCGGCGTTGATGGCCGAGCTACCATTGGCATTTTGCAGGATAGAAACAGGAATACCGTTATCACTCCAGCTAAATGGCTTGGCGCTCAACTGATCGATCCGAGCTTCCATCACCCCGTTAACCAGCTTCAGCTCGTTAACCGTGTAAGTTCCACTCAGGTTAAAGCGGTTTCCGTTAGCGGCAATCTTGCTCAGGCCTGACTGACCGTTATTGTTACTGCTGCCCGTCAGACCCTTGAATAAATTTCCAAAGATATCCGTGCTACCCGTTGAACTGGAAGTACTTGGTGTCGTTGATGGCGTGCTGGTTGTCGTGCTGTTTCGACTAGAGCTGGCGCCCATCAGGCCCTGGTAGTCAATGGAAACATCGAACTGTCCTGACAGACCAGGGAAGCTGGCCCGGCTGGACCACTGCCACATACCGTACTGAGTATTGCGCAGGCTGGCAGAACTAGGATTGTATGGATATGTGGCCATCCAAACCCGGTTGTTACCGATGAAGGAGAAGTTCAAACCACTGGAAGTCTGATATGACGGATAGGTGTAAATACTGGTGTTGGTGTAGCCATTGGCCTGTAACTGACTGTTAAAGGCGGCGGCATTAGCACTAACATTGCCGGACTTCGTGGAAGCCTCTTCCAGGTCATCGACCATCAAAGTTGACTTAGGCAGACCCAACTGAGAAGCATAGTTGGCAAAGTAGTTGGCCTCATTCTGGGCTTCTGAAGGAGAGGTGTACCAAGAATAATGGTAGACCCCAACGTTTAGCCCAGCGGCCTGGGCGTTGCTAATCTGCTGACCAGCGTATGGGTTACGGTAAGTGGTGTATTCAGTAATCTTGACGATAACACCCTTAACGCCCGCGGCCCGCATCTTTTGGAAGTCTGACACTGACAAAGGCCCGTTGTTAGATGAAATATCGACCACGTCAGCACTTGGCAAACCGGCTGTCCCAGCCGTTACGTTGGCAATATCTTGGGCCTGAACCGGCATATTCGCCGCGGCAGTACCAAAGACCGCTGAGGCGGCGACAGTTAGTAATACATTTCTAATTTTCATAGTGGTCACCTCAGTTGGAATGGAAGTTCTGCTTAGCGTACTCAACAATCGAAACTCCCTGTTGAGAAGCATTGGCAATGATGGTCTTGATATCGCTTGGGGCGAAGTTGTCAGCTGGGATACCAGCCTTGTCTAACTCCTGCCGAGCCTGTTCAATCATCGGCATAGTAATTTCAGTACCACCAGCAGTCTTGTTAGGATCATAGTTGGTAGCACCCTGAGGGTTAACGGCCGAAGACTGGGCCGCCGCACTTGAACTCGAGCTGCTTGAGGACGAACTAGGACTCGTCGTCACTTCGGACTTATCGACACTGGTGCTACTCTTGGCACTGGTCTTGGTCACCTTGGCATGGCTACTATCCTGGTGATTAAACTGGGCGTAACCGGCTACACCAGCAACTGCCAAAGCTGCCACCGCCACTACGCTGGTAATAATCTTTTTCATATTCTTTTTGTATTCCTTTCGTAACATATGTAATAACTTTGTCACGTACCCTGAAAGTATACCATAAAATTCAAGACACTGGCGGCTTAAGGTCCCGGTCCTCGGTCGCCGGCCGGTGCTGTCCGCCTGCTAGGACTGCCTTTAAATCCCAGTAAACGCCGTGTGACATTAAAACACAGAGTAATTTCGTGAATGACTGTTCTTCCTGCATGCTGACTCCTCCGTAACGTTCCCTTATAGTACAGGAAATGTCCTTCAGAGCCACTTGTTCAGTCATAAACAATGGCATCTTTTACATAATTAGCGACCAAGAAAATGGTTAATAAAAACTTGGGCCACCCCAAAATAAATCAAAATCGAGGTAAAGTCACAAATCGTGGTCAACAGCGGCCCGTTGATCAAGGCTGGGTCAAGACCCATCCGGTCCAAAGCAGCTGGCAGGAGAAAGCCGAGCAGGCTGGCCAAGAAAATGGCCACGCCCATGCCCAGGCCAACCGTCAAGCCTAGGTCGGCGTTGCCCTGCCAGAAACCAACAATCAGGCCGATTAACAGGCTGGCAAAGATTGCCAGAATCAAGGAAGCCAAAATTTCACTACCGAAATTTTTCCAAAAGCCCTTTTCATTACCAGCGGATAGGCCGCGGATGGTCAGGGCCAGGGACTGGGTGCCAGCGTTACCGGCTGTCCCAGCCACCAGGGTGATAAAGACAGCTAGAACAGGCGCCTCGTGGATAAAGCTGCTAAAACCGCTAATCATCAAGGTCGTACCCAGACCTAAGACCAGCAAGATTAGCAGCCAGGGGGTCCGTTTTAAGGCTGAGCGCCAAGCAGAATCATCGACCTGGGTCACATCAACCGCCGCCAGGCCGGAATATTCGGTCGCAGCCTCTTCATCGATAACATCGACAATGTCGTCGACGGTAATCATACCTAACAAGCGCTGATCATCATCGGTCACCGGCACCGACAGGAAGTTGTAATCGGCTACTACCTGGGCCACGTCCTTCTGGTTGTCGCCGGCCTTAACGCTAACCACCCGGGTGTTAGTGATTTCATCAATTGAGAGGTCATCGGGATGGGTTAGCAAGTCCCGCAAAGACATCACCCCGACCAGGCGGTGCTGGTCATCCACAACGTAAATGTAGGCAATTGACTCGGCATCGACTGCCTGCTCCTTGACCTTTTTAAAGACATCAGCGACCCGCTGGCCTTGGTGAACGGCCAAATAGTCCGTTCCCATCAAAGCGCCAGCACTCTGTTCTTCATACTTAATCAACCGCCGCATTTCCTGGGCATCTTCCTTGGGCATGAGACCCAGGTAGGTTGCGACCAGACGGGAAGGCATGGCCTGCAAAAGGTCGGCCTCATTATCGGCATACATGGCCTCTAAGACCTGGGCCCCCTTTTGGGGTGGCATTTCCTGCAGCAGGCGCACCTCGTCTTCGGGCTCAATCTCCAAGTTATCAAAGACGGTGGCCAGACTCTCGTCGTCTAAGACCCGCCAGGCAATTTCGCGCATGTTATCGGGCATTTCAGCATAGGCTTGGCCCATTTCGTACTCGTGCAGGTTTTCAAAGAAGTTGACAAACTCATCATCCTGGCCAGACGACAGGTAGTCGACCAACGCTTGCACGATTTCTTCTATATGGTGCTGTTCATTGTCCATGGTTGTGCTCCTGAATAAACATTCGCTTTAATTTAAATCTTCGCCAAGGCAGCGAGGTCGGCGGGAAGGTCAGTGGTAAATTGGCGGTCACCTTCGATGAAAGGATCGTAAAATTTCATCTGGTAGGCATGCAGGGCCTGGCGCTTTAAGCCATACCAGGCTGGGCCGCCATATAAGTCATCCCCCACTAAGGGAAAGCCTAAATGCTGGAAGTGAACCCGGATTTGGTGAGTACGGCCAGTGTGTAACTGAACCCGAACTCGGGTCATCGGATGATCTGGGTCATCAGTGTAGCGCTTTTCCACCCAGTACTCGGTCCGAGATAGTTTCCCATCGGGCGTAACCATCCGTTTGATAAAGTCGCCGGGTTTGCGGCCAATTGGCGCCTCAATCACCCCGTGGTCCTCCGGCAGCAAGCCACTCACGTAGGCAATATAAAACTTCTCCACACTGTGGTCTTGGAGCTGCTTATCCAAAACTGCGTGGGCAAAGCGGTGCTTGGCCAAGAGTACAATCCCGGAAGTATCGCGGTCCAAGCGGGTAACCACGTGGGGTACCTGGTCTTCAGCCTGTTCTTCTAGCAAATGCCCCTTAACCTGGTTGACTAAGGTATGAAGGCGGTCGGCATGGCCGGGAACGGTCGTGACCCCGTAAGGTTTATCAACTAAAAGCCAGTGCTCATTTTCAAAAATAATATCTAAGGGGTGGTAATCCGGCACGACCAGGTCATTACCGGTCTCGACTGGCATAATAATCGTCACCTCATCACCCTGCTTGAGGTAATCGGAGGTATAGACCTGCCGGTCATTGACCAAAATGGCACCACCGTTATGTTTAATCTGACTAAACATCCGGTGCGAAACCCCGTGACCCTGCAAGAAGGTCCGAACTTTGCGATCTTCAGCCTGGTCATAGGTCCAAGAAAATTTCATGTTCTTTTATCAATTCTTTATGTACTACCCGGAAACTAACCCAGGCTCTCGCTAATAAAAGCGTTTTGCACCCGCTTCCAGAAATTTAAGTGACGGTAAGGGGCAAAGTGCACCTTCTGGTCAGCTACCTCAAACTCGGCGCTAACCACGTCTTGGGCAAAAATTTCCAACTGGTCGCAGGTAATTAAAAACTTGTCAATTTGAGGCTTAACCGTAATTTTTTGACCCGCTGGCACCACCAGGGGTGAGCCTAAAGTCCGAAAGACCCGGTTATTAATCGAGGCAATCTCAGACATCTGGATGGCTGAGAGGCTAGGATGCAAGACCGCCCCACCATTGGCCTTGTTGTAGGCCGTGGAACCGGTTGGCGTAGCAACTGCGACCCCATCACCCCGGAAGCCTTCAAACATCTGGTCACCAAGGTAGATATCAGCCACCAAGGTCCCAACTGGCTGCTTAAAAGTTGCTTCATTTAGGGCCAGATAACGGTTAGTCTCACCGGTCTTGGTGGTTGTCGTCATCTGCAAGATTGGATAAGACACCCGCTGACCATTATCTGACAGCAGGCTCTGAACTAGTTCAGTGACCTCAGAACCCAACCAGTCGGTATAAAAGCCCAGGTGGCCAGTGTGGAGTCCGACAAAGCGGACCTGGTCGCCTAAGCCGATATAACGGTGAAAGGCACCTAACAAGGTTCCGTCACCGCCGACTGACACCACCACCTCTGGTGATTCCTGGTCAATCGGTACCCCGGCATGCGTCAGCTCCGCCTTTAGCTGGGCCACGATTGGTAGTGAGGCCGGTACGTCATTGTGATAAATTCCAACTCGCATAAATAATCATCCACCCCATTGATTCGGAGAGGCTTACAGTTCCTCTTTAATTTCACTCATTTTCTGATCCAGGCTAAAGGTTTCATCCGATAGCTGGGTCAGTTGTTCGGCCACTGCCGGACTCAGCTCGCCGCCGTGCTTATAGCGCAGGTCGTGCTCAATCGTGGCCCAAAAATTCATGGCCAGGGTCCGGACCTGAATCTCAGCAAGGACCTTGCGTTCCCCACTGATGGTTTCCACCGGATACTCGATCACAATGTGATAAGAACGATAACCAGAAGGTTTGGCGTTCATGACGTAGTCCCGTTCTTCTAGGATTTGAAAATCGGTCCGCTTCCGTAAAATTTCTACCACTTGGTAAATATCTTGAACATAGCGGGTCATAATCCGCACGCCGGCAATATCTTGGAGGTCCAAGGCCAAGCGGTCTTCACTCAGATGGCGCCGGACAATTTTTTCTTCGATTGAGGCCCGGGACTTGACCCGGCCGGTCACAAATTCCACCGGACCGCTGCCAGCTCCCTGGGGAGCCAGGCGGAGGTAGCGCAGTTTAACTTTTAACTCGGCCACGGCCTGGATATAGGGGATAAAAAAGGCATCCCAATTCATCTGACCACCCCCCCTTTCCTGGTTCTGGTGGTTTGCACACTAAGGGTATTCTAACATAATTTTTCGCCAACTAGGCGGGGCTAAAATTAGGACAATAAAAAAACCCTGACGGGTTTTTAAGATTCTTGGGCTGGCTTTTCTGGGCGGGCCAGAGAAGCGGCACCAATGACACCGGCATCGTTACCAAGTTCAGCCAACTTCACCACCGTGCTATTACGCACCGTTGGAAAGGCGAAAGGCGACCAGTTACGTTCGATGCGCTCACGCAGGAACTCACCGGCAGCGGCCACCCCACCACCGATGACGATGGCAGAAGGGTTCAAAATGTTAGAAATAGCTGCGGCCGCAAAGCCAAGGTAGTAAGCCACCTTATCAACCGTTTCGTTCGCCAGGAAGTCACCTTCCTTAGCCAAATCAAAGACAATCTTAGAAGTGACTTCTTCGCCATCATCAATCATCTTCTTCAGCTGGGAATCACCGACGTACTGCTCGGCAAAGTCCTGGGCCAGGTGAACAACTCCGGTCGCTGAAGCATACTGCTCCAGGCAGCCGCGGTTGCCACAGGTACAAAGGTAGCCGTTTGGCTCAACCACGATGTGGCCAACCTCACCACCGGCACCAGCCTTACCGTGAATCAACTTACCATTGGCCACCAGACCACCGCCAACACCGGTTCCCAGGGTCATAAAGGAAACCTCGTTATCATTATTACCGGCACCCTTCCAGGCCTCCCCGAGGGCGGCCACGTTGGCATCGTTGTCGATGTTCACGGAGAAGTTGGTACCGTCTTCAATCTGTTGACGGACCGGCTGTTCGTCAGCCCAGTTTAGGTTGTAAGCCCCACGAACCGTGCCGGTTTCCCGGTTAACTGTGCCTGGCGTTCCCATGCCAATCCCGATAATACGGTCGGGACTAAGCTGGTAAATGTCCAAGTGGTGGTTAATCGACTGAACAATGTCTGGCACAATGTGTGCGCCGCCATCCAAGACATTCGTCTGAATGGACCATTTTTGCTGAACTTCACCTTCTTCAGTCAAAATCGCAAACTTAATGGTGGTACCGCCGAGGTCAACACCAATTAATTTATCCTTTGCCATAAACTTATGCCGTGCCAGTCAAGGGACCAACCGACACTTCCTCCTTTGCTTATTACAGGCCCATTTTAGCAGATTAAAATACGGTTATGCAAGCGTTTTCAAAATACATTTTCCTAGTCGCTCGGATGCTGACTTTCCTGCTCATGCTCATGGCGTAACACCAGCTTCATCGCGGCATAATCCTTATCAGAGAGCACATCGGCCCGCCGTAAATTATCAACTTCTAAGGCCGCCATTTCAATGTCCCAGAGCCGGCGACCCACATGAATATAGACCCCAAATTTTTTGAGATACTGTAAAACATCGTAAAAAGTATTCATAGGACCTCCTAGGCAAAACCGGTCCAGTAAATGGTGGCGGCCACCGCAATCAGTAAGGCTGCCAGGGTTAGACCCCGAGCCAGTGGTGAAAAATCATCACCACGCCGGCTAAAGCCTAAGCCAATGCCCAGCGCCACACCGCCAATTAAGCCACCAATATGGCCCCAGAGGTCAATTTCACTGGAAGTAAAACTAACAATCAAATTCAGGGCCACAAAGGCGCCTAGAATCCGGCCCTGGCCGACAATATCTGGATTCTTACGCCGGCGCACGGTGTAAATCAAAAGCGCGCCAAAGACGGCAAAGATGGCCGAAGAGGCCCCAACGCTGATCACCAGCGGCGCACAAAGATAGGAAAGTAAGTTACCAACTACCCCACCGCCAAGGTAAATGGCCAAGAAACGGTAGGGACCAAAGTCCCGCTCAGCTACCGGCCCGATGAACCAGAGGGTAATCATGTTGGTGATAATGTGCATCCAGCCGGCATGCAAAAAGATTGGGGTGAGCAAGCGCCAGTACTGGTGGCCATTAGTAATTAAGGGGCCAAACTTAGCGCCAAACTGCATCAAAAAAATACCGTTATCGGGTTGATTATGACTGAAAAAAATTTCAGCGGCAAAGACCAGGCAGGTCAGCCCGACCAAAATCTTAGTGACCGGTCCTGCTTGCTGTTGTTGGGCCATCACTGCTCCTTATCTAGGGTAATTACATCCCCACTACTGAGGGCGATTATCTGGGGTGGTTGGACTTGGTAGTCCGGATATTCTTGCTGCAGGGCCTGTTGGTAAAGCCGCAGCTGACCGTAATAACGTCGCCGGATCTTTTCCAAATCCGCACGCCGGTTGCCCGGACGGACGTAGTCGGTCTTATAGTCAAAGAGGTGCACGGTATGGTGCTGATGGTCTATATAGTACCCGTCAATAATACCATGAACTAAAATCTGGTCCGAACCTAAATCAGCCTGCAAGTCAACTGCACTCGGATTTTGGTAGAGGTCTACGGCCGGCATCAACATGGCAAAGGTGGCCTCCTGGTGAAGGCTAGCCTGGTGACGGGCCACTCGCTGAGCAAAGTCGGACTGCAAAAACCGTTCAATCTGTCCCAGGTTAACGAGGTCGGCCACCGCCGTGCTAATTCGGCCCTGGTCGACTAACTGGTTGAGCAACGTCTCTAGGTCAGCCTCGGTATTGGGTTGGCTAAAGTCTAACAGTTGCAAGATGAGGTGGGTAGCGGTTCCTACCGCGGCCCGGGAAGGCTTTTGCTGGCCACTTTCCATAAAGGCTGGCTGGGGCAGTTGGTCGGTAAAGACCGGCCCCGCCTTTTTGAGGTCACCACTTTCATCGACTGAAACCGAGACCAGATGCTGACGGTCTGGGTCTTCAAAGAGGCGTTTGGCCTCACTAACTGACTGGTAGGCTGCCGTCTGGGTGGCGACTGGATGCGGGTAACGGTAAGAAAGAATTTCTTTAGCCCGCTCAACCTCGGCGCCCGGCGTCCACAAGCCTTCCAGGTCGGCGGGCTCAGCCTGGCGGACCTGGCGCTTGGTTTCAGCCTGGCTAATCTCACTAGCTGGAATGAGTTGGACCGAAACATTGACATCGGTTGGACTTTGGTCGCCCAAGGAAGCAGCCGGACCTAGGTCGGTCAGACTGGCACTAAACCAGTCTTCTAGGACCGGATTACCGGTCCTAGCCAGGCTTAGAATCAACCAGTCTAGGTAACTAACGGCCTGCAGACGCAAATCCACGGGCAAAAACTGCCCCTGACTCTGCCGGCCCTGGTTCCAAAGACCAGCCAGATTACCCTTACTTAGTTCCTCGTCATCGACATTGACGGCCCCAATGACATATAACTGCTGCTTGGCCCGGGTTAGGGCCACGTACAAAAGCCGCATTTCTTCTGACCAAGCCTGCTGTTTCAAGGCGGCCTTGACCGCTAATTTGGTCAGGGTTGGCATCTTAACGCCGGCCTGTTTTTGAACGTAGTCCAGCCCAATGCCGGCATCCTTTTGCAGGAGGAAGGTCCCCTGCTGATCACTGACATTAAACTTCTTTTCAAATTCGGGGAGGATGACAACTGGAAATTCCAGCCCCTTGGAGGCATGGATGGTCATCAGGCTGACCGCTTCTTCTTCGGTTTCCTGACTGACCTCGCCCAAGTCACCACCACTATCCTGCAAGAGTTCAACGTAGCGGATAAAGCGGAAGAGACCGGCATGCTGGTTTTCCTGGAAACCTTCGGCATAGCGGTACAGGGCCTGCAGGTTGGCCTGGCGCTGGGCGCCACCGGGCATGGCCCCCACGTAATCCAACCAGCCGGTCTGCTCATAGATGGCCCGCAGGGTACCGACCAAATCATTTTGGCGGGCTAGCTGCTGCCAAGATTGGAGCTGGGCTAAGATGGCTTGGGCCCGCTCATCCTCCTTGGCATAGGCTGTAAAGGCGGTCCAAAAGTCATGGTCGGGATCAGCTAACCGAATTTCAGCCAGGTCGTTTTCATCAAAGCCAAACATCGGCGCCCTTAAAATCGCCGCTAAGGGAATGTCTTGGTGGGGGTTGTCTAAGATTTTAAGTACATCTAAGACAATGTAAATTTCCATGGTTTGGAAGTAATCACCGGCCCCACCGGCTTGAACTGGAATCTGAGCCTGGTTAAGGGCCCGAATTAGCTCAACATAGCCACCCTTGGACCGGGTCAAAATGGCAATGTCACTGAAACGGACTGGGCGCTTAGTCCCCTCGCCCTGATCATAAACCGACCCATTGGCCATCAAATCCTTAATCTTGGCAGCCAGGTGCTGGTACTGGACCGTGCGCTTGTCGCCACCCTGTTCACTAACGGCTTCTTCGTCCTGGTCCAACTGAATTAGATCCAGGTCAAAAACTGGTGGCACTGAGCTAGGAAAATCGGCCTTAGCAATCAGACGGGCGGCGTCCTGGTAAGGAATGTCACCCAGTTCCTGGTCCATTAATTGGGTAAAGACCAGGTTGGTGATGCCGGCCACGTTCTTCTGGGACCGGAAATTTTCCGCCAGTTCAATCCGTTCATTG
The DNA here is from genome assembly GCA_029392055.1 of Leuconostocaceae bacterium ESL0723. Lineage (GTDB taxonomy): Bacteria > Bacillota > Bacilli > Lactobacillales > Lactobacillaceae > ESL0723. The sequence goes on along the minus strand of CP113928.1, from coordinate 469,876 downwards.
GGATTATCGGCCTGGGCAAAGTTCCGGTACTTGGTTGAAAAGAGGCTCGGATCGGCCTGGCGGAAACCGTAAATACTCTGCTTAACGTCACCAACCATGTAGAGATTGCGGCCGTTAGATAGCTTTTGGAGCAGACTTTCCTGCAACTGGTTAATGTCTTGGTACTCATCAACCATGATTTCGGCAAACTGGCTTTGAATCAAAGATTGCAGGTCGTCTTGGTCCAGAATTTGCAGGGCCAGGGTAACCAAATCGGCAAAGTCTAGGAGTTGGTCGGCCCGCTTCCGTTCAGTAAAGGCGGTCTGGAACTGGCGGGTCAGGTTGACCAGGGTCTTGGTTAGCCGGGCCCCGTGCTGGTTAACTAACTGCCACTGGCCTTCGTTAAAGAGAAAGTAGGATGAAGTTAGGTCGTTGACCAGACCCTTGCTGCTGACCAGGTCATTTTTAAGGTCAGTCGCCTCCTGGAGTAGGTTGATTAAGGTGGGGTCATCCTTAACCCCCTTGCTGTTCTTCTTTTCCAAAGTCAGCTTGGGTGGGTTGTTCAAGATCGCCTGAATCTGATCCCAGCTGCCACTTAAGGCGGCCTTAAGTTCCCCCAGGTAATCCTTTAAGGTCGTCAGGCCAGCTTCGGTTTTTTTGAGGGCTTCCTGGCCGCCTACCCTAGCTAACAGCTGATCAGCATTGGCCAGGTAGCGGTTAATTTCACTGAGCAGACTGGGATAAAGATAATCCTGGTAAAGGTCAGTTTCAGTCAGTGATTTTGAGCTATCAGAACCCTGGGCTAAACCAGCCAGCCACTGGGCCCCATCCGGCCGAGCCTCGGCGAAGTCCGCCAGCTTTAAAACTGCTTCCTTGAGGGCCGTATCCTGGTTCGGGTTCCCAAAATTATTGACCAGGTCAATGAAATCAGGATAACCAGGCTGGTCCTGGTCGTAGTGCTGACTGAAGAGTTCACCGATGACTTCCTGGCGCAGCATTTCCCGTTCGGCCGTATCCGATAAGAGCCGAAACTGGGGGTCGAGCCCAATCTTGTAGTAGTACTGCTCAATCAGGTGGAGGGCAAAGGCATCAATCGTGGAAATGTGGGCCACCGAGAGCAGGGTCAGCTGCTGGCGCAGGTGCTTCTGCAGCACTGGGTCCTGGGTTTGACTTAGGGCTTCTTGGAGGGCACTTTCCAGCCGGGCCTTCATTTCGGCCGCCGCGGCGTTGGTAAAGGTCACCATCAGGACCGAATTAACGCTCTGACCGGCCAAAATTTTACGCAGGAGGCGCTCAATTAAGACGGTGGTTTTACCGGAACCAGCCGAAGCGGCCACCAAAATATCATGCCCATCGGCCTCAATGGCCTGGGCTTGTTTGGGGGTGAATTGCTTTGCCACTATTCTTGCTCCTCCTTTAGGCGCTTAATGATGGCAGCCTTGTTGTTTTTTGTGACTGGCCGGTACTGGTCTCCCAGGGCGCGGTCAAAGCGCAAAATGTCACGGTAAGGACTGTATTGCAGACTGGACTGGACCGGGTTGAGTGGGAAATGACCAGCGGCCACCTGACGGCTAGCCTGGATAATATTTTCCTGGTTACGGTCCAAGAGCCGTTCTAAGTCAGCCGGTGCCACCCCATCACTGCGGCTGGCCAAGGAACCGTCAGCCTTTCTTTGCAGCTGGTAGTGGGTCGCACTTTGACCCGGATCAACCTGGGCCAAGTTATCCAAATAGGCATCCTCAGCCAAAAATAGACCGCGATACTTGAACTGGGCTGGGTCGGTCTGCCCGGCTAGCATGGCGTTCAGGTCACCCTTGAAGTCCTTAATCGGCCGCACTTTACCCTGGATTGGGGCAAAGAAGGCCCCGCTAATCTGCCCCATACTCAGGTTACCGTGGTTTTTCTGGGCCGCCTGCCAGTAAGTTAACAGCTGCATCTGCAAACCATCATAGGCCTGGCCCCAGTCAAATTCCTTACCATTGGTCTTGTAGTCGATAATCGTGCCATACTGACCAGCGGGATCTTGCCGGTCCAAGCGGTCCAGCTTTCCCCGGACTAGGACCTGGTTGCCCTGGTCCTTAAACTTAAGTCCGGTCAACTTGCCCTGGGGGAAACCAAAGAGGGCCTCGACCTGGGCCGGGGCCGACTGATTGGTCATCGCCGCCTGACGCATCTGAGTAAAGAGCTGGTCACTGACTTGGGCTAAATAAGCACTGATTGCCTGGGGTTGCCCACTTTCTGTCAGCAAATCAAATTCAGGTGACTGTAAAACACCAGTAAGCGATCGCTGAACCAGCTGGGCCAGGTCAGCATCAGAGAGGTCGCGCAGGTTTTGCTGGTTAGCGATTAATTGCCCAATCACGTCCTCTAAGACCGCGTGGTAAATAGTCCCAGTCTGGGCGCTGTTAATTTCATAGCGGGGCCGTTCCTGCAGACGTAAACCGTAGCGCAGGAAATAGTCCAGCGGGTTGCGGTAGTAACTTTCCAGCTGAGAAATCGAGACGTTTAGGGGCAGGCGGAAAAGTTGCTGGGTCAGTTCTTTTTTGACCGGCACGACCCGGTTTTGGTAATCCCGACCAGCAAAGACCCGCTCGAGACGCTCGCCCTGGTTTTGGGCCCGCAGCAACTTTACCAGGGTCCTAAAGCTTGGCTGGTGGTCCTGGTTAGACGGTAGCTTGAGCAACTGACTAACCGTGGCTGCATCCGTACCCACGTAGTGGTCCAGTAGGTCCTGGCTGTCCTTGGGACGGGCCGGTACTGGGGTGGGCCTGGTTTGAAAATGATAAAGCAGGCGCTGGTAGTACGGTGAAATTTCATTTAATTCGCCGGCCGCATTAATCAGCGGATAGGACAGAGTGACGGCTTCCGTGGTGGCCATGAGGGCACCATAAAAGAGCAGGTTTTCAGTCGCCATCTGCTGCTGGGCCGTATCTTGTAAGTAACGGGGCTGGTCCTGTTCCGCCAGGGCCGGCTGAACTAAGAGCCGCTCCGCATCGTTAATCATCGCCCGGGTCTTGACCTGGGCCGGTAGGTTCTGCCGGCTACCGCCGATAAAGTACAGCTGGCGGTAATTTTGACTTTGGACAATGCCGGCCTCAGAAATCGTGAGCTGGTCAAGCTGGTTGGGAATTCCGGTGAAATTAGCCCCAGCAAAGCCAGCCAATAGGCTATCCCGGAAATGGTTCAGGTCGTAGGGTTGGTCCCCAGAAATGGCCACCATTTGGTCTAGACTTTGGACAAAGAGTTGCCAAACTTCGCCGACCTGCTGGGCCCGTTGCAGGTCTCCCTGCTCAGCCCACCGGTCGCGCTGGGCCATCATCATTTCTGGGACCCGGTACTGGTTAAGCCAGTCCATCAGCGCGGTCGCAGCGGCCTGCATAGTGTCAGCCTGGCTTAATTGCTGTTCGAAGTCTTGGAGGGCGCTGCCAATGAACTGACGGATAATGTTAATCCGCCGGTTCACAACCGCATCCGAACTCAGGTCGGTCTCATCATCGTTGCGATCCAACTCATAAAGGGCAAAGGGCTGGCGGTAATCCAGCCAACGCTGGGCACTGGGCTGGTGTCCAAGCACGTAATTTTCTAAATAATCAACCGCTTCAAAGTACTCATCTTCGGCGACCGCCTCTGGCCCCTGGTGGGGACGGACATAGCCGGTTTTGAGGATGGCCAGCAGGTTCTGGTGGTAGAATAACTGGTTTTTAGGTTTTAAAAGGTTGGTGACCAGCTCCACGATGGGATGGTTTGCCATTTTCAGGTCGTTATCCAAAAAATAAGGCAGGTCAAACTGGTCCATCACAGTTGGAATCTGTGTTGTGTAGGGGTCCAGGTCTCGGGCCACAATCAAGATATCCTTTAGGCGCAGGCTGGGGTCAGCTGCTAGCGACCGCCGGATTCGTCGGGCCACCTCCTCTAATTCAGTAACCGAATTCTCGGCCACAAAGGCGGATAACTGGTCTGGTTGTTGGACAAGTGGCAGGGACTGGTACTGACCGAGATGTGCCCAGGCCGATAGGCTGGCTGCCAGGCTATCAGACAGGGGGCGCTGGTGCTTAGCGGCCTGGATTTCATAGGGAATTTGGGCCTGCTTAGCCGTTGCAATTAAGCGCTGGGCAGTTGTCATTGGCCGTTCAAAAACATCGCCTTCTTCCTGCTGACCCAGACGGTCAACCTGTCCTAAGAGGCCAACCGTCACCGGATAATGGGCCACTAACTGCTGAATAATCCCCCATTCCGCATTGGTAAAACCGTTGAAACCATCGATGTAAAAGGCCACGTTTTCTAGGTTCAGGTGGCTGATTTTACTGGCAAAGTCGGCCAGGACGTCCTGGCTGGTTAACCACTGGTCCCCCAGGGCCTGGTTAAAGGCCTCACTGACCACCGACAGGTCGCGAAGCTTCTGGTCGAGCCCCTGCTTTAAGTACCACTGGTAATCCTGGTCACTAACGTCAGTCTGGTCTAAAATCGACAGCAAATCGGCCGGGCTGACCTGACTGGCCCGCAGTTCTAGTAACTGAGCTACCAAGGTTGCCACAAAGCCTTTTTTATTTTGCATCCGGGCAAAGACCGGCAGCTGGGCGGCCCGCTCATTTAAAATCTGACTAACCAGCATGTACAGGCCGGCCGTCTGCAAGACCGGTGGTTGCTGGAGGCCGGCGCCGTTGAGCAGGGTCCAGGCTAGCCGACTCAGCGAATACACCTGCAACCGGCTTTGGGCATATACCTGGTCAGGTTGGAAACCATTTAGGGTGGCAAAACGCTGCAAGACATCCACTTCGCTGTCAAACTTAATGTGGTTTGGCACCAAGTAATAGACTGACAGCTGGGGATTTTCAGCCAAATCGGTCTTAATTTTTGCCAGCATGTCAGCCCGAAAGTCGGCCTGTCCGCGGTCCATAATAATTTCTAAGGTCATTGCTTTGCTCCTGGCCTAAACTTAGGTAAAAAAAAACACGCCAGGCGTGTCTTAGTGTCAACGACGATCTTTTAACCGCTGCTGCATCAGGAATTGGTAGCGGGCGTACCAAACATCAATATATCCCTGTGAAAACGGCCCCTGATTATGGTTAATCCAGTCAACCAAGATTTTTACGTGGGCCTTCAAAATTCGATCAATTTCAGGCGGATAGTGCCACTTTTTGCTGTGAGCGGCGTATTCGTCCGCATCCAACAAGTGCTTCTCCCCGTCCGGAAAGACCTTAACATCAAGGTCATAATCGATATACTTGAGGGCCTCTTTGTCCAGTACGTAGGGAGAGGCCAGGTTGCAGTAGTAAGAAACCCCATTATCGCGAATCATGGCAATAATATTGAACCAGTACTTTTTGTGAAAGTACACAATCGCTGGTTCCCGGGTCACCCACCGCCGTCCGTTATCTTCAGTAACTAGGGTATGATCATTCAACCCAATTAAGGCGTTCTCGCTGGTTTTTAAAACCATTGTATCCCGCCAAGTTCGATGCAGCGAGCCGTCATGCTTATAGCTTTTGATCGTGATGACATCCCCTTCGCGCGGTCCGCGACTTGGTTTATCAACAATCATGCTATGGTCACACTCCAACACCAAATTCTAGGTTAAGCATATCATAATTTAAAGGCTAAGCCTAGTCGAGATTGGCTTCATCAAGGGCGTTTTCAATCATATCCAGGGGGAAGCCCTGACTGTATAGTTTGTTTTTTATTTTGTAAAAACGTGACCGGGCGGGTTCGTTCCGGTAGCGGTGGTTGAGCTTGTCTAGTTGACGGGCCAACTTGGCCTCTTCCTCTTCTTCGTCGGTGGACCAGTCCAAGTTGGCCGTCGCGGCCTGGGCAATGTCAAAGGAAAAGCCCTTTTGGGCGATGGCCCGAACCACCTTTTGTTGCTGGAGGTACTGAGCATCGCGACGGTTGGTCTTCTGGGCATGGGCACCCAACTTTTGAGCCACCGCCAACTGCTGTTCTTCGGAGTAATCAGCCAAAGCGGTTTCGATGAAATTTGGATCAACACCCGCTAAGCGTAAATCGGCCGCAATGACCAGCGGTCCGCGGGGTTGGAACTTTTGCTTATTGGCTACGTAATGGCGGGCATAGTTCAAATCATCCAAGTATTGGTTGGCAATTAACTTTTCAATGACTAGGCCCTGGACCTCGGGCTTAATTTCCTTTTGGTTTAATCGCTCTTGGACCTGGTGAACCGTTCTTAGCGCGGGTCCCAAGTAGTTCAGGGCAATTTTTAAGGCCTGAGCCACCTGGTCATCGAGTTGAATTTCTTCAATCATCGCCGGACTAAGTTCCCGTCCTTTGACCAGGCCGTATTTAATCAAGACACTTTCGGCCACGCCAAAGGCAAAGCGACCATCCAGGTCAACATTATAACGGCCAGCCCGCTTTTGGGTACCAATCCGAGTAATTGTGGGCATGGTCAACCTCCTCTGGTTACGCGTGGGTCAATAATTGCTCCTATTTTAACAAAAAGCCGGCCCGTAGCCGCGGTAAATCGAACTGGCGATAAAACTTTTGCTCGACAAGGTGGGCTGGCCCGTGCTACATTATGACCGTATTTAACCGTACAACTAATCATTAACTGTCCACTGGGGTGCCGCTTGCGGCTGAGATGAGACCCATTGAACCTGATTCTAGTTAGAACTAGCGTAGGAACGTGGCCTGTTTTTGGTAAAGAGGCACACTTTGCCCTTTGCCAACCAGCACACCATCTTCCTGTGGTGTGCTTTTTTATTGGCAAAATCCTGCGCGCTTTAACGCAAAAGGAGTTTTCATGACTGAATTTACTGAAGTCCTAACCGTGGCCGGCACTGATTCTGGTGGCGGGGCGGGCATGATGGCCGACATCAAAACCTTCCAACAATGGCGGGTGTTTAGCACGGCCGTGGTCACCGGCGTTACCGCTCAAAATACCCTGGGGGTCCAAGACATCTTCCCCCTGCCAAGTGAAATGATTGACGCCCAATTTGCCTCCATCCGGGCTGATTTCAAAATTAAGGCCGTCAAAACTGGGGCCCTCTTTGACCGAAAACGAGTCCAAGCCGTTGTCAAAAATCTAAAAGTCGGCGGCTTAGGCCCCCTGGTCGTCGACCCAGTCATGGTGGCCAAGGGGGGCGCCCACCTGCTCACCGAGGATGCCATCCAAACCGTCATTGCAGAACTGCTTCCCCTGGCAACCGTCGTCACCCCAAACCTGCCAGAGGCTGAAGTCGTGGTCGGTCATCCTTTAAAGACCCAGGCCGAAATTGCCCAGGCGGCTAAAACCATCCAAGCTATGGGCCCACAAAACGTAGTCATCAAGGGTGGCCACCAAGATGGCGACCACAACCAGGATTACCTCCTGCTGGCCGACCAGTCGGTCCACATCTTAGACGGCCAACACGTTGAAAGTCCGCGCAAGCACGGCACTGGTGATACCTTCTCATCCGTGATTACCGCCCACCTAGCACAGGGAAAGAGCGTGCTGGCAGCGGTCCAGGCGGCTAAAGCTTACCTGAATACTATTTTGACCAGGCCAATCCAGGTTGGCCAGGGCCATGGGCCCTTAAATCACTGGGGAGGTGGCCCAGATGTCTAAAAACTTTAAACCGAGTGACCTGGCAGTTTACTTCATCGGCGGTAGCCAAAACACCGGTGGTGACGTTGATTACTTCTTAGCGCAGCTGGAACGGGCCTGCCAAAGCGGCGTTACCATTTTCCAATTCCGGGAAAAAGACCAGGGCAGCTTATCCGGGGCGGCCCGCGAACAGCTGGGACAGCAGGTCCGGGCCATCACTAAAAAATACCAACTGCCCCTGATTGTCGATGATGACGTTGTCCTAGCCGAAAAAATTCAAGCTGATGGCCTACACCTTGGCCAGGGTGATGAGAATATCCATGCCATTTCCCGTGATCACCCGGACTGGATTTTAGGCCTTTCGGTCCACGATTTAAATGAACTAAGGGCTAGTGGTGACCTGACTGCCATTGATTATCTGGGGCTGGGTCCGGTTGCAGCCACCCGCAGTAAGGACCAGGTCCAGGCCCCAATTGGCCTGACTGGCCTCACCCAATTAGTCCAGGCCGTACCCGATTTGCCCACCGTAGCCATTGGGGGCATCACTCCTGCTAATGCGGCTGCAGTCCTGCAAACCGGCGTTAGCGGTCTGGCCGTGATTTCGGCCCTGATGCAGAGTACCAATCTTCCAAAAACCATCGCCCAACTAAAAGGAGCATAGCATGTTAACCATTGAAAATATCCGTCAAAGTAACCCGGTCATTTTAAACGTCGCCAACTTTGTGACCCCCCAGCGGGTGGCCGATGCCATTAATTTTTACGGTGGTTCCCCTATTATGTTTACTGACGCCGATGAAGCCCAGGACTTGATGGCCATCGCCCAAGCCCTGGTCATCAACCTGGGCACCACCAATACTGGTGATTTAGCAGCCGGCGCCCAGGCTGGCCAGGTGGCCAATCAAAAGGGCCTACCGGTCGTTATTGACCCGGTGGCCATCAGCGCCACCAAACTCCGTCAGGGGAACTTCAAGACCCTGACGGAACAGGTTCAGCCAACCCTGATTCGGGGAAATGCCGGTGAAATCGCCTACCTAGCTGGTGAAAGCTGGCAGGCCAATGGCATCGACGCCGGTCAAGGCAGTGGTGACCTGGCTTCCTTGGCCCAAGCAGCCGCCAAAAAGCAGGACTGCCTGGTCGTCCTTTCGGGACCCAGCGACTTTATCACTGACGGCAAAAACACCTGGCGGGTTGATAACGGCCACCCAGCCTTTCAGACCAATGTCGGTAGTGGTGATATGCTAGATGGCCTCTTAGGTGTGGTCTTAGCTTTAAGCCATGATTTAACCGACATTGCTAGGACGGTGGCAACCTTTAGCATTGCCGGTGAAATAGCCGGTCAAGCCTTCAGCAATCAACCAGCTTCCTTCATGGTTGAGGTCTTTAACCAGTTGGCCAATTTGACCGATGAGGTCATTGACCAACACCTGAAAATGACTGCCCTGTAATTTTAAATTAGAATAATTCTATTTTATGGCCTCTTGGGGATTTTTGCGGTATCCTAGGTAGTAGATTAAAACAATTACTGATGAAGGAGATATCCATGTCAATTAATCCTAGTAAAGCCCAAGATGTTTGGAAGGACGTGGGTGAGAGCGTCCAATTTACAGTTTTAAAGTTTAAAGATTTGCCCCGTCAGGAACTTCACGATGCCATGGTGGCCTTTGCCGACCGTTCCCAGGCCATCATTCGTTCGATGCGAATCCGCGATACGGATTTAGCAGCAGCTACCGGCCTGAAGGTTGCCTTTGGCTTCAGTAACCATGCCTGGGACATCCTTTTCCCAAACACCCCTAAGCCTAAGGAATTAGAAACTTTCAAGGGCGTTAAGGGCCCTGAATATGGGATGCCCGGCACCGAAGGTGACCTTTTCTTCCACATCCGGGATGCCGACCATGCCGCCGTTTATGAAACCCAGGCCCAGTTCATGCGTTTTTTGAAGGACTACACTGAGGTAGTCGATTCCACTCAGGGATTCCGCTACTTCGAAGGCCGGGCCATCATCGGCTTTATCGATGGTACTGAGGCCCCAGCCGTGGAAGATGCGGCCGACTACGCCCTGATTGGTGATGAAGATCCCGATTACGAAAACGGTTCTTACGCCTTCCCACAAAAGTGGCGCCACAACATGGACGTGTGGAACCACATGAAGACCGAGGTTCAGGAAAAGGCGGTTGGCCGTGAAAAATTCACTGACCTGGAACTGGAGGACGAAGACAAGTTCGAAAACGCCCACAACGTTGCCTCCCAGTACGAGGAAGACGGCGAAGAAAAGAAAATTGTGCGGATGAACGTCCCTTACTCTGATCCCGCTACCGGCGTCACCGGAACTTACTTCATTGGTTACTCCCGTCACTGGACGGTTACCAAGGGCATGTTACAAAACATGGTGGACCAATCGGACTTCCTGTTAACCTTCTCCCGGATTCTAAACGGGCAACTCTACTTCATTCCATCCCGGGATACCCTGGCACAGATTGCAGACGATGAATTCAAATAATAAAAAAGAAAAGCACGGGTTTTAAACCCGTGCTTTTTGATTGGTTAATTTAATTAAAAAACGTTCAAACAAAAGGCTGGGATCACTAGTCTTACTTTTTAAGGCAATTTCAATGTCTAACATGCCCAAGTACCCGGCCTTTAAGCGGTCCAAGGCATAACGGCCTAAGACCCGCTCGGCCAGTTTAACTCGGTAAGGATGCACCCCCAAAGTTTGGGCGATATTGGCATTACCCCGCAAGGCGGCGACCTGCAGTAAAAGCCGGAATTGCCCAGTCAAAACGGCATTAATCCTAAGGGGCGCCTCCCCTTGTCCTAGCAAATCCTGGTACTGGGTCAGCGCTTGGTGAATCTGACCAGCCATGACCGCATCCACCAGGTCAAAGGCGCTGGCATTTAAGACTTGCGGCACCAGGCCAGCTACCGCGGCCTGGTCAATGTGATGGACATCCTGGGCATAGGCCCGCAGTTTAGGCAACTGGGCCACCATCTGACTGTAGTCAGCGTTGGTCCGATTGGTTAACTCGTTTAATGCGGCTGGGTCTATACTGAAACCAGCCTGCTCGAGTTGCGCCTTGATATACCGCTGTCCCTGCGCTGTATCTAGCTTAGGTAGGTCAATTTTTTCAGCACTTTTTAAAATGGCCTTGGTAATCTTTTTACGCTTATCTAACTTTAAATCACCAGTGGCCCAGACAACCACGTTATCCATCACGGGTTGTTCCAGGATTGACAGCAACTGGTCTTCTTCCTGACGGCTAGGCTTTTGGGCTGCGGTTAAAAACAGGGGGCGTTGGATAAAAATCACCCGCCGGTCGCCTAGAAAAGAGGGCGTGCTTAGTTCGTTTAGCATAGCGCCCCAGTCTAAGTCCTGCCCGTCCAGGAAGGCGAAATTCAGAGCCTGCTCATCTTCGGGGACACTGTCTTGAAACAGGGACCGGGCCCAGTTTAGCAGCACCAGTTCTTCCCCACTCAGCAAGTATAAATTCGCTAAGGCCTGGTGATTAATTTGTTCTTTTAGCTGTTTTAGGTTCATCGGGAATTTTCACCTCAAAGTAACCGTAATGACAATCGTAAATATATCTTAGCATACCATTATGCTGGGTATTTAAGACGGTCAACCGGTGTTCTTTTAACCGCTCAATGACTTCATCATTGGGATGGTGGTAGCGGTTATTGCGTCCAGCCGAAATCAGGCCAATTTTAACCTGCCACCGGTCTAAGATGGCTGGAGCAGTGCTTATTTTCGACCCGTGGTGTCCCAGTTTTAAGATATCGACTTTCAGGCTGGGATAGGCCGTGGCCACTGCCAGTTCCCCAGACTGGTCTAAGTCCCCGGCCGTGAAAATATTATGGTTGCCAAGGCGGCCAAAGAGAGCAATCGAATCTTGGTTCTCAGCCTCACCGGGGACAAAGGGGTGCAGGATTTCGAGGGGAAAATTATGGACCTTGGTTTGATTAGTCACTTCTAGCACCTGAGTCTTGCCCAGATAGGGGGCAATTTTTTTCAAGTAAGCATTTTGTTTGGCCATGCCAGCTGGCATAATCAACCGTTTAACCTGGAGTTCGGTTAAAATAACCGGCACATAGCCAATGTGATCCTGGTCCCGGTGGGATAGAACCAGATTATCGACCCGGTTCAGTCCTAGACTGTGCAGATAATTCACCACCACCGTTTCCCCTGGATTACTGGGGTGTTCCGGCTTCTGCCAGGCAGCAGTCCTTGAAAAATCAACTAAGCCGCCGGTATCAATCAGGGTAACACTGCGGTTAAAGGGCGTTCTCACCAGGGCCGCATCCCCCTGACCGATGTCAAAGGTCGTAAATTCTCCGTGAACAGGCCAATGCACCAAAAGCCAGCCGACACTTAGGCTCAGCAGCCACAAACTTACTGCGGCCCTTCTTAGCCGCCGCTTTGGTACCCAAAATAACCAGGCCACAAGAAACATAACCAACAAGATCAAACCTGGTAACTTACCCACCACTAGCAGACCCGGCAGTTGGGCGACTCGGTCTAAACTACTAGCAAAGATATGGAGAAGTTTATTGGCTACCAGAGTTACCCCAGGAAAGTCCTGGCCTATAAATCCAATCCCAACCAAGGGCACCACCAGCAGTTCAAAGATGGGAATGGCCAGGATATTGGCTCCTAATTGCAAAATATGCCAGGTGTACTGGCAGGTTAAAATCAACGGTAGGCTAATCAGGGCCAACCAGATATCCCGTTGCCAGCGTTTGATCTTGTTGGTAAAGAGTAAGGTAAAAGTCAGGGCAAAGGACAACTGGCCGCCCAGCGTTAGCAGGATTTGCGGGGACACCGCCAGGCTAACTAAGAGACTCAGCGACCAGACCAGGACACCATCACTGCGCCGGCCAAAAATCGCCATCAGGAGCAAGATTTCGCTACTAATCAGGGACCTGACTAGGATTGGCGGTGAGCCAGAATACAAAAAATAGAGGGGCAGAATCCCCATCAGACCGGCCGCGACCACTTCGTACCAAAGCCCCAATCGCTTACAAATTACCATCACTACCGCAATTAACAAGTTTAACTGGAAGCCAGAAACACTAAAAAGGTGGATAAGGCCCAACTGCTGCACGCCTGGATTCTCCTGGTATAACTCAGGTACGTTATCCCCGAGTAAGAGGGCCTGGGTATAATAACTCAGGGGCTTAGGCAGGTGCTGACAGTTCTGAAGGCCGGCCGCGTGCCAGTCGCGTAGCTTCACCTTTAAGTGATCCAACCATCCCCGACCTACATCACCGGTCCACTGCAATTCTCTGGCAGTCAACTGACGACAAATGCCCTGGGTTTTGAGATACTGCTGGTTATCAAACTGGTTGAAATTCGTCGGTGGACTAACTGGCTTTAAATCACCTTGGGCCCTAAAGGCCAGAGTCCGGGTGTTTTGCAATAGGGCAGTCTGCTGCTGATGATGGGCAATCTTCCAAAAAATCTGGACCCGTTCCCCACTGTCCAACTGGCCGCGAGCCTTAAATTGGTCACCGTCAATTTGAATGTCATCAGGGTAAATCCGGCCGGCAAAGGTCTGGGCCAGTTGACTAGGTTGCCCACTGAGTCGTTCCTGGGCCTGCCTTTGTCCCCAGAAACCAAGGGCAAAGGGCAGGACCACTATTAACGTCAGCCCGAGGGCCCGGCCACTGCGCTGCCAGAGGATTAAACCAACTGCCAGGCCCAGCAAAAGGTAAGTGTAGGGATTGGGGCGGAAAATCACACCGGATAGACTAGCTGCCAGGAGGCTGGCCAGCAGGGCTAGCCGAGACAGTGGTACCTTCCCAACCGTCAAACTGTAACCTGGTCCTTAATCTTTTGGAAGAATTTATCACCAATCCCGTCCACCTGGCAAAGATCACTGGCCTGGTTAAAACGGCCGTGCTCTTGCCGGTAGGCAATAATCTTCTCCGCCCGCTTGGCACCGACACCATCTAAGGTCTGTAATTGTTCGCTGGTGGCCGTATTTAAATTGACCGGCCCACTCGTACCACCGCTATCACCAGCTGCATTAGCGGCCGCCCCCGCCTGGCCACCCACTGGGCTGGTAGCCTCGCCCTGGCTTAAAATATAAACCACCTGGCCATCCACCAATGGTTGGGCTAAATTTAAGCGGACCGTGTCAGCCTTGGGCGTTAAACCCCCAGCCAGGTCGATTCCCTGCTTGACCCGGTCCCCTTCTTTAAAGGCATAGAGACCTGGGCGAGCGACCGCCCCCTTGATATCAACCCACTGCTTGCCACCAGCGGTCTTACCACTACTGCTAGATGCCTTAGTCGAACTAACCTGACTGGTCATTTCAGCTGCTAGACGGGGCACCTGACTGGGGGCTGCTGGTCGACTGACCGCATGAATCAGGGTGAGGGTTAAAATTGCCACTAGGATTCCACCGGCTAATAGCCACCAGCGGAAACGTTGCAGCCAAGGCCGATACCGGTCCCATAATTGCCAAAATTTTTGCATGCCTGTGCCTCCTAACTTATCTTACGAAGGCACAATAAAAAAGTTGTCCCAAAATAAATCATTTGGGACAACTTTTTATTTCATCTGCAGACGTTCTTGTAAGGCCACCACGACCGTTTCGGGTAGGAAGGCGTCCAGGTTCTCGGCCCCCATCTTGGCAATTTCCTTAACCATCGAACTGGAAATGTTCTGATTCTCAGACTTAGCCAGTAAGAGGACCGTTTCCACATCGGACAGGGCACCATTAACCCCGGCGATGTCACGCTCATATTCAAAGTCCTTGGCATTCCGCAGACCCCGGACGATGAACTGGGCCCCGACTTCATCCATGAACTGGACGGTCAGGCCCTCAATGATGGCCACCGAAACGTTAGGGAGGTCGGCCACCGTACTTTCAATCAGAGCCTTTTTCTCAGCCGGGGTGAAAAGGCCGGTTTTATTGGTATTCACCCCAATGCCGACAATCAGCTGATCAAAGATTTTACTGGCCCGCTCAATAATGTCGAGATGGCCGTTTGTCAGGGGGTCAAAACTCCCCGGGAAAACTGCAATTTTCATGACTGACTGCCTCCTGCCTGATGGTATTGATAAACCGTCAAAACGGTGATGCCGTAATGTTTTTGCTGTAACTGTTTAAATTTTTCACTACTAGCCGGTAAAATAGCTTCCTGGTCGGTTTCAACCATGATTACCGCGCCATCGTTTAACAGACCACGGGCAACCAGGTCAGCTAAATCCTGGTCAATTTTAGCCTGGGCATAGGGCGGGTCAAAGAGCACCAGGTCAAAGGCCTGGCCCTGAGACTGTAGCTCCGCCAGGGCCCGTTTTGCTGGCAGGGCCAGGATGGTAAAGTCCGCTTCATGATGGGTCTTAGCCACGTTTTGCTCAATCACTGCCACGGCCGCCCGCTGCCGGTCAACTAAGGTGGCATGGTCCATTCCCCGCGAAACCGCTTCAATGCCTAACCCACCGGTCCCTGCGTACAGGTCTAGGACCTGGCCGCCGTTCAGGTAGGGCATGAGAATGCTAAACATGGCTTCTTTTATCTTATCAGTCGTTGGCCGGGTCTGGCGGCCCTTGACGGCTTGTAACCGGGTCCCACCGAACCTACCTGCAATCACCCGCATGTCCTAGGACTCCTCTTGATCTTGGTCATAATTTTCAAAGAAAACATCGTCGTGCTGATCACCGAGGTCCGGATCAATGTCGGGCCGGGGCGAAACCTTGACGGTTTTCACAAATTTCATCTGATTAAACTTGTCCACCAAGTGCTGGACCTGGTCCTCATTAACGTAGACCGCAACCAGGTTCATCTGCTGGGAAATGTAGGTTACATGTCCATATTTTTTAAATTGATGGGCATATTTTAAATTTTTTAAATAAACATAGAGTGCCCGCCGGGGCTGGATGAAAAAAGTCATCGGTAATCCCTCCTAGCCACCATGTCTTGGGGATTGAGTTTCAACGGTTGCTTGGTCTTGGCCGAAATATTTAGGGCCAGACCGATGGCAATACTATAAACAATAAAGGAAGAACCTCCCCCAGAAATAAAGGGAAAGACCACGCCGGTAATGGGCAAGAGACCAATCACGCCACCCAGGTTAACAAAGGCCTGGAGGAGCAACAGACTGGCAATACCAAATAAGACCAGGCGTTCATACTGCCCTTCTTGCTGGATACCGACATAGATCAAGCGACCTACCAAAACCAGGAGGGCGATTAAGACACCTAATACCATCAAGGCCCCTAGTTCTTCAGTCGCCACCGCCATGATAAAGTCGGTATTTGATTCAGGCAGGTAAGGCTTAATCAAGGAATTGCCCAGACCGACACCAAAGAGACCGCCATGGGCAATCGCATAGTAACTGTATAAAAGCTGGCGACTCTGGTCGATATTTAACCAGGGATCGACAAAGTTGGTCAAACGACGCACGGCATAAGACTGACTAGCCCCTAGGTGGAAGAAGCGGATAATGTTTTGCAAAAAGAGAAAGACCACCATCACCACGGTTAAGTTAAAGATGTTCCAGCGGTAAGAGACGCCAGACCCTAACCAAATCACCATAATCACGACCACCGCAATGAAGAGATTCCCAACATCGGGCATGATGGCTTCCATAATACAGATGGCAGCCGGTAGGACAAAGCTGGACATCAGTGGCTTCCACCGCCGCCACTGCAAGTGCAGCGGTAACCCTGACTGCCAGGGGTGGCGGGCAAACAAATCCGCAAAGTATAAAATCAGGACGAACTTGGCTAATTCGACTGGCTGCAAGGTCATCCCTGGCAGTTGAATCCAGCCGTGGGCCCCGTTAATCGCCGGCGATAGCCGCGCCATTACCAGCAGGACCAGGGTAATCACCATCAGGGCGTTGAGCCAGTTTTTCTGCCGGAGCTTACGCCGGTTAAAGTTAAAGGCCAAAAGGGCTAGCAACCAACCAAAGCCCACAAAGGCGGCCTGCTTTAGGAAACTGACCACCGAATTACTATCAACGTTTTGGCTCGCTGAAAAAACCATGACCACTCCAACCGCACTCAAGAGTGCGTAGGGCACGGCAATCCAATAATCAAGTTTTTGCAGCTTCTTCAATTTCTTAAGCCCCTAGGATGGTTTCGTAAGTGCTCTGGTCCAAATTCTTCGCCACGGCGACCAGCAAGGCCTGGGCGGCTTCGAAATCAGGAATCGACCAGACGGTTTCATGGGTGTGAATGTAGCGGGAAGCCACACCCAAGGCCACCGAAGGAATCCCAGCTAACTGACTTTGTGCAGCAGCCGCATCGGTGCCACCCTTAGAAACAAAGTACTGGTACGGAATCCCATTATCATCGGCCATAGTCAGTAAAAAGTCCTTCAAACGAGGTGGGGTCACCACCGTTGGATCATAGACCCGAATCAGCGTTCCTTCATCCAGGTGGCCCTGGTGGCCGGCCTTGGCCAAATTATCATCAGCCGCACTCGAATCAACGGCAAAGAAAATGTCGGGCTGGAGCTGGTTAACCGCCGCCGGGGCGCCCCGCAAACCAACTTCTTCCTGGACATTGGCACCCATGATTAGGGTGTTAGGCGTGCTTTGTCCCTGAAGTTCATCTAAGGCCTGCAAAATGGTTACCAGACCAAAGCGGTTGTCCCAGGCCTTGGAAGCGACCCGGTTCTGGTTGGCCAGTAGGGTCGTTTCGGTTTTTGGCACGATAAAGTCCCCAACTCGAACGCCGAAAGCCTGGGCCTCTGCTTGGTCACGGAAACCAGCATCAAAGACCATACCGGCAATCGTGGGTGTAGCCGGACCGCCGGCCTGCCCGCGGAGTAGGTGGGGTGAAATAGAGCCAGAAACAACTGGATACTCCCCCTGGTTAGTAAAAAGGGTGAAGCGCTGGGCACTGACCGCCGTGGGATTCCAACCGCCTAGGCCAGTGACCCGGAAATTACCAGTTGGCAGGATTTCAGTCACCACGAAACCAACTTCATCCATGTGGGCGGCAAACATGACCCGGGGACCAGCGCTTTGACCATTCTTGATACCAAAGACACCACCCAACCCATTTTGCGTAACTTCATCTACGAGGGGCGTCAAATCAGCCTTGAAGGCGGCCCGCACTCGGTCCTCTTGACCAGAGGTACCCTGTAATTCTGTGTATTTTTTGATTCTTGCCCAAGTTTGACTATCCATGACTGCCTCCTGGAATTGACATATATCCTATAGTATAGCCGAGGTCAATAAATCTTAAAAGAGCAAAGGTTTAAACCGGGGCGGCTAGTGATTCCTGGTACGACATCATTCTGATATTGTTCGGCATTTTACCCATAAAACCACCACGTAATCTAAATCGTTCGGTTTTTAACCCGAATTTTTGCTATTTTTTCATCGTATTCTCAGATTAGCTTGTTAGAATGGTAGGTGGTCCAAACAGATAAATTGGGAGATAAATATGTCAGCAATTGCACGCTACTTCAAGTTTGACGAACTCAAAACGTCCTTTCGTAAGGAAACGGTTGCCGGCCTAACCACCTTCGTGGCCATGGCCTACATCCTTTTCTTGAATCCAACGGTCCTGGGCGCAGCCGGCATGAACGCCGGGGCGGTCTTCACCGCCACCGCCCTGTCAGCCGGGATTGCCACCCTCTTCATGGGGGTGGTGGCCCACTACCCAATTGCCATTGCACCCGGGCTTGGGGTTAACGCCTTCTTCGCCTACTCGGTTGTAATCGGCATGGGCATTAAGTGGCAAACGGCCATGGCCGGCGTCCTGGTCGCCGCTATTATTTTCCTGGTAATCACTATTTTTAAGATCCGGGAAAAAATCATTGATAGCATTCCCCAGAACTTAAAACTGGCGATTGCGGCCGGCATCGGTCTCTTCATCGCCTTCATTGGGCTACACAATGCTGGCCTGGTGGTGGCCAACAAGGACACCATGGTTAGCCTGGGTAACCTGGCCAGCCCTACCACCCTGCTGGCAACCTTTGGGATTGTGGTCACTTTGATTTTGATGAGTCGCAAGGTCCCAGCTGCCATCTTTGTCGGCATGGTGCTAACCAGCATTGCTGGTTTGGTAACTGGTCAGATTCACCTGCCTAAGACCTTACTGGCGCCAGCGCCTTCTTTGGCCCCAACCTTTGGGGTCAGCATCACTCACCTGGGTGACATTAACACCCTCCAGTTAGTGACGGTTGTCATTACCTTCTTAATCGTGACCTTCTTTGATACCGCGGGAACGATGATTGGCCTGGCCGAACAGGCTGGCTTCATCAAGGACAACAAGATGCCCCGGGCCGGTCGGGCCCTGATGGCTGATGCCGTCGGAATGACCGTCGGTGCCGTCTTGGGAACCTCCCCTACTTCCGCCTACGTCGAGTCTTCTTCAGGAATTGCGGTTGGTGGTCGTTCCGGCTTTACCAGCGTGGTAACCGGTCTGCTCTTCTTCTTAGCTCTCCTGTTTTCACCACTCTTGACGGTGGTGACTTCGCAGGTGACCGCCCCGGCCCTGGTAGTGGTCGGCATCCTGATGGCTGGTAACTTGGGTAAGATTGAGTGGCAGGACCTGACCGTCTCAGCCCCAGCCTTCCTAATTGTGGTTGGCATGCCCCTGACTTACTCCATCTCGGACGGGATTGCCCTGGGCTTCATTGCCTACCCAATCACCATGATTGCCACTGGTCGGGCTCGTAAAGTCCCAATCCTAATGTATATTCTGGCCCTGGTCTTCATCAGCTTCCTGGTGATTATGGCCAAAGGATAAAATAAAAAAAGGTTGTGCAAATGCACAACCTTTTTTATTGTCCGGCTCGCAAGGCCTTAGCATTCGCCAAGGCGGCTTCGGTAATTTCATCACCCGACAACATTAGTGCCAGGGCGTGCTCCCGACCGGGTTC